>WQYP01000034.1 GCA_009781185.1 Phycisphaerales bacterium | reverse complement strand
CGAGAACCATGGGCACAGTCGCAATTGGCCTGCTGAGCGTGCTGGCGGTCTATCTGCTGCGAGTGAAGTTCGTGGCACGGGATCAGCCCAATACACCGGCGAGTGAACTCTTCCAGGAGCCGATGTCATCGCTCCAGAATTTATCGTGTTCAATGATTGGCTACAGCTTATAGTCGCCAATTACGACCGATTTGAGTTCGGCTCACAACCTTGAATCAAACGAATTCGGAATCTAAAGCCTTTGCCTACAAGGCTTTGTCATAAAAATACAAGAGTGACTTGACATTTTCTACGTAACCCAAACACACCCAAAGTATATTCAATGACTTCTTATTATTTTCAAGGAGTATTCACTTGACAAAAAGCTCCGTTCGTGTCTGCTTGCGCAATCTCTCAACTTTTGCATATCTATTCTTTGCATATCTAGTTTTTCTATAGTGAGTCTTGTGTAGCTCATCTATATACTCTATCAACACTAAAGAAACGCCGATCCTGATTGTACGGAGGGATATTCTTCACGGCAGGTCGCTTTTTTTGTTTAGCGGGACTACAAGTCAGCTTCTGCAACTCGGCAAGCCTTTCTCTTAAAGGGTGCCAGGGGTTCTGCAAAGCATCCAGGGTCAACAAAGCGATACGCTCCAAGATGTCCTGAAGTTGCCTCCGGGAAGTGGTTCCTGCAGAAATCCGCTGCTGCAATACGGTTTTGAGATTGGCCAGTTCCATGTCGTAGTTCATGACTTACACTCCATCTTCTATCGACGATACCGCCGAAAAAGCCGGTTGTAAAACGGATAGATCGGTGACCAGCAGCTAATCGGCCAACCACTGGTCGATCCAGAGCCATTGCGGACAAGAGCTGTGACTTCTCGTTTCATATGGTTCAAGGTTGAGAACAGAACTCGAACCGGTCGTAGTTAGCGATGATAAATTGTAGCCAGTCGTCGACCACGATGAATTCTGGTGGGATAACGTCAAGTTGATCGCCAGCGCGGACCATCCAGAATTTGGTGAAGAGGTGGCGTTCGATTTTGAGAAAGCAATGGATGCCGTCATATGGCGGGATTCGGGCTTTGATCTCGTTGATGTCATCGGCGCGGCCGGTTTGGAAGCTGCCACCGATGCGTGTTGATGCAGGAAGGTGTGTGAGGTCTTTTTCGAGGATGGACCAAGTTGGTGAGGTCGGGCCGCAGCGTTGGGTGGGGATGATGGGGTTGACCCATCGCCGAGCTTGGCAGTCGAGTATGAGGTGAAGTGCGAGACATCGGCGGTATTTGCGGCGGAATAGTGTGCCCAGTGCTGATAGCCACGAGCCTTGCGATAAGGGGAGCGGTGGAAGACCGAACGGCTCAAAGGCGGGAGGATCAGTAAGGGTATGGGGGATAACGTCGGTGTTTTCTGTGATGCATATGAGTCGATCCGTTATGGATTGGACATTGTCATTGTTCATTTTTTGTTCCTATTGAGATTTTGAGAATAAGCGAAGAGAGATGCCGGCTGAAAACCCAGCCGACATCTCTCTTGCCGTTGCACTTTGCTGCCTAAATCAGGCTCAATCGTTATCTCGCGTGGGGGATGGTGCTGAAGATGCGGGATTGAACCTTGGGTCGCCGATTCCTGCGTTGAGATGGATGTTGTTGGGGAGCTGGATTCGCAGGCGATTCCAATGCGTCAGAGGAATGGGTGGCAGGATGTAGGTCACGGTGTCGTTATCGAAGTGAGCGGTTGTTGGGGAGAAAAGCGTTAGGAAGTAGCTGTTCCGGGATTTTCAGTTCCGGGGATCTCTGGTGGCTCTAATTTGGCGGCGATATCTTTGCCGGTCTGCTGCTGCCACAGAGCAGCATGTGCATTCTGCATAGATCGAACAGTAACCAGCAGCAGGAACATGAGGTCGTTATTGATACGACGAGCCTGTTTGCCTTTGATTCCGGCGTACAGAAGATCGTGATACAAGGGCACGCTGCGAGATGACGTTCATGTCTGGTCCAGTTCGCGACACTATATGATTGTGGACTATCCGTCGCACCTGGATTACTTTTGCAGCGATGACGGCGGCTATGACGAGAGCTGTGAGGCCATAGAACACCCATGCCGAAATAAATCCGGGGAGCAGGAAATAGTCTTTAGATGCCCATTCCATGAGCGACTACCATCCGTTCGTTTAACTATATCCGTTCGTCAATGGCTTCTCAGTCTGCTGTTTGAACAACTCACCGGATTCGATCCGGGCGGCTCAACGCCAGATCAATCTGGTGACATTGACGAAGCTCAATCCGTTCATTCTCATGTACTCCGTAGAATGCATTCGGCACGAAATTTCTCCGATGTGCCGTTGGATCGAAAACGCTACAAGAGTCAATACAACTGGCGTGCCAATCTCAGCTCAAGCCCCATAGAATTGCGTTAAGGTCTGTTGTGTCACAGGTTTACCATTTACTTTGGCTGCACAAGTAATAGTGGAGGGCTGGCTGCCAAATACAAGATATGGCTGCTCAAACGGCAGTCGCAATAAAAATAAGGGCGGGTATGGGGATACCACTTCGCTCCCTCTCTTCAAATGCAGGGTGCGCCGTTGTGGTGTTTGACCACGTACCACGACACCCAACGGTCCTCTTTCTCCTCCTGCCCCTGGTCTCGCACGTCGTACCATCCCTTTCCGGTGATGTTGCCGCCAACGTCCGCAATGTTCTCCATAACTTCACCTTTGCTAAGTGTTTTTGGGATGGTGATCTCGATTCGTATCCAGCCGTCGTCGACCGGCGTGACCTCCACACGGCCCCCCGCGTTGGTAAACTCCTCATCCACCAGCTCAGAACTGATGGCTGCTTTGATGACGTCAGCTTTGTCATCGCTGTGCAGGATGTGCTGGTGGCCGTCAGCGGTATGTCGGTGCAACTTATAACGTGGCTTCATCCTTGAACTCCTTTATTGTGGTATGGTCGAGATTCTACGTCGGGGGTGGATATGCAGGCGGGTGGTCGCGGCACCCGATACCCCGCGACCACTCGCCGTTAATTTGTGATCAACGGACCGTTCCGTCGTGGTGAACGCGTGGTCGGCGCAGGGCTGGGATAGTATTGACATCTGCGACGACTTCAAGATCGCTTGATGCAAAGCCGGCATCCCGTAAAACCGAGAGAATAAAGTCCGTCTTCCCGGCAGTATAGGCGTCGATGTCGTCGGGGAAACGTAAGGCAAGTTCTTTCTTTAACCGACCATAGGCGGCGGCAAGGTCACGGTTGGCTCTCAAACGATCACGCAGCACGAGATGGTTCTGAATAGTGACTGCCGAGCGAACGCCTGCGTAAAGATGGAGGGCCGGACTGCCAGCGTGTATTGAAAAAACTTCCCGGCCCGGCACGCCAAGATCGCCGCGATGGCGATATCCGATCGTATCCAGACGCTGAATGATCAATCTGAGCCGATCAGAATCGGCCACGATAATGGTTGCGTCGATAATCGGTTTGGCTGGCAGGTCCGGTACGGATGTGCTGCCGACATGCTCGATGGACTCTGCGGCGTCAGTGATGGTCGGCCAAATCTGCGATCGCAACTGCTCATAAATCAGCGGCCACTGACTATCGTAATCAACCACGACGATCGGCATAATAAAAACCCGGAAAATCACAACAAAACGTGATGATACAGCGTCTGGCAATGATAGCGAAGAATCCTTTCACTTCCAATTTTGAGACGGCATCACACTTCTCACGTAGGCGTTTTTGCCAGGCGATCGATGCTTTCAGCGAGAGCTTGCTGGACCTCTTTGTCCATTTCGGTCTCGGCCGCCTTGAGTAATGTGGGAAGTGTGGTTCCCAAATGTTCCGGATAGCAACCAAGTGCTACGGCAACCGCTCGCCGGGTTTCCGCCTCAGAATCGTGAAGGTATGGAAGCAAGTCGAGTAATCGAGTAGATGCGGCCTGATGAACACTACGTATTTCTGCCGCTTCGCGTTCCAACTCGTCTTTCAACGACTTACCTTCTTCCGCCAGACCCTCGCCTATCTCTTTCTCGAATAGGCAGATGTGAACCTCCAGGTAGCCAGTTCCCGCTGCAATGCAGGCAAGTAGGCATGCGATCTCAGATTTGGCGGAGACGTTTGGAGCGTTCAACAATTCGTAGAGGAAGGGGACCGCTGCTGCTGTAGCCGGGTAAACGGTGCCTTGGTGCCAGATGTTTCCAAACAACCTGTAAATGGCGTTCTTCCGCTTCTCTTCGTTCGTGGAAGCCAAATCGCGAAGAAGGTCAGGAACGTCGACGGCACTATCATATGCGTGCTGAAGAGATGCCCAATCGATCAAGTCGAGGCCGTCGAGCATGTGTGTTCTCCTGTGCTGCAAAGCAGGATTTACAATCAGCAGACTTCCCAGTGCCCGCTCTTGTCGGGGCCAACGCGCCGGATCAAGTTCTCTTGCTGCATTTTCCGCAGGTGATACTTCACGCCGCTATCGGTAATTCCGAGCGACTCGGCCATCTGTTGACGGGTGATGTCTGGCTTCTGGGTGATCAGACGGACAATTTTGGGAATAATTTTCTGGGCAGTTTTCTGGGTAGTTTTCAGGATAGCTTTCTGGGCAGTCTTTGGGGTAGTTTTCAGGGTAGTCTTTTTTCCAGCTTCTCCTTCTTTCAAGGCGAACTCGGGCGAGCGGTAGAAGATCGCACGGAAGAATCCGCCAGGTTCGAACGTGGGTTCGCGAAGACCGGCGGCAAGCATGGCTTCCTTCATCTTCGAGATGCCCATGCCGACGCGTTCTACTTTGTCCAGACGAAAGAAAAGGTCCGCGATCAACTCGTTTCTGCGGATGGAAACCGAGCCGAATTTCTGAAGCGGCAGACCCTTCGGCAGGTCGCCAGGATTGACGATCTCCACTCGGTCGTCGTGGACTTCGACGCTCACCTGTGTGCCGGTGATGCTGTAATCGCGGTGCATGAGGGCGTTTACCACAGCCTCTCGCAACACCTCCAGCGGAATCTCGTAAATGTCACGCCGATTCACGCCACGGATTTCGCTACGGATGTTCAGATGCCTTTTGAGGAACGCCATCGCTTCATTGAACTGGGTAAGCAGGTCGTCTCGCACATCGCGTCGGTCGTAAATGTGCTGTCGGTTCGTGCCTTTGAAGGCAAGCAGCGTCATCTGAGCCTGGTGGAGGTGCTGATATACATCCTTGGCGAAAAAGAGAATGCCTGCGTTTTTGACACGCGACGCGTCGGCCACCTTGAGGCTCTTGAGAAAATCAGCGGCGGTCGTGCGACCGATGCGAATACCCGCTTCCTTCGTAAAGGCGTTGATCTTGGCCTTGGAAACGTCGTTGAAGGTGAAGTCCCGGACCGTCTTTTCCTCGAAGGGTAGCGGCTCGTTCTCCGCGAACATGATGCGGAGTTCGTTGTGACTCATCTTCTGCGTGTTGCCGTCGAGCCGACGGAAATAACCGGAGGAGCAGGAGTAGGGTTTCTCCGTTCCCTCCGGAACAACCACCGCCACGACCTCGCCAACCTGTGCCACCTTGACGGCGATGGGCGGCTTGCAGTTTCTCGCCACGTCGTTGATGATGGCTTTCATGCTATTGGTCAGACGTTCGCCACGAATCGTCCCGTTATCTCGCACACCAAGCAGAAGCGTTCCACCTTTGGCATTGGTAAAAGCCACGATGTCCTCGGCGATGCGTGTGGTGAATTGTTCTTTGAATTCCACCAACAGACCTTCGCCTTCGCGGATGAGAAGGTTCACCCGCTCGGCGGTGATGTCGCAAGTGATGTCGTGGCGGGCATAGGCCATATTGTAAAATTCCTCGTTAATCAGGGACACTGAAAAAAGTTCGTGTCAACCGATGGCTATTCATGCTTGTTCGTGTCTGTTCGTACAAAGCGACAGTCATCTTACTTCCCTCAACCGATGTCGCCAAACGAATTTTACGAATGTTCCGAGCAAGACTACAATCAGTCCCATGGCTAGTGCCGCGTCAACACTAAAACTTGGGATCACCATTTGCGTCAACCATCGTTTTTTTCCGTACATCCTCAACATCGCCATCCCAAGTTTTAGTGTTGACGCAGCACTAGGAGCGTTATTGACGCCTATGGCGTCTGGCTGGAAAAACAAGATTACGCTTATGCCACCGTGAGGATTGAACTCAACACGATCAATCAGCTCTTGAAGTACCTGGTGCATGAAATCAAGCGTCTGCCTGTAACCTGCTATCAGCCCCTCAAACTCCAGAAATCTGATGAGGTAACCCGATATTGTTACCGCAGCACGGAGGTGGAGCAGATGATCACTCACTGCTTACAAAATCCAGAGCTGCATTGGCTGGGGCATGTACTGATCGCTTTGGCTACCACCGGCTTGCGTATTTCGGAATTGGCTTCCTTGCGTGAGTCGGACATTCAGAACGGCAAGATCGTGCTGCCTGACACGAGTCGCCGCGGCACACTCAAGCAGCGGCAACAGGCTCGCACCACAAAAGGCGGCTACACACGCTCCTTCCCCATCCACCCCGACCTGCAAGCGGTGTTGGATCGCCTGCCGCGCCATTCCGACGGCTTGCTTTTCCATGGTCCCAAAAGCGGTCGCCTTAAGCCAGACACCGTTCGAAATATTTTCATCCGCAAAGTCATCACGCCGCTGAGTTCTTTCTTCCCTGCTCCGCCAGACGAAATCGGCTTCGCAGACGGCCGGATCCACAGCTTCCGCCACTATTTCTGTTCGCAGTGCGCCGATCACAACACCCCGGAACAGATGCTGATGCTTTGGCTCGGCCATCGCGACAGCCGGATGGTCCGTCACTACTATCATTTACGTGAGAACATCTCCGCCGAGCACATGAACAAGCTTAACTTGGTGGGTGCGGCTGCCGCAGCGTTGCGACAGGTTGCTCCACCGTCCGAGACGTCCACTGCCGCAGTTTCGGCGACCACAGCAGAGAAGGACGCCTGACCATGCCACGAACCCACGATGCTGCCCGGGGATTGTCACGAAAGGAGGTGAATATGTCCTTGTGTCCTCGCCCGCTCTCTCCATTTGGCACAGATTTGGCACAGTTGCCTGTGCCAAATAAGCGAGCCTCTGTAAGTTCTCTCAAAATAAGAGGTTACAGAGGCTCGTGGAAGGTAACGGAGAGAGAGGGATTCGAACCCTCGGTGGACTCAACATCCACACACGATTTCCAGTCGTGTTCCTTAAGCCGCTCGGACATCTCTCCAATAAGAAAAATAAGCCAAATCGTCTGCTGTAAATGATCAGTTTATCACAATTTCGTCTGTTTTTGTCTATTTTTGTCTGATTTTATCTGATTTCCTTCGTTTTTATCCAACATTTTTCCTTTGCGGAGACCGTAACGGCTTCGAGAATCTGTTGGCAGGCTAAACCGTCGTCGAAATTGGCGTGGAAGTCGGCCGGTTTTTTCGCATTGGCGATATGAGAGGTAATGTCGGCGGCGGTGTTGACGAAGGATTCGGCGTAGCCGATGGGATGGTCGGGGGGCCAGTATTGGCCGGCGTAGGGATGGTTGGCGGTGGTGCAGGAGATTTTTCGCCAGCCTTTTTCGGAGGCGGGGAGTGTGTCGTCGTAGAATTCGAGGAAGGAGAAGTTGGGGAGGTCGAAGCGTAGTGAGCCTTTGTCGCCGTTGATTTCAAGGGTGTTGGCGTTGTGGTATCCGGTGGCGAAGCGAGTGGCTTCGAAGGTGCCGAGACCGCCGCCGGAGAGACGGCAGAGGAAGAGGACAGCGTCGTCGACGTCGACTTTGGCGAGCTTTTGGGAGCCGGAGGAGGAGGCGGTGAGTCCTTCGAGCATGCGTCCGAGGGGACGTTGTTTGATGAAGGTTTCGAAGGTGCCACAGACTTCTGTGAATTCTTCGCCAGAGATGTATCGGAGCATGTCGATGGTGTGGGCGCAGAGGTCGCCGTGGGAACCGGAGCCTGCGACGGACTTGGAGAGCCGCCAAACGAAGGGGGTGTTGGGGGATTTGATCCAGTCCTGGAGGTAAAGGCCGCGGACGTGGAAGATGCGTCCGATGCGCCCCTGGAGGACGAGTTGTCGTGCGTAGGCGACGGCGGGGACGCGGCGGTAGTTGAACCAGAGGAAGTTGTTGACTTTGGCTTTTTTGACGGCGGCGTGCATGGCCTTGGCTTCGGACCAAGTGCGGGCGAGGGGCTTTTCGCAGGCGACGTCTTTTTTCGCTTCGGCGGCGGCAATGGCGAGCTCGGCGTGGGCGTTGTTGGGGGTGGCGATGTCGATCAGGCCGATGTCTGGATTTGTTAACATATCTTTGTAATTTTGTGTGTAGTGTTGCCAGTTCCAGGATTTGGCGGTTTTTTGGAGGGGTGCGAGGGATCGGCCAGAGAGGGTGTGCATGACGGGGTGGAGAGGGAGGTCGAAGAAGTGCGGGGCTTGCAGCCAGGCGTTGGAGTGGGCTTTGCCCATGAACTGGTAGCCGATGAGGCCGACGTTGAGAGAGGGTCCGGGCATGGGGGGCTCCTTTGTGAGATTTTTGATTTTTGATTTTTAGGGTAACACGAGCTGTAGTTATTAGTGATTCGGGGGGATTCGTCAAGGGGATAGCATGTTAGCATATTAGCGTATTAGTTATTAGGAATGAGCGTTGATTTTCGATCAACGGCTCAACTTTTGCGGGGAAGAATCTTCCGCCATCGCCACCCCGCAAAGCGGGGTCGCTACGAGCGTTTTACGTCACGCGCCTCCCTTAATGCGAATTATTGTAGTTTTTATTTGCATTTCCCAAGAGTGGTGGTAGATTGCAGATGAGGTCAGAGGGTCCCCGTCAGTTGGTCCAAACGCTTTATTGCGGCATTTCGCACATTCAGAATGAGCTGAGTTCGGGACGTTGAAAAAAGTGACCTTGAGACAAAAGAGGGAATGAGAGCAAAGTCCGAGATGCGCTGAAGTGGCGTGTTTTTGGGCGTTGTTGTCGTTCCCTTCGTGTTTTTTGCTTCCCGGTCGGGAAGCTGAAATAGTGAGTGAGAGTCCTTTCTTTGGTGGAGATCGTGAAAATGGCCAGTCACAAAATCCTCGGCGGTCGGTTGGTTCGCGAAGTTCGTGAAATTCAGGAAGCGAATGTTAAGATGGGGGGGGGGGGCAAGCCAGGTAATTTTAGAGGAATTGGCGGGCGGTTGTTCAGGAAGTACGGCGTGCTGAGCATGGCGGCGATCGCGGCGGCGATGTCGCTGCAGACGGCGTCGGCGGCGATTTACACTTGGACAGGCGGGGCCAGCACTACCAATTGGAACGGTGATGCGAATTGGACTACCGGTTCTGGCGATGTCGCATGGAACAACACAACTGGTGCTCCCCACACGGCGATATTCGATTCGAGTTCGGGCACTCCTGGCGCCATCAATCTTGCTGGTGATGCCGACTTAAGCGGTTTGAACTTCATGACCGATGGCTGGGTGATTAATGGTGGCTTCATACGGACATCAGCGGCAGCGGCTCGCACGCTGACTGTTACGACCGATGTGGGCGTTACCGGTACCGTCAACTCCGTGATTGCCAACACGAGCGCGAGCGGTGGTCAGGCGATGTCTTTGACCAAAGTCGGTGACGGAACGCTTGTTCTGGGTGGAGCCAGCACCTACACAGGCGCGACCAATGTCAATGCCGGTGTGCTTAGGCTGACCGGTAGTATCGCCAGCGCCGTCTCGGTGAACAATGGCGGAACCTTTGAGATTGGCGTCAACGGCAGCCTCACCACAGCCATCACGGTGAATAACGGCGGTGCTTTTGTATTCAAGACATCGGACACCACAAATACCACCCGTACCGGCAACATTACCCTGTACGGAATCTCTCAATTTAATGTTGTTGGAATCGGCGATAGCACATTGAATACATTCGGCACCGGTGCCCTCACGGTGGGTCAGAATGCGAACAATGCGAACACTGGTGCTGCAGCACACCTCACGATAACGCCCGCTTCCGGCGAGAGTTCGACCATCGCCTTCGCCAGCCTCACGCGCAACCCAAGTTCGGTAATTGACTTTGGCATCGGCACCGATGGCACAGTCCTTTTCACCACTGCCCCCACACATACTGGCAGCAACAGTACCACCGCCGGCAACTCCTTGATTCGCATCATGCCCTATGCCACGGTTGATGGCCAGAGTTTCGCCACCTACGACGCGACGACTGGCATTCGCGCACTGGATTCGTCGGAATACGTCACCAACGCCGTTACCACGATTGCGTCCGGCAACGCCAACAACATCTACATCAGTTCTCCGGCTCCGATCTCTTCCACGGGCACCAGCCGCATCAATTCTCTAACCATCAACGACGGCAGCACCCTCGCTCTTGAGGACCTGACCATCGTCAGCGGCGGCGTTCTGAGCGCTGGCAGCACCCCCAACATTATCACCGGCGGGACACTTAAGTTTGCCGGCGTCGAAGCGATCTTCCAGACTTTTGCCGATCTGAGCGTCGGAAGCGATATCACCGGTACCGCCGGCCTGACCAAGGGCGGCAGCGGGACGTTGCGGATCAGTGGCGACCTGTCCGGTCTCACCGGCAGAATCTCCGTTGCCGAAGGGACTTTGGACTTCAATGGCCAGTCCTACACCATTACCAATGGCTTGACAGGTTCCGGCACCGTCACCAACAACGGCTCGCAGGACGTCACGCTCACTTTCAGCGCGACCAACAATAATACCTTTAACGGTACCCTCTCCGACGGCCCAACGAACAAGCTGGCCATCAAGCTGACCGGCTCTGGAACCCAGACGTTCACGGGGGTCAATGCGTTTTCGGGTGATATCAACGTTGCCGCGGGCGCCACGTTGAGCATCAGCTCGAATGCCGCCTTGGGCTATGCCACACGGATCAACGTTGCCGGTACGATGATCGGCGACGGCGCGACCATCGGCGATTTCACCGACGGCAGCAAAGACGGCGAAGGCAACCTCATTTACCAGAGCCGCACCATCACCCTGGGTACCGATTCAGGGACGGCTGGTACTTTCACGCCCGGGAACCCCAACTTCGTCATTGCGAGCCGCATCGTCGACAACACCAGCGGCAACGTGCTGAGGATCGCCAACAAGGGCAACGCCAGCGTATATCTGACCAACACCGCGAACTCGTTCTCGGGCGGTATTGTCATTGAGGCGCCGACCTCGAACAACAATGGTTTTACCGGGCTTTCGTTCGGCGTCAGCGATGGCGTGAGCGGCGGCGATACGGGCATATTTGGGATTGTGCCGGCGAATGCCGCCAGCGGTGACGCCAATATTCGGTTGCTCGGTCCCGGCGCCTGCCTTTACTATAACCCCGGTACCACTAACAACACCGCGACGATCAACGCCAATCGCGGCATCACCTTGGGCTTTGGCGGCCTGGGCAACAATACGGGGAGTACTGGCGTCGGCGGCTTGCTCGTCGCGACGAACAATAATACCCTCATCTATAATGGAACGATCAGAGACGACATCCCCGCCATAGATGACACCCCCGGCGCACCTGGTACACTCACGATTGACGCGGCCACCGGTGGCCAGGCCGGTACGGTGGTTCTCGGCGGCACGAGCAGTTCCTATTCCGGCAAAACCATGCTTTGGGGAACCCTGCGTCTGAGCGGCAGCGACAACGAAACCGCGGGCACCGGTCCCCTGGGCGCCATTCCCGCCACGGCAGACTCAGCCAATCTCACGTTGGCGGCAGGTAATAACGGCGCCACCTCCATCGGCGCCTATGCCGGCTCCGGAGCCGTCACCATGAGCGCCAATCGCGGCATTACCATCAACACGACAGGCACCGTCACTTTCGTTGGCGGTAATGCGGGGGACTCCTTCACCTGGGGCGGCACGCTCACCAATGGCACCACTACTCCCAACATCCAATTCCAAGGCAATGGCAACGTCAATCTCACCGGCGATCAGACCTTGAAAATCAATCAGCTCACGGCTAACAACGGAAGCGGCACCTATACGCTCAGCGGCAATCTGAATCTGACGCTTTCGAATACCACGGTGAGCATTAGCAGTGCAACCCTGGCACTTACCGGGACGAATCAATTCAACAGCACCACGACCTCCAACATTACTCCAATCTTCAGCGCCACTGGTAGCGGTTACCTCGCGGTCAACGACAATGCCGCTCTAGGGGCTACACCCGGTTCTGTGATGTCCAACCAGATCACATTGAACAACGGCGGCCTGCGGGCTCTTGATACATTCACACTCAATGCCAATCGCGGCATTAATATCACGGCCACCGGTACCATTAGCGTGGACGACACCAAGACCTTGACCTATAACGGTGTTATCAACGGCGGCGGCAACCTCGCCAAGGCTGGGGCCGGCACGCTGGTCCTGGGCGGCTTGAACACCTATACCGGCACGACGACCGTCAGCGGCGGCACGCTCGTGCTCACGGTGGCCAATGCGGCCTATACCAACACCATGACCATCAGCGGTGGTGGCACGCTGAAGATATCGGATGATTTGCAACTGGGTGCGGTGCCGGGTACGGCTGCCACCAAGTTGACCTTCAACAACGGCACGCTGGTGGCCAGTGGCATCGAAATCAGTTCCACCCGCAGCATTGTTCTGGGCAACGGCTACAGCGGCACCTTCGAGGTCGCTTCCAATCTTCTCTACAAGGGTGTCATCTCCGGTACCAATGGCTCGCTCATCAAGACGGGTGCAGGCACCTTGACGCTGGGCGGCAGTAACACCTACTCCGGCACGACGACCATTCAGGCCGGTACGCTGGTACTCACCGGTGCTCTCACGAATACGACGACGATCACGGTTGGCGATACCATTGGTCACGCGTCGGCAGTGTTCGATGTCAACGGCACGACCAACGGGACATTGACATTGGGCAGCGGCAAGACGCTCGGCGGGTTCGGGACTGTCACCGGTAATGTGACTGCGGCTACGGGCTCGTTCCTGTCGCCGGGGTCCGCGGTCATCGGAACCCTGACCGTCAACGGGAACTTGACATTGAATATTGGCAATGCCACAAGCAATGTGGGGCTAAATTACACGTTCGATGCGAGTTCCAGCGATTCGATCACCGTGGGCGGCGCACTGAACCTCCCCAACGGTACCGCCAACTACGCTTACGTGGTCCTCAATTACGTGCCAGGCACATCCGCGATTACCTCGGGGACGGACTACGTGCTGTTTTCTTATAGCAGCCTCGTCAACACCTTTACACCAATCACTAATGCCACTGTTGGGGATGCGATCACCGCTGGAACGATTCGGCTGGGCAGCGGTTTTGACAGTCTGCCGAGCGGGTCGACCTACAGCATTGATGATAAAGGTGGACAGATCGTTCTCTCGTTCGACTTGGCCGGCCCCGGCCCCGGCGGCATGACCTACGGTAGCAGCGGCGATGGCAAAACTTTCGGCGACCCTCAGACTTGCAATTTCGTTGCTTCGGGAGTAGGGGGCTACAATAAAGCTTCCTCTATGGTCGACGGGAACAGCTACACTTCGACCGGTGACGGTCATGGAGCGCTCCTGCTGGGTACCACGGCGACCGTTTGGAGCAACAGTAGTTTGACAAGCGTGGATATGTCGTGGCGGACACGGGCCACAGATGCGGGATTCAATGAAGTTTATCCCAACGGTGATACGCCTCTGTTCCCGAGCGTCGGCGGCGGTCTCTTGAGCGATGTGGTCCAGATCACCGGTACCAATGGTGAATACTTCGTGCTGGAAATGACCTACGACGCCTCCGAGTTGAAATCCGGAGATACCCCCTGCATCGCCTACCTCGACAACGGCATCTGGACCAACGTCGGCGATAACACCAGCTTCACGACTGTCAGTCTTGAAGATTTCCTGGCGGGTCTGACTGCTAATGGCGATGATCTCAGCTCGTGCCTTGGCACGTGGGGCATTGGGATCGACGATGCGGGCAATCCCATGGTGTGGGCGGTGGTGGATCATGGCGGTCAGTTTGCGGTGGTGCCGGAGCCGACGAGTCTGGCGCTGCTGGGGCTCGGGGCGGTAGGTCTGCTGGCGAGGCGGCGGAAATAAGAAGGCCGCGGTGGCAAGGACGCGATGATAAAGTGAACTCGCAACGGAGCCCAGGGATCCCTGGGCTTTTCTTTTGTGTGTGGCGATGTTGGCGGAATCGAAGGCACGGCGGCCCGCGCCGACGGAGTCGGCGGGCTTTGAGAGGGGGGACGTGTTTGGCAGACGTTCATATCACAGAGCAATCGATCGCTCGCCTATCGGCTCGCGGCTAGAGCGTTTTTCATGTGGTCGTGGCGTGATGACATGCGCAGGAGGCGAGAGCCAAAGCCCCGCATTGCCATGCGGGGCTCCAAAACGCTACGGGCAAATGAAAAATGCTCTAAATTTTTTGCGGGGGCAGGCGAGCGTTGATCTTCGATCAACGCTCGAGCAGGCATGCAGGGGGGGGGCTTGCCTGCCATTCGAGCACGGACCATTGCTGCCACACCGGCAGTCGTCGCTCTCCAATTTTCTCAATTTGGCAGTCGATAGCACTCGCCACCCTCAACCTCAACTCCTGAACTTAACCAACGCCAAGCCCGCAACTTACAATCGCCCATCCACGCACTCGCCAACCTCGGTACACCCTTTGCATTCTTCTCCTCATGGTGAAACATGGGAGGTGAATCACGGCTTAATCTGCTCCTGACCCATCAGGAACATGCCCCTCTGCAAGGCCAGACTTGGTATCAGACCTTGCAGCAATTACTGAGTCCCTTAGGCGTTCGGACTTTTGAGGCGACCAGTGGTGTGCAAGCTGTGGACCTGATTGAACGCCATCCCATTCACCTGGCCGTGGTCGATTCGCGATTGCCATCGATCAGCGGCATGAACGTCCTGCACCTGATCCAAAAGCTGCAGGATCAGCCGCTCAGTCGCCCGGCACCGGAGACTTCTTCCTTCCGTTTCGAAATGAAGGTTGAGGAGGAATCGGAAGTCGGCCGAACCCAAAGGCGGATTGAAGTTCGCTTCGACTCCCGCCCCGCGGAAGCCAAAACCGGTCCCGCGGTGATCCTGATCGCTCCGCCGCAGCAGAGCCAACAACTGCTGCACGAGGCGCTCAAGTTCAACGCGTTCAGCGTGTTGAGCGAACCGGTGGATGTGAATTTAATGTTGGAAGTCATGGCAAGGGCCTTGAGAAGGTTCCACCAGAACCAATGGCCCACTTAAAGGAAGTTAAAAGTGACAAAGTTAAAAGTTAAAAGGAAAGAAGCCTGAAGCCAGAAGTTAGGCTTTCGACTTTTTCACTTTTAACTTTGTAACTTTTAACTTTGAATAAGGAGTACACGTAATGGCTGCAAAGGTTCGTCCCCTCGGCGACAAGATCCTGCTCAAGCGGGTGGAAGCGGAATCGAAAACCAAGTCGGGCATTGTTTTGCCGGAGGCGGCGAAGGAAAAGCCCAAACGTGGGACGGTGATCGCCGTCGGCGACGGGAAACTGCTCGATTCCGGCGAACGCGCCAAGTTCCAGGTCAAAAAAGGCGACGAAGTGATCTTCGCCTCCTACGCCGGTACGGAAATCAAAGTCGACAACGAAGAGCTCTTGATCCTCAGCGAAGACGAAGTGCTCGCCGTGATTGAATGAAGAGTGGTGAATAGTGAATGGTGAATTCACCGTTCGCTATTGCCCTCAACTCACTATTCACTATTCATAATTCACTATTAATTCTTGGAGAAAACCATGCCCGCCAAATCCATTATTTTTGACACCGATGCCCGTGAAGCGATGCGTCGTGGCGTCAAGGTCCTCGCTCAGGCCGTCAAGATCACCCTCGGCCCGTCCGGCCGCAACGTCGTGATCGAAAAATCCTTCGGCAGTCCGACCGTCACCAAGGACGGCGTCACCGTCGCCAAGGAAATCGAGCTCGAAGACGCCAACGAAAACCTCGGCGCCCAGCTCGTGAAGGAAGTCGCCTCGAAGACCTCCACCGTCGCCGGCGACGGCACCACCACCGCCACCGTCTACGCGGAAGCCATTTTCGACGAAGGCCTCCGCAACGTCACAGCCGGCGCCAATCCCGCGCTTCTGAAACGCGGCATTGACAAGGCCGTCGAAGCGGTTCTCGCCCACCTCGGCCAGATTTCCACACCCGTCAAAGACAATAAACAAATCGAACAGGTCGGCGCGTCCTCTGCCAATCAGGACCAAGCCATCGGCAAAATGATCGCCGAAGCCATGGATAAGGTCGGCAAGGATGGCGTGATCACCATCGAAGAAGGCAAAGGACTCGATACCGTCGTCGATCTCGTCGAAGGTTTGCAGTTCGACAAAGGCTACATCAGCCCGCACTTTGCCGATCCCCAGACGATGGATGTCACCCATGAAGATGCATACGTTCTTATCCACGAAGAAAAGATCAGTTCGATCAAGGACCTGCTTCCGATTCTCGGCAAGGTCGCCGAGGCCGGCAAAGCACTCCTGATCATCGCCGAAGACGTCGAAGGCGAAGCCCTCGCAACGCTCGTCGTCAACAAGCTCCGTGGCACCCTCAAGGTCGTCGCCGTCAAAGCCCCCGGCTTCGGCGACCGTCGCAAAGCGATGCTCGAAGACATCGCCATCGTCACCGGCGGAAAGGCCGTCTTCAAGGAACTCGGCATCTCGCTCGAGACGCTCGAAATCAAAGACCTCGGCCGCGCCAAGAAAATCAAGGTCGAAAAGGAAGCCACCACGATCATCGAAGGCGCCGGCAAGACCAGCGATATCAAGGGCCGTATCGAGCAGATCAAAAACGAAATCGATCGCACCACCAGCGACTACGACAAGGAAAAACTTCAGGAGCGTCTTGCGAAGCTCGCCGGTGGCGTTGCCATCATCAAAGTCGGCGCCGCAACTGAAGCCGCGATGAAAGAAAAGAAAGCTCGTGTCGAAGACGCCCTGCATGCCTGCCGTGCTGCGGTCGAAGAAGGCATCCTCCCCGGCGGCGGCGTGAGCGTCCTCCGCGCCATCGCCTCGATCGACAAGCTCAAACTCGACGGCGACGAGCGCATCGGCGCCGACATCATCAAGCGAGCCCTGTACGCCCCGATCAAACAGATCGCCGAAAACGCCGGCGTCGACGGCTCCATCGTTGCCCAGCGCGTCATCGAGTCGAAGGAACAGAACTTCGGCTACAACGCTCTGACCCACGAATACGGCGACCTGATCAAAATGGGCGTCATCGTCCCGACCAAAGTCGAACGCACCGCTCTCTCAAACGCCTCCTCAATCGCCAGTCTTCTGCTGACCACCGACGCGGTCATCAGCGAACTGCCGAAGAAGGACGACAAGAAGCCCGCCGCCCACGATCACGGCGACTACTAATCTCCCCCGGAGTTCACGCTTTAGCGTGTCACGGCAATAAAAGGAGCCCCGGATGAAAATCCGGGGCTTTTTTAATTTTATCTTTTTGAGCAATGCATGTGTATGGATCGGCCCCGGTAGGGGCCTGAGCTTTTAGAGCGTTTTTCATGTGGTCGTGGCGTAATGGCATGCGCAGGAAGCGAGAGCCAAAGCCCCGCATTGCCATGCGGGGCTCCAAAACGCTACGGGCGAGTGAAAAATGCTCTAGCCCACGGCAAGCGGCGGTAGCCGCTTGCCGTGGGCTAAAAGCTTCGGCCCCTACCGGGGCAACCTTCCTTCACTCGATATGAAAAGCATTCTCATCCGGCCTTGCTCTTGTGGCGAAGGGCGCGGAGTTCTTCATGCACGGTCAAGCCGTCGAGCGGAGCACCGCTGGATTCCCCTTCTGCAAGCAGGGCATCCCATTCACCGGGCGCAAATTCGCCGACGGTTTCGTCGTGGTCGAGAGAATGCAGGGCCGCGAGGACAACTTCTTCCGCGGAAGTATATTTGCCTGATTTGACGCGGTCGTAGATCAGCTTTTCAGCGTCTTTGTGCAGAAAGAGATTCGTGCTTCGCTCCGCCTGTCACGTTCATCACCACTATATCATATCCAGCGTGTGGGATGGACTCGTTTCTTAAGGCGGCGAGGTTTTGGGCGTGGTTTTGCTTTGGCACTGATCCAGCACCGGTGGCGCGAGCAGGCCGCCGGAGAGGACGATTTTGATGCCCAGGTCCACGGTCCAATCGGTGTCGCGGACGTCGGTTTCGGGGAACATCTGGAAGAAGCCGCTGGTGGGGTTGGGGGTCATCGGGATGAAGCAGCAAATCAGGCTCTGGCCGCTCACGGGGTCTCGCACGGTGTTGGTGACGAATGCGACCGTCCATGTGCCGGCGCGGGGAAACTGCACCAGTACGACTCGTTGGAATCCCGCTCCACCGCCGCCCTGGCGGAAGACGGCCATCACCTGCTTGGTCGTGCCATAAATGCCCTTGATCAAGGGCAAGTTGGAAATGACATGCTCAAGCTGTGCAAGAATCTTGCGTCCTACAAAGAACGTGCTCAGCAATCCCAGCGCGTAAACGATCAGCAGCGAAATAAGAATGGCGAGAATCGGAGCGGTGAACTGCTGCAAGTGAGTGGGCGTAATCCATTCCCCGGCCCACGGCGTGAGGAGCTTGTTGGCGATCCAGTTGGCGGGGTCTCGGGTGTACCGGGTCACCAGGGCGTAAGCGAGGTTGAGCACGTAAACCGTGATGAACAGCGGAATGGCAGTCAGCAGACCGGCGATCATCACGGGCCGCAGATGCTTCAGGACCGGACTACGCATCGTAAGAGAAAGCCGCGATGGCGTGCGGGCCGATTTGCCCGAAGAGGAGGGAGCGACACGAGGGGATGGCTGATTCGTATTGGTCATAGGTAGTGCATGGGTCCGCAGGCACGATCCTTGTGAAACAATATAGTTTACCCGATGGACGTGCTGCGGTCACCTGATTACTATAACGCGTGGATTTCGCGGCAGGCGAATGTATTTAGCCATCCGAGCCTCGCCCGTAAGGAAGCGACCGTGCAGTTATGCGGAAATAGAGCCAGTCGCGCCTTTACGGTCGCGGCTCGGATAGTCTATGCCATTGCCCTGTGGATGATGGTGAGTGGGGCGGGTGTTGTTTTTGCGGAGGATGCGAAGATGGGGTTGAAAGACGTCTATCGGGATTTTGGGATGGGGGTAGCGATTCCGCCGCCGAGGAGGTTTAAGGCGGAAGAGATGGACTTGATCAAGGCGCAGTTTAACGCGCTTACGCCGGAGAATTGCATGAAGCCGGAGTCGGTCCATCCGGCGGAGAAGGTGTGGCGGTTCGAGGATGCCGATGCGCTGGTCGATTTTGCGCAGAAGAATCACATGCAGGTGTATGGTCACACGCTGGTGTGGCACCTTCAGACACCGGAGTGGTTCTTCAAGGACGGCGACAAGCCGGCATCACGGGAGCTGGCACTGGCGCGGATGAAGGAGCACATTACCACGCTGGTCGGGCGGTACAAGGGAGAAATCCGCGGCTGGGACGTGGTCAACGAGGCGATTTCGCAAGAACAGGATGTCTATTTACGCTACGCGGAGGGGGGCGGCGGATGGCTCAAGGCGGTTGGGCCGGACTACGTGGAGCAGGCGTTTCGGTTTGCCCATGAGGCTGATCCGAACGCAGAACTGCAGTACAACGATTACGGCATCGAGATGCCGGTGAAGCGGCAGAAGGCGATCAAGCTGGTGCAATCGTTGCTCGACAAAGGGATTCCGGTGGCTTCGATCGGGATTCAGTGCCATTTCCGGCTGGACCGCGTTCCGATGAAGGAACTGGAGGATGCGATCGTTGAGTTCAGCGAGTTAAATGGCGGGAAAATGAAGGTAGCGATTACGGAGTTGGATCTGGACGTGCTGCCGCGGCAGGCGCAAGGTGCGGACCCGACGGCCGTGGAGGCGGCGAATGTGGAACTGCAGAAGGTCCAACCGTGTCCGCCGGAGGTATTGCAGCGGCAGGCGGAGCAGTACGCGGCGTTGTTCGCGCTCTTCGAGAAGCACAAGGAGAGCCTGGTGCGAGTGACTTTTTGGGGATTGAATGATGGCCATACGTGGCTGAATGCCTGGCCGACGAAACGATACAACCATCCCTTACTATGGGATCGTACCGGGAAGGCGAAGCCTGCTTATGAAGCGGTGATGGAAGCGAAGCGGTGATGAAAGCGTGTAGCCAGCACCCAACTAGAGCATTTTTCATGTGGTCTTGGCGTGATGACATGCGCAGGAAGCGAGAGCCAAAGCCCCGCATTGCCATGCGGGGCTCCCAAACGCTACGGGCGAGTGAAAAAAGCTCTAACTTTCCGTTTTTTCCGGCGAATCCGCGACGGGTTCGTCCTGGAAATGGCCCCAGGTGATGAAGAACGCGATGGTGCCGGTGGTGAGGCCGGAGAGGATCAGGACGATCCAGTCAGTGGCGCCTTCGGGTTCCTTGAGGTATTTGAGCGAGACCAGGACAGTTGCCGCGCCGGCGATCAATGCGATCGCGGACGAGACGGTGTTGGCGATCAGGCGTTTCATGTGGCATTATCCTCGCTCATTGTCGCGGCCATTCGCGGCATTCATCAGATCATCGGCCAAATCGGTGGCCGGGTTGGGCGCCGTTGCGTCAGCCCCCGGCTCTGCCGAGGGTTCGCCCCGCAAGCCCATCAGCCACCGGTTCCCCCGGACGGACCCCCGGCAGAGCCGGGAGCTGACGGGCGGGCTAGTTCGTGGACTGCACCAGTTGCAGGCGCAGCATCAGCAGTGCGGTGTCGAGCTGCGTGTCGGCAGCGGGAGCTTCCTTCGTCGTCGGCTGTGTCGCGGGCGGCTCGTCGGCCCGGTGAATGATCTCCGAATCGCGGCGTGTTTTGAGCAAATCGCTGAGCTGCTTGGGCGTGATGTCCACCTTGATGTCCGGATCCACACCCCAGGTCTTGGCGCCATCTCGGCGGTGCAGGCTTTCGCCGTTCGGGAGGTAATAATAGGCCGTCGTGAGCTTCATCATGGCATCGTTCGGATGCTCATCATTGTCGATTTTCAGCAGGACCTGGACGCTGCCTTTTCCGAAGCTGCGGTGCCCGACGATGAGTGCTCGGTGCAGGTCCTTCATGGCGCCAGCGAAAATCTCCGAGGCACTGGCGCTGTACTGGTTGATCAGCACGACCATCGGCATTGTCATCGGAATCTCCGTTGGCGGATGCGCCTTGACCCGCTGTGGCGGAGCGCTGCGGCCCTTGGTCGAAACGATCACGCCGTCGTTGAGGAACATGTCGCTGAGGTCGATGGCGGAGTTGAGCAGGCCGCCGGGATTGAATCGCAGATCGATGACCAGGCCGCGCATGCCCTGTTGCTGCAATTTGGTCAGTGCGTCCTTGAGTTCCTGTGCGGTGTCGTCCTGGAAGCCGGTGACGCGGATGTAGCCGATCTTGTTCTCCGGATCGATCATGAAGTCCCACTTGGTGTTGTCCTGCGGTGAGCGTTGGAAGCCCTTCACGCTGGCCACCTTGATGACGGCGCGGGTAAGCGGGTAATCCTTGTCGGCGGTTCCGGCCCGCTTGATCGTCAGCACCACTTTCGTTCCGGGCGTTCCGGTGATGGTGTGGATGGCCTGGTCGATGGACATATTGACAGTTGTTTTTCCGTCGATAGCGGCGATGATGTCGCCGGCGAGAATGCCGGCGCTGTAGGCTGGCGTGTCTTCCAGGGGGCTGATGACGGTTAATTGTCCGCGTTCCTGGCTGATCTGGATGCCCACGCCGCCGAAGGAACCTCGCGTGCTCTTCTCGAACTCGCCTTTTTCATGCGGCCAGATCACCGCGGTGAACGGATCGAGCTTCTCCATCGCGCCGTCGGTGAACTCCATGACGAGAACCTGCTCGGGCAGCTTGATCGTGTTCTTGCTCACCTGGAGCAGATCGTCAACGATCTTGTCGACGTCGTCGATGGCGAGATTTTTGTTGGCGGCGGATTTGGCCAGCGCGTTGTTGAGCGCCTTGTCAAAGGTTGCCACCGCATTTTTATCCGCCAGGCCCGGGAATTCCCTGGCCAACTCAGGCGTGGTGAGGAACAGGCGAAGCGCCTCGACGCCACCCTTGACCAGCGTGTCGTAACTGGTCAGCTCGACCCAGTTGCTGCAGGATCGCTCGATCGCATCGTGGAGCATGCCCGGCGCGACGCGTTCCACTTGATCCTGCCAACTGGGGAACGTTGTCGGCTCGTCCTGCGTCGCCGGAGATGTCGTGGCGTCCTCGGTATCCGGCTTCTGCCTGGCGTTGAGTTCCTGGCGCATCAGGTAAAGGGCTTTGGGAGCGTAGACCGCGAGCAGGCGGATACGCCGCGCCAGGCGCTGCATGTCCGGCTTGTAACGCATATCGACTTCATAAATTGCTGCCAGGTAGGAATACAGGTCCATCGACTCGAGCCATTCGCCCTTGCCTTCAAGCTCCGCGGCCTTGGCGGCCACCTTCGCGGTCAGGTCCTTCACCCAGTCCAGTTCTAAAAACGCATTCTGGTCGCGGGTGATCTGGTAAGCGCGAGCCACTCGGGCAACCGCATCCTCGTACTTTTTGTCCTTCAAGAGGTCCTTGGCCTTGGTGACTTCCTCGTCGTATTGCTTGTCGCGGTCCGCTTCCTGTTTCTGCATCTCGGCGACATAGTCGTTCTTCCAGGTGCAGAGTTTGCTTGTGATGGCGTCGGTTGCCGGGATGTTCAGCTTCGCCAGTTCGTCGATTTTGCGGCACTTCACCAGGCGACTGGCCTGATCCGCATAGTCAAACGCCACCGACTTGGAATCCTCCGCCCAGGACCGATGTCCCAACAAAAGGCCGGCGATCAGAATGGCCGGAATCATCAACACAGATACAGATATCCACCGCCGCGATTGGTTATTCATCACGCACCATTTACGAACATCAAGTTATTCGACTCACTCATTATAGTGACCGCAGACGTGATTTTCATTCACGGTAATTGTATTTGGCGATCAGAGCCGCGACTGTAAGGGAGCGACATGCACCGTTCCTGCCTTGTCGGACGGTCGCTCCCTTACGGTCGCGGCTCTGATTTCCAAACGCAATTGTCCTGTTCAGGTCTGCTTTCTATTTTGTCTTTGCCGGGGCTTTTTGTCTTCCTTGATGTCCCCTCGGCGGAGCCGGGGGCTAACAACTTGCTCGAAACTGCGGTGATGGCTGCGGACCATGAGGCGGATCGGGACTTCCGCGAACGCCAGCCGTTCCCGCAACTGCCGGACGAAAAACCGCTGGTACTCGACGGTGATCAGGTCCGGATTGTTCACGAAAAGCACCAGCGTCGGCGGATTCGTCGCGATCTGCGTTGCATAATAAACCTTTACCTTTTGAGCGGTCGGGGAACTCGGGCCGCGAAGGGCGAGCACCTCTTCCACCGCCGTGTTGAGCTGGCTGGTGGTTAACCGCGTCGATGACTGCTCGTACATCACTTGAGCCAGACGGATCAGTTCGTCGATGTTGTGCTCCAGCTTTGCACTGATAAACGCAATCGGCGCGTAATCCAGCAGCGTAAAAATCTTTCCGATGTATTCTTCGTACTGCTGGGCATTCGCCCGATTTTGCACCAGGTCCCATTTATTGATCACGATGATGCAGGGTTTGTATTCCTCGGCGATGTAGGCGGCGAGCTTTTGATCCACGTCGCCCATCTCTGCGGTTGCGTCGATGAGCATGAAGACCACATCGGCGCGGCGGATCGATCGCTGTGCCCGGTGAAACGCGTAGAACTCCAGGTCGTTGCGGGTGATCTTGGCTTTTTTGCGGACGCCCGCCGTGTCGATGACCAGAAACGTTTTGCCTTCCCGCTCGAAGCGGACGTCGACCGAATCGCGGGTCGTCCCGGGAATTTCGCTGACGATCACCCGCGGCTGACCGGCAAGCGTGTTGATGAGCGTGCTCTTGCCGGCGTTGCGTTTGCCGACCACGGCGATTTTCATTTCCGGCGTTTTTTCTGGAGTTTTTTTGCGGATTTTCAGTCGCTTGAGAATTTCCGCGAGCAGTTTTTCCTTGCCTTGGCGTGTGGTGCAACTGATCGGCAGCGGGGTGCCGTAACCGAGCGCATAAAACTCGGCGGTCTGCATGGCGAGCTTTTCGCCGTCGGCTTTGTTGGCGACCAGCAGCACGGGCTTTTGCTTGTGGCGCAGGAATTCCGCGACGACCACGTCCAGCGGCGTTTTGCCGGCCTTGACGTCCACGACGAACAGTACGAGTTTTGCTTCATCCACGCCCAGGGCGATTTGGCGTTCGATATCCGCGGTGAGGTTGTCTTTGTCGAGCACGCCGTAGCCGCCGGTGTCGGTGAGCTCGAAGGTTTTGCCGTCGTGCTCGACCGGGGTGCTAACGCGGTCGCGTGTGACGCCTTCGGTGGGATCGACGATGGAAATGCGTCGACCGGCGAGGAAGTTCAGCAGGCTGGACTTGCCGACGTTCGGGCGGCCGACGATGGTAACGATGGGTAGGGACATCACAATCTCACATAAGAGATCAGAAATTCGAAGTTCGCAACTCGAAATTCGAATCAAATCCAAAGTTTAAAATTCCAAATTCGAAACAGTCGCGGCTCCAGTAGTTTGGGTCATTTGGACATTCGAACTTCGAATTTCTTTCGAGCTTCGAATTTCGAGTTTCGAATTTAATCACGCGTTTTTGCCGCAGCATTGTTTGTATTTTTTGCCGCTGCCGCAGGGGCATGGATCGTTTCGGCCGACCTTTGGTGATTCATTGATGATGGTGGCGATTTTGGTTTCTTCCGGCGGTGTGTTTTCCTGCTGCGCTTGTTCCGCTCGAAGTTCCTGCGCCGCGGCGCTGGTTGCCACGCCATAGCTGTTGGCGCGCTGGAAGCTTTCCACGGGATTCGTGTAGACATTTTTCATCACGAATGTCTGCTGCAGTCGCACTTTGAAGATCATATCGGTGACACGGTCGCGGATACCTTTCATGAATTCCTGGAAGAGCAGCGAGCCGCTGCGTTTGAACTCGATGCGCGGGTCTTTTTGCGCGTAGCCGTGCAGGCCGATGGTTTCTCGCAACTGGTCCATTGCATACAAATGGTCTTTCCAGGTCGAGTCGTAAATTTGCAGGAGTACGGCACGTTCCAGTTCCGTCAGTTCGCTTCGGAGGAAGGCATGTCCCCATTCGTAGAGGCGTTTTTTGGTATCTTCTCGCGGCTCGCCATCGAATTCGTCCGGCGAGAGTGAAATCTGGAAGCGTTTGCCCACCCACGCCGCCAGCATCGCACTCTCCGGCAGGAGCCTCATCATCGCCTCGTCGATTTCCTTCTCGATACGTGAGTTGGCTTCCTGGCTGATCTGCACGAGCCGTTCGTGCAACTGCGGGACGGAGACGCTGCGTATCTGATCGCCTGGCACATTGACGCCGTATTTGCCGGTCAGCCAGTTTGCGAGCTGCTCAGATGCGTAGATATTTTCCGTACCGCCGCCGCCCAGCGTTGCTTCCAGGGCGTATTCGATGGGATACTCGACCTCTCGGCGTGAATAACTCCGCTTGGCTTCCTGGAGGATGAACTCCACGGCCTCCAGCGGCGCCTTGCCGATTAATTCCTCCGCGGTAATGTTGAGATCAAACTTGTTATCGACCCACTCGGCGAGTTTTTTCTGTGCATAGTTCTTTTCCAGGAATTGCGCTACCGCGGCGCAATCTTTTCGCTCCACCTGCTCCAGCGCCGCCTCAATGAGCGCTTCGCGAATCTGCTCACGGTCCATCTTTTTAAGTTGGCTGCTGGAGACCTGCACGGCGAACTGGTCCTGCGACCATCCGGCCAGGCCGCTGTAGTCCCAGTCCTGCGGATCGGCGTCCGGGTCCATGAATTCGTCCAGCGACGTGGTGATCGAGCTTCTCGCTTCGTCTCGCACGTGCTCCTTGATCGTGTGTTCCAACGCGGTGATTTCGGTCTCCCGCACGTCCGCCGCATCCACGGCACATTTGAAAGTCACACGCACCCACTCCGCGATCACCGTCGGTACGTAATCTGGATCGAGATACTGCGAGACGGCGTCCTCCACGGATTCGCCGATGGTTTCGAAAATCATTTCCCGCAGGTTCAGGCCTTCGAGAATCTGTTGTCGGCGTTTGTAGAAGTAATTGCGTTGGATATCGCGGACTTCGTCGTATTCGAGGAGTTGTTTGCGGATGCCGAAGTTGCGTTCTTCGACTTTTTTTTGTGCCCGTTCGACGGACTTGCTGACCCAGGAGTGCTCGATCGCTTCGTCTTCTTTCATGCCGAGGCGTTGGAGCGCTTTGAGCACGAAATCGCCGGCGAAGAGCTTCATGAGATCGTCTTCCAACGAGAGCATGAATCGGCTTTCGCCCGGATCGCCCTGGCGTCCCGATCGTCCGCGTAACTGGTTGTCGATACGCCGGGCCTCGTGGCGCTCCGTCCCCAGCACGAACAACCCGCCCGCCTCCGGCACTTGCTCGGCCAGCTTGATGTCCGTTCCGCGGCCCGCCATGTTCGTCGCAATCGTCACACGGCCGACCGTCTGCCCCTTCTTGTCCACGTATCGCTGCCCAGCCAATGCCACGATATCCGCTTCACGCTCGTGATTCTTCGCATTGAGAACCTCGTGCTCAATGCCGTGACGACGCATCAGCATCTGGCTCAGGCGCTCGCTCTTCTCCACGCTCGTCGTGCCCACCAGCACCGGCTGCCCCTTCTCGTGGCAGTCCTTGATCTGCTCCACGATTGCGTCCCACTTCGCCTTCTCGCTCATGAAGATCAAATCTTCGTAATCCTTACGTACCACCGGTTTGTTCGTCGGAATCCTCACCACGTCCAGCTTGTAAATATTGTTGAATTCTTCAGCTTCGGTCATCGCCGTACCAGTCATCCCCGCTCGGCGCTTGTACAGTTTGAAAAAGTTCTGCAGCGTCACGGTCGCCATCGTCTGCGTTTCGGGCTTGATTCGCAGTTGCTCTTTTGCCTCGACCGCCTGATGCAGGCCGTCCGACCATTGGCGTCCCTGCATTTTTCGGCCGGTGAATTCATCGACGATGATCACGCCGATCTCGCCGTCGAGGTCGCGTTCCACCACGTACTCGCGGTCCCTTTCGTACACCAGGTGCGCCCGCAGGCTCTGTTCCAGCAAGTGCGGCCAATCCATGTTGCTGCCAATATAAAAGCTTCCGACCCCCGCGAATTCCTGAGCCTTCTGAATCCCCTCATGCGTCAGGTGCGCCGACTTGCGGTCCAGTTCCACTTCGTAGAGCTGCGTCTCGGCTTTCATCTTCTCCTCGGCCAGCGGCAGTTGCTCTTCCGCCAGCGCCAGTTGCGATTCGAACGCCTGTATCTTCTGCGGATCTTTCGTATTTTTGATTTCGCCCTGCAGTCCCTTCACACGCCGCTTGAGTTCTTCGAACACATCGTTGGCCCGTTTCCACGGCCGAGCCGCGTCGATCAGCTTCCGCACCACCTCGTCAGCCGCCTTGTACTTGGGCGCATCGTCATGTGCCGGACCCGAAATAATCAGCGGCGTCCTCGCTTCGTCAATCAAAATCGAGTCCACTTCGTCCACGATCGCATAATCCAGCATCCCCTGCACCTGCTCGGCCACGGAAGTTTTCATGTTGTCGCGGAGGTAATCGAAGCCGAACTCACTGTTGGTGCCGTAGGTGACGGTGCAGCGGTACATCTGCTTTTTGGTACCCTGATCCATGAAGGCCTGGATATATCCGACGGTCATGCCCAGCGCGTAGAACGCCGGTGCGACCCAGGACGCGTCGCGTCGGACCAGGTAATCGTTGACCGTCACGACGTGGCAGTGGCGGTCCGCCAGCCCCATCATGAAGCAGGCCAGCGGCGCGACGAACGTTTTTCCTTCGCCGGTAGCCATTTCCGCGATTTTGCCTTCATAGAGCACCATGCCGCCAATGAGCTGTACGTCGAAGGGTCTGGCCCGATAAGGCGGGCGGTCCGCCGGGACCACATCACGCAGCGCGTCGTACATTTGCACCGGGATTTCTTCGAACCGCCACTGGTGCTCGCTGGCCATGCACTTGAATTTGATGTCCGTGTAGAGGTCCTTGAACTGCTGCGTCGGCAGAAGTTCGCGATCAAAATTCATCGCCGGATTGAAAGCGTTTCGCAAACCGATGTTGCGGTCCATTGATTCCCGCATAATGGCAAACGCTTCCGGCAGAACTTCGTGATCCTTCGCTTCGCCCTTCCGCAGTTTCGCGCCAAGCTCCTGCGCTCTTGCCTTGAGTTCCGCATCGGTCTTCTTGCGAATCGCGGGTTCGAACGAGTTGATGATATCCACGCGTTTACGATAGCTCTTGACCAGACGTTCGTTTCTTGAGCCGAAGATTTTTGTAAACACAGATCCGACTGTCGCCATGACCATGATGAATCCTTTGTAGTAGCATGGGCGTCTCGCCCATGTTCGATCATAAATAAACGCAATATTCCTGAGTAACGCCAAAATACTCAGGCCATAGGCGGGGCGAGCAAATGCTGCTCAATGGTAAATCGCTGTTCAAGCGACAGTCCGATTTCGCGATCCATCACGGATACGCGGCAAGAGGGCGTTGAGACCAGGTCGGTCGCGATGGCCAGCGGCTCCAGGAACAGCTCAAAGGCCATGAGCTGTCCGAGCATTTCAACTTTTGCGGCTTTCGCAGGCATCGCAGTGGGACAGGGCGTCGCCATCACCGGCTGTGCCGCCAGCAACGCCAGCGCGCAGGAAATCACCGCCAGAGCCCGCGGCCCAAGCACCTGATTTCTTACCCTGTCACAACGTTTTTCCATCGGCCTCTTCACTCACCATTGAGCAATCCTAGTATAATGACCGAACGTTCCAACCGAAAGAGTCTGCATGCGCCGTTCTCCAGAGCCATTGCATTTGACCATCCGAGCCGCGACCGTAAGGGAGCGACAGGCTCCGCATAACCAAGCGGTCGCTCCCTTACGGTCGCGGCGCGGATGGTTCGCCCTGCTTTTTCCACTGATTTTGCTTTGCCTGACCAGCAGCGTGATGGGCGAACAGCTTCCGGACGGCTGGAGCTTTCGCCGGGCGCTTAATTTCAAGCAGGCGATATCGGACGCTCCGGGCGTGGATGTGGCGGTGGCAGAGTTTTATTGTGATGGTGGACAAAAGAGCGACGCTTCGGACCTGCGTATCACGACGGCGGATCGGACGATCGTGGCACATCGCGTTTTGCAGTCTTCGCCGAAGGATGATTTCGTCAGGGTGGCTTTTGAGGCGCGGTCGGATGGGCCGTACTACGTGTGGTGGGGGAATCCGCGGGCGGAGAACCCCGCGGTGAATTTGGAGATCAAGCGAGGGGTTCTGGCGGAGGTGTTCCGCGTTCCGGCAGGACGAAAGGACAACGTGCAGGCGGTGACGAAGCTTTTTGAGCAGGCATCGCCGGTGGGCTCGCTGTTTGTGCCGGACATTTTTCTGGGATACAACCCGCTGGGCGAGGAGTGGGGGATGATGTTTCGTTTCAGTGGGCAGTTCAAGATTGACAAGCCGATCAAGGCGGACTTTGCCTTCACGGCCGCGGACACGGGCTCGCTGACGATTGACGGCAAGAGGATCGCCGCGGTCTTTCGCGACAAATTGCACACACATGTGCGAGACCCAAAATCCGTGGAACTTTCCGTGGGATGGCACACTATTGAGGTGATGCAGGCGAGCGCGAATGGAGGTGGGATGGGTATATCGTTGGTGTGGCGTCGGCCGAGCGATCGGAACTACGCGCCTCTGCCGCGTACGCTGTTTCCCGCGGTGGCCACGGCGACGGCGGGATCGCTGGAGAAGATCGGCGGTGAGGGTGGAGGCGGCACATTTGCGGCAGATTTCACCGTCTCGCCAGAAGCGGAAGTGTTTTCGCCGCCGGAATCATACCTGCAGCACTATCTGTTTACGGCGGCATTGCCCGCCGATTCCAAGCCGGTGATCACGTGGGATTTTGGCGACGGTCAGGTTCAGACGAATGGTCGCTGGTACGTATCGCACATTTTCGTGGTGCCGGGGGTTTACAGCGTGACGCTGAAATTGGAGCAGGCAGACGGAAATACAATGACGGCAACGCGGCGGATCACGGTCAAGGATCGGATGTACTCGCGATTTCCGCGTCCGCCGGAGGAGTCCGGCAAGACCGTGGCGGCTATTTTGAATACGTATCGTCCGGATAAGCTTACCGGCGGACAGGCCTTACGTATCTACCTATTTTTCAAAGACAAATCGTCCGGAGCGAATCCGGCGATGGTCGCCGCCTGGGGCAAGGCGTGGCTTTCCACGAAAGATTTAGCGGCGGGGGCCTCGGGAAAAGTGCTTTTCGATGAAACGTTTGATCTGGCGAGGCTGATGGCGTCGCAGGCGGATTATCGCGGAGCGGCGGAGGCCTTCCGATTGGCTTCGCAAAAAACGGGTGATGGGGTAAGTCTGGCGGCGAGGCTCAACTTGATGCGTTACGGCGTGATGACCACGTGTGATGACACCGATGATGCTGCGGGCGCTTTGCAGGAGGCGCAGGAGTGGCTGCGGAAGGTCAACGAGAACGACAAGCCGCAGTTGCGGATTGTTCAGGCTGCGATTTTGTATGCGGCGATCGCGAAGGCGGGCGGCAGCGGCAGCGGAGCACCTGACGCCGGTGCGGCGAAGGTGGCGCAGGCAGTGCTCGAGCAACTCAGGAATCCTGATTCGCCGGGCGGCAGCGCTTTCCCGGCTAAAGCCGGGGCTATATGGGATGTGCGTCTCCGGCAGGGAGTGTTCGCTCGCAACGTGGAAAATTACATTCAGACCAGTGAATTCGATACGGCGATCAAACTGCTGAACGACTGGGAGTTGGAATTTCCAGACGCGTTATGGGACGGTTTTACGCGGATTCTGAGGGTGAAGCTGGCCCTTGCGGAGAAGCGCCCGCTGGTGGCGGCTCGGATGGCGCTCACGCATGCAAGAGCGAATTCCAACGGCGTGTATGCGGCGGAACTGCTTTATCGGGCGTCGCAGAGTTTTGAGCTTGCCAATGAGCTCGCGCAGGCGAAGGCGGCGAGGGATTTATTGGCGAGCAAGTATCCGGAATCGCCGTATGCGCGGGGGGAAATGAAGGAGAAGTGATCACCCAATCACCAGATTTTTTTGCTCTTGCCTGTTTTGAATTCGATACTTTGCGTTGGATTGGCAAAGTTTCCGATAAGGCAGAACTGTTTATGCGTATGGCCCCTCCCCCCCCCCTTTCCCACACACGTCGCAAGAGTCAGCGTAAGCGTCATCCTCGCGGCACCATCATCGCGTTCTTTCTGGTGATCGTCGCGGTGGTGGTCACCAGTTTGATCACGTCGATGGCGATCAGTTCCGGCACCGGAGCGCAAGCGGCGGGCATCACGCTGAAACGCGACCGTGCCTTTTATGCGGCAGAATCCGGGATTCAGCACGCGACCTGGAAGTTGCGGTACGATCACTGGGCACTCAACAATTATCCCGCTTTTACGGGGAGTGTCGGCGGAGCGTCGTACAGTGTGTCGAAGCTCAGTTCCCCGGGCCTGAGCACGATCATGATCCAGTCGGTGGGCACGGTTCCGGGCGTCACGCCTCCGGCGAGCGTCACGATCACGTGTACGTTGTCGGGCGGCGGCTATCCGCTGCCGACGGTGGCACTTGGCGGCAACTTCAGCGGCGGCGGCGGTAACCACGTCACCGGCAATATGTATGTCAAGGGATCGGTCTCTCAAAATGGCAATTTCACGGTCGTCGGCGGCGACATCTATGCGACCGGCACAGTCGATTCCCGCATTTCTCTCCAGGAAGGGTACGCCGCGCATCCGAATTCGTCGGACGTGCCCGATCCGCCCAGTGTTGCTGATCTCGCCGCCATGCTCAAGGCCGATCCCAGTGCAGTATCCACTGAGAACGTGAACAACAAGATGGATTTCACCCAGTCGAGCAAAGGCATTCTGGTGTACAACACGGGCGATCCTATTACGAATTGGAAGCCCAGCCAAGTCACGGGCGATGGGACGCTGGTGGTCTTCGGCGATGTGTCCATCAAGGATGCCTCCGCGTTTGTCGGCCACAATGTCAACCTCGTGGTGCTGGGAAACTTGACCGTCATGCCTGGTGCGCAGTTCAATATGACCGGTTCCATGTACGTCAGCGGCAATATCACCTCGCAATCGCAATTCAGCGTCAATGGCGTCATCTTGTGCAATGGCAGCCTTTCGACGCAGGGACAAGGTTCCGATATGGCGATGTGCGCGCCGCCCTGGTTCGATCCACGCCTGACCACATTGGACGCCGGCGAAGTGACCATCGGAAACTTCCTGGGACCGATCTTCTAAAGAAGAAGCCAGAAGCCAGAAGTTTTGAGTAAGTCACAAACTCGAAACCTTCTGGCTTCTGGCTACTGGCTACTGGCTTCTTCACTTTTGGAGGGTCTGCCGTTTACGGGAACCTTTTGGTTCCCGCAAACGGTTTTATCATGCGCGGGCTCTGCTGAGGCATTTGGCCATAGAGCTCCGGCTTTAGCCGGGATTGGCCTCCGACTCACGATTGGGAATCTCCGAGTATTGCCGTTCATCAGAGCAAATCCCGGCTAAAGCCGGGGCTATGTGGTTCAATGTGCTCTGTCTCAATCCTCTATCAGAGCCGCGACCGTAAGGGAGCGACCCGTGCGACAATGCGGAGATAAAGCCTGTCGCTCCCTTACGGTCGCGGCTCTGATGGCCAAATGGTGGAGGGTTG
>WQYP01000033.1 GCA_009781185.1 Phycisphaerales bacterium | reverse complement strand
CCGCGACCGTAAGGGAGCGATCCGTGCGACAATGCGGAAATAACGCCTGTCGCTCCCTGACGGTCGCGGCTCTGATTTTCCGGGGCAATCGTCTGATTGGCCATAAAAAATGGCCACACCCCACGCTGAGGGGTGCATAACGTTTTCGGCGGGGTCGATCCGATAGCCTCAAGCAGTGGACCGTCCTGATGCAGTCGGTCTGCAAGTAGAGTCTCAAAGGAGAGCGTCGAGGTCTAACTCGTGCGACGGTTGTTTTGAACCTTGGTGATGGTGCTGCGTGGATTGATGGAATCGGTCATCGTGAGCGATTGACGGACGTTCGGATCGTTGATTACTACCACGCGGCAGAGCATTTGTACGCGTCGGCTGTAGCTGTTCATGGCAACACGCCGGAGGCACATGCCGCATGGCGGAAGCTCAAGGATTGGCTGTTTAGGCGGTAACGCCTACCCGACTGCCCGCAGCTAAGAAAACTCGCGAACTTCATAAGTGTAAACAATTTGTTTCTCCATCTCCAACCTCCCTCTCACAGCGTCTTCCTCGGGCTGCAGCAAAGGCAATTGCCCTGACGTGTAGATTACATTTTTTCGATCACGATGTTGGCGAGAGAGGATTCGATCAGGGAGAGATCGCATTCGTCCATGCGAGGGGAGAGGGCGCGTGCGGTGGCGACGGCCAAGGCGGTGGCGAAAGCGGCTTCGGGTGGATGGTTGGTGGTGGTGAGGGCGGCGAGGTACCCGGCGAGGAGATGGTCGCCGCAGCCGACGGTGCGGATGGGAGTGGCGAGAGAGTTGTTGGCGAGGTGTCCGGACCAAGTGCCGGTGGGAGTGATGAGCAGGGCGCCCATGGGGCCGCGGGAGATCAGGAGGTTCTGGATATTTTTGAGGCACGGAGCGGCGGCGTCGCAAATGGCGGCGGCGGTGTTGGGAACTTCGCGGCCGACGAGTTGACGGAATTCTTCGAGGTTGGGTTTGAGGAGCCAGAGGTTGCGGGTGGCGGCGACGCGGAGGCTCTCGCCGCTGGAATCGACGACGACCTTGGTGCCCTTGGCGATGCACTGATCGAGAAGACTCGCGAAATAGTCGGGTCTGCATCCTTCGCAGAGACTACCGGCGAAGACGACGATGTTGGGATCGGAGGGGGAAGCGGGTGGGGCGGCGGTGTTGACGTCGAGTTCGTGGAGGAGTTTTTGTGCGAGGAGGCAGGTTTCTTCGGAGGTGACGGAGAGGCCGCGATCGCGGAGGTGGGTCTCGCCCCCTCCCTTTCCGTGGCGATCGGGATCGAGGATGGTGATATTTTCACGTGTCGCGGAACCGACTTCGACGAATCGGCAGAGGATGCATCCGCCCCCCCCCTTCTCTGGCCCCGCAGCCATGAGCTGCTCGTGGAAAAACTGGAGTTCGTTGGCGCCAACGAAACCGGTGGCGATGGAATCGACGCCGAGCTGTGCGAGAGCGCGGTTGACGTTGGCGGCTTTACCGGCGGCGAGACGAGCGATCTGCCGAGCCTGCTGGTGGCCGCCGATGTGAAAGTCGCGGCATTCGAGAATGCGATCAATAGCAGGATTGAAGCCGACGGTGATGATGGACATGGCGTTGCTCCGAGGGGGGAGACCGGGATTGGGCGATTATAGCCGAGCGATCGTGAGAGGGTGGAGGGTGCACGTCAGCTTTATAGGTAAAACAAAGAATTAGCCACAGACAGACACGGACAGACACAGACAGTTTTTTTCTGTGTCTGTCCGTATTACTATCGCGCAACTTCTTTCTATCCTGACAAAATTGAGCACGAAGACACGAAGAAACGAAGGAGACGACGTTTTTTTCTTCGTGTTCTTCGTTTCTTCGTGTCTTCGTGCTCAAGTCGTTTCATGATTTGGTTGCGGCTCTGCCGCGCCGGGTCTGTCTGTGGCTCATTTATTTCCACCTACAAAGCTGACGTGCACCCAGGGTGGATGAAAAGAGTTGGGTGATTGCCGCGTCGAATCAAATATCTTATAAGTAAGCGTTATGACCGCTACACATCGTATCATTGTCAATGCGCTCGCCACCTACGGGCGAACGGTTTTTGCCATGGCATTGGGATTGTTCAGCTCGCGATGGGTGCTCGCGTCGCTGGGCAAGGTGGACTACGGGTTGCTGGCGGTGGTCGGCGGCCTGATCGTTTTCGTGACTTTCCTCAATAATGTGACCTCCAGCTCGTGCGCCCGTTTCTTCGCACTCTCCATCGGCAAGGGCGACCCCGAAGAGACCAACCGCTGGTTCAATACCGCTCTTTCCATTCACACCATTTTGCCGTCGATTTTGGTTCTCCTTGGCTGGCCGCTGGGCGAATGGGCCATTGGTCATTTCCTGAATATTCCGCCCAATCGCCTTGATACGGCACACTGGGTCTTTCGTTTTTCGCTCGTCTCGGCGTTCTGGGGAATGTCCACAACCCCCTACATGGCGATGTTCACCGCCAAACAGCACATTGCCGAAATGTCCGTTTGGGGAATTCTTGGTGCAATCGCCAATTTCTGTTTCGTCTATTGGCTCACAACCTACAAAGGCGATGCGTGGCTGGTTTATGCCGGGTTCACAGTCCTTTTTTCTATATTTTTTGGGGTGTGCCAGGTGCTTCGTGCCCGCCATCTTTTTCCTGAATGTCGCATTTTTTTCTCCAAATGGTATGAAAGACGACGGCTGACCGAGGTTTTTTCTTTCGCAAGTTGGTCGTTGCTTGGGAATCTTGCTGTACTTTTACGGAACAGCGGCACTGCCATTGTTTTAAATAAGTTTTTTCCTCCGGTGAGATTTCCTGCCGTCAATGCCTCTTATTCAGTAGGGAACACAGTTTCCGCTCAAACGATATCCTTATCAGGGGCATTCATGGGCGCATTGTCTCCGGAGATTACCTCGACATTTGGACGTGGGGATCTTCCCAAAGCGATATCCCACTCCTGGCGAGCCTCGAAATTCGCGGTTTTCCTGATTTCTTTTCTTGCCATTCCTCTGCTCGTGGAAATGGACTATGTTTTGCGGTTGTGGTTACGCAATCCTCCGGAATATGCCTCTGCGTTCTGTGCGCTGATGCTTATCTCGCTGCTGATTGACAATATGTCGGTTGGTCAAATGATATTGGTGAATGCATCTGGGCGAATCCAAAATTATCAGCTCACTATTGGAAGCATAATGCTCGCAACCCTGCCGCTTGCTTGTATTTTTATCCTGTGCGGCATGGGACCGTTGAGCGTGACATGGGCCTATCTCACAACGGCATTTATTGCTTCCTCTGGGCGGGCCGTTTGGTGTCGCTATTTATTCAAGATTCCTTTTTCAACATGGCTCAAGCTGGTGGTGTTGCCCTGTACAGTTCTTGGGGGAGGAACCTATTGCGTTGGATTGTTCGTTCGAATCTTGTACGACGCGCCATCCTTTATGAGATTGATAAGTGTGGTGGCGGCAACGTCTCTCGTCTTTGGCCTGGGAGTATGGAATTTTGGCCTGCGTAAAGACGAAAAGAAATACATCCTTCATCAAGCAAAAGCTCTCTATTCCAAGATAACGGGCAAGAAAAATAATCACCATCTACAGCCCTGCGGGCAGGAGTGAGGCAGTGGCTACAACTCTTTTATGTTCCCAAAACGAATGTACGGGCTGCGGAGCTTGCAGGAGCAAATGCCCAAACGGCTCCATCACCATGGTTTCGAATGACGAAGGTTTTCTTTATCCCCAAATCAATACGGAACAATGCACGACTTGCGGCTTATGCACAAGAACCTGCCCCATTTTGACTCCGCCGCAACGAAATATGCTTGAATCTCCATTGGTTTATGCCTGTTGGAATCTCGATGATTCCGTGCTGTTCCAAAGCTCTTCCGGCGGCATGTTCTCCGTCATCGCAGATAAAATCCTCTTGCAAAATGGAGTGGTTTTCGGAGTGGCATACTCGGATTCAATGCGAGTATGCCATCAATATGTTGAAACACGAAATAAACTTGATCGTCTGAGAAAATCGAAATACGTTCAGAGCGACATCGGCGACTCCTTTCGATCGGCGAAAAAATTTCTTGAAGATGGACGTCCGGTGTTGTTTACGGGAACGCCTTGCCAAATCGCAGGACTTTACACCTTTGTCGGTAAACAAAAATATGACCATCTCTTAACTTGCGATCTCATTTGTCATGGCGTTCCTTCGCCTGGCGTATTTGAACGCTATATCACATGGAGATCCAAACAATTTCGTTCCACAATCACTCAATGCGTCATGCGAAGCAAAAAATACGGTTGGGATTCGTTTTTCATGCAACTGCTCTTTGAAAATAATACATCCAAGGCCATCCCCGCGGCGGAGGATCCGTTTTTTCGTGGTTTCCTGACCAACATGTTCTTGCGGCGTTCGTGTTACCAATGTCGTTATACGTCTCCAAAACGACTGGGCGATTTTACCCTCGCCGACTTCTGGGGCATCGGCAAAAAAGTTCCTTTCCCTCACGACACGAAAAACGGCGTTTCGCTTCTTTTAGTCAATACGGTAACAGCAGAAGAGCTTCTGAAAGAGGTACGCCCATCTATCTTTTGCGAGGAACGAACGCTCGAAGAGGCCATGGCGGGTAACCCCGTGATGTATAAGTCTTCGGCACCCAACCCAAAACGCGACGCATTTTTTAGCGATTACCAGAAGCTTCCTTTTGAAGAGCTTGTCAAAAAGTATCTTACGCCTGCTAAGCCTAAATTAACGTTACGGTCGTTTGTCAAAAAATTCCTGCCTCAAAGAATATTGAACTTGGGCAAGAAGTTATTGAGACGCTAGTAAATGAGTGATTAGAGTTTGACGCGATAGAGGCGTAATGCGTTTGTCACCACGCTCAGGCTCGAGAGCATCATCGCCGCGGCGGCGAGGCCGGGAGAGAGTAAACCGGACATAGCCAGAGGAAGGGCGGCGAAATTGTAAGCGAAGGCCCAGAAAAGGTTCTGCTTGATGATGCGAAGCGTGTGACGAGCGAGTTGCAGCACCTCAGGAATCCGAGAAAGTTGGGCATTCATCAGCAGTACGTCGCCGGCGGCCTTGGCAAGATCCGAACCACTCTCCCCACCGATAGCGATACCCAGATCAGCAACGGCAAGGGCTGGGCCGTCGTTGATACCGTCGCCGACGAATGCGATTTTCGTTTTCGATTTTAATTCGGTAATGGCAGCAGCTTTCTCCTCGGGCTTCACGTTGCCGCGGAAAAAATCGATCGGCAGGCCTTGCAGAGCCGCCTTCGCGGCAGGCTCGCTGTCGCCCGTGAGCACACCGATGTGATAACCGCGATCGCGCAACGTCTGAAGCATCTTCGCGGATTCGGAACGAAGCGTGTCACGCAGAGCAATCACGCCAAGATGTTTTTTATCGTCGAGGTCCGCGAGGTGGATGGTGGTCACGCCGTCAGCGAGAGTGGGCTCTGACGGAATCGCAACGCCCAAAGAGGCAATGTAATTGGCGCTCCCGGCAGCATAACGGCAGCGGTGGACCATCGCGGTAACACCACCACCCGGCGAAGAATGAAAATCCGCAGGACGATAAAGCGCAACACCCTCCGCAACAGCACGCGCGACAATCGCCTTGGCCAACGGATGCTCGGAAAATTGTTCGATACTGGCCGCGATGCGTAAAAAATCCTGCTCTCCCCCTCTCCCTTTCTCTCCCTCTCCTCCTCCCCAATTCTGCGTTGGCAGGATTTGCGTGACTTCAAGGCTGCCGGTGGTGAGTGTGCCGGTCTTGTCGAAGAGGACAGTGGTGATCGTGCGAGCGGTTTCCAGGGCGGCGGCCTTGGTGAAAAGAATGCCCATCCGAGCCGCCCGTCCCATCGCAACCGTAATCGCAGTCGGCGTAGCCAATCCCATCGCACACGGACAAGCAATCACAATCGTGGCAATCGTAGCCAGCAAAGCGCGATCAAGATCGCACGTGAAAAAATACCAGGCCGCAAAAGTAACGCCGCCCAAAACAAGAATGATCGGAACAAAAATGGCGGCAACACGATCAGCGAGCGATTGAATCCGAGTCTTGCCGGCCTGAGCACTATGGACCAAAGCAAGAATACGAGCGACGGTGCTAGCCTTGCGTTTGCTACATTATCTCTTATGTTGTCCTTTTCGTCAGTCCTATGCACTAACCTGGAGCTATCATGAAATACCGTTCCCTGGGCAAAACCAACGTCAAGGTCTCCGAAATCTCCTTCGGCTGCTGGACCATGGGCGGCCTGAACTGGGTCAACGGCACCCCCAACGGCTGGGCGAACGTCAATGAAGACGAAGTCACCGCGGCCATCAAGCTCGCCATCGATAAGGGCGTCAACCACTTCGATAACGCCGACGTCTACGGCAACGGCCGCGCCGAGCAAATGCTTGCCCGCGTTTTTGACCGGCTCGGCCTCAACTCGACGAACTATGTGATCGCCACCAAGATCGGCCATTTCCCCGGAACTGCCGCACACGCCTACGAGCCCGCACACATCCGACACCAGTGCGAGCAGTCGCTGATCAACCTGAAACGCGACTACGTCGACATTTACTACTTCCACCATGGCAACTTCGGCCCCAACGATCAGTACCTCGCCGGTGCCGCTCAAGTCATGGACGATCTGGTCAAGCAAGGCAAAGTCCGCGTGAAGGGTCAGTCCGCTTACGTCGCCGCCGATTTCCAGAAAATCGTGCCCATCGTGAAGCCTGCCGTTCTGCAATCGTGGGCCAACGCTATCGACGATCAGTTCATCCGGCCCGGTTCTCCGGTCAGTAAGCTTCTCGCGGAGCATGGTATGTCGTTCGTCTGTTTTTCGCCTCTGGCGCAAGGCCTGCTGCTTGGCAAGTTCGACCCGAGCAAACCGCCGACCTTCGAAGCGGGCGATCACCGCCAGAATTCCAAAAAATTCTCTGCTGAAAATCTCCTCGCTCTTCAGCCGAAGATCGAAAAGCTCAAGAGTCGTTTCGGCAGTTCCATCGAAAATCTTGCCTCGGTCGCGCTGAATTACTGTCTTGCGATGCCCAGCGTCGCTTGTGTGATCCCCGGCTTCCGCAACGAGAAGCAGGCCGCCTGCAACCTCTCCGCCGATAATCGCCCACTCACCTCCGCTGACGTGACGTTCATCCAGCAAACCTTCCAACAGTAGCTTTTAGCCTTCCTACCCTGCTTGCAGCGTCGCGCCCCTCTCCCATCGAACCCTCGTCGCCGCGTGCAAAGGCCACTCTTCTCCACGAATTTTACGGCTTTCACGAATTTTACGAATTTTACGAATTCAGCCCCCCTCCTTTTGGTCGATAATATCCATGTTCTTCGCTTTTCACCTGTAAGGAATCCTGTTATGGATCATCGCGCTAAACGTGCTCTCATCACCGGCATCACCGGCCAAGATGGCTCCTACCTCGCCGAATTCCTGCTTGCCAAAGGCTACGAAGTCCACGGCCTCATCCGACGTTCCAGCACTTTTAATACGCAACGCATCGATCACATCTACCAGGACCCTCATACGCCGCAGCCCAAGCTCAGCCTCCACTACGGCGATCTCACCGATGGCTCGAGCCTTCGCGATATCCTCTCCAAGTGCAAACCCAGCGAAATCTATCACCTGGGTGCGCAGTCTCATGTGCGTGTCAGCTTCGATATGCCTGTTTATACCGTTCATTCCGACGCATTGGGCACTCTGATGCTGCTGGAAGCGGCTCGCGATCTCGAGCAGGCCACCGGATATCCCATCCGCTTCTACCAAGCTTCCAGCTCCGAAATGTTCGGCAAGGTTGCGGAAACTCCGCAAAAAGAAACCACGCCTTTCCACCCGCGTTCGCCCTATGGCTGTGCCAAGGTCTACTCCTACTGGCAGGTCGTCAACTACCGCGAAAGCTACGGCATGTTCGCCGTCAACGGCATCCTCTTCAACCACGAATCCCCCCGCCGCGGCGAAACCTTCGTCACACGCAAAGTCACCCGCGCCGCCACCCGCATCAAACTCGGCCTCCAAGAAAAGCTCTTCATGGGCAATCTCGACGCCAAGCGCGACTGGGGCTTTGCCGGCGATTACGTCGAAGCCATGTGGCTCATGTTGCAACAGGACAAGCCGGACGACTACGTCATCGCCACTGGCGAAACCCACAGCGTCCAGGAATGGATCGAAGAGTGTTTCGGCCTCCTCGGCCTCGACTGGAAACAACACGTCGAGACCGATCCTCGCTACCTCCGCCCCGCCGAAGTCGATCTGCTCTTAGGCGACGCCTCCAAGGCCAAACGCATCCTGAAATGGCAGCCGAAGGTCACCTTCAAAGCCCTCGCCAAAATGATGATCGACACCGACCTGAAAATCGCTCAGCAGGAAAAAATCCTCTACGATCACGCGAAAAAGAATCCGTGACTCATATAAAATTATGCCCTTCGAGCGTAATCCATCATTGAATGGCCTTGATGTTCAGCCTCAACGACTTGACGATTTCTTCGTCCCTTAACCATGGATCCTCATTATGCGTTATGTCATCACCGGCGGCGCCGGTTTCCTCGGCAAACACCTTCAAAAACGCCTCCACGATGCCGGCATTAAGCCCTCCGACATCTTCGTTCCTCTCATCGAAGACTTCGACCTTACGCAGAAACAAGACTGCGAACGCCTCTACAGAGAGGCCAAACCCGATGTTGTGATCCACCTTGCTGCGCAGGTTGGCGGCATCGGCGCTAACCAGAAAAATCCCGGACGCTACTTTTATGCCAATATGGCTATGGGCCTGCATCTCATCGAAGCGGCTCGTGTCAACAACCTGAAAAAATTCGTCCAGATCGGAACCATCTGCGCCTATCCCAAATTCACCCCCGTCCCCTTCAAAGAAGACGACCTCTGGAACGGTTATCCCGAAGAGACCAACGCCCCCTACGGCATCGCCAAAAAAGCACTCATGGTCATGTGCCAAGCCTATCGTCAACAGTACAACCTCAACGCCATCTACCTCCTCCCCGTCAACCTCTACGGCCCCGGTGACAACTTCGACCTCCAGTCCTCCCACGTCATCCCCGCCCTCATCCGCAAATGCATCGAAGCCAAACGCGCCAATAGCGACCACATCACCGCCTGGGGCACCGGCTCGGCCTCACGTGAATTCCTCTACGTCGAAGACGCCGCCGAAGGCATTTACCTCGCCACGCAAAACTATAACAAGCCCGAGCCCGTCAACCTCGGCGCCGGCAGCGAAATCACCATCAAAAACCTCACTGAACTGATCGCACGCTTATGCCACTTCCAAGGCAAAATCATCTGGGACCCCACCAAACCCGACGGCCAACCCCGCCGCTGTCTCGACACCACCCGCGCCAAAACCGAATTCAATTTCGTTGCCCGAACCCCATTCGAAGCCGGCCTCCAAAAAACCATCGCCTGGTACGAAGCCCACAGCCTCTGACGATCCGCCCACCCGTTATTGGGTGTGGCCATTTTTTGTGGCAAATGGTGATGCCAAAGTCGAAGTCCGCGACGCCGCAAGCGTTTTCGGTTGTAAAACGCAAAGCGGGGTCGGACGGGACAGGGCGGGATTAGGCGGGGCGGACAGGGCGGAAAACGCGGAGATTTTGAAGGAAACTGAGCAAATCGGCGAAGATTGGACGGCGCGGCGAATTTGAGGAGGAGAGAGCCGGCGGGTGCACGCCAGTTTTGTAGGTAGGCTGGAAGACGGTTCTCACAGAGTTCGGGCCTGTCGTCCTCTGCCGGCTTCTTTTGATCCGGCGACGATGCGTACTGGCCGCTTCACCGATGTGAATCGGCAACCGCGGTTGAAATGGGCTAAAAAAATGGTTCATTGAGCAACAGCCCCGTCCTCTGTGAGAACCCGTTTTTGAACATTCGAATTTCGAACGTCAAATTTCTTCAGCTACTGGCTTCTGGTATAAACACGTCATCGTCTTGAATCACGGGGTGTTGGATGAATCTTCGCCGCGTTCTTTTGTGGATCATGCTGGGCGCGTTGGGTTTTACGGCGTTGGTCGGTTTATTGGCCGTTCTAACGCCGTTTGTTCCTCACGTCAGCAGCGCCATCGGCACCGGCATCGTCACCGCCCTGGCGGTCGGACTGCTCTTTTCTCTGTCGGCTCATCTTGAGAAGCCCCAGGCCCGCCGCAGCGTTCTGGCTTTCAGCGGCTGGATTATCCCCGCCTACCTCTGCTCCCTGGCCTGGATTTGGAGCGATCTGCTGCTCGCCTTCGGCTCCTCGCCCTGGCGTATCGGCGAATTCTTCGGCCTGAGCCTTCTCTACTGGGCTCTCTGCGGCTTGCCTGCCGTCTCCTGTCTCGCCAGTACCGTTCACGCGCGAACCAAAATCGCCGGCTGGACCGGAGCCATTCTCGCTACCCTGATTTTCCTCCTGCTTTGGCCCACCGCCTGGTCTGAAGCCTTCACACACGAATCCCTCAACTTTCTTGTTGCGCTGGCTCTGGGCTTGGCCGGCTGTGGCGCCAGTGCCGTGGCCTGCTTGGTCGACATCGATCGCCGTCCATACCGCTGGCTGCGTTGGGCCGGCGTCCTCTGTGCCGCACTGACCTTCCTCCTTCTCTGCCCGATCGCATACTCCGGCTCGGTCCCCGACTTCAGCCCCCCTGTTTCCCCCACCATTTTCCATCGCTGGTTTGCCGCCCTGATCAGCGTCGCCGCCGTCCTGGGGCTGAGCAACATCCTGTTCACCGCTCGCTTGGTCGATTGGCAGATTTTTGTGCGTTGGATCGCCATTGCCGCCGCCATCGGCTGTGCCTGCATGATTAACCTGTTGAGCGTCTGGGAAGTTCGGCCCCAGGAGCCTTTCGGGCGACTGGCCGCAGCCAGCGGCATCGTCGCCGTATGCTGCACCATGGCTGTCGCCATCCTGGCTCGCCTGAATCGCAAAATGGACTTCGCCAACAATACGACTATCGTTTCCAAGGTCATGACCCACATCTCGCTGACCTGCCCACGCTGCGACGCCAAGCAAACCATCCAGCTCGGCAACGACACCTGCACCGCCTGCGGCCTGCTCTTCGCCCTCAAAATCGAAGAACCCCGCTGCCCCACCTGCGGCTACCTCCTCTACCTCCTCACCTCCCCCCAATGCCCAGAATGCGGAACACCTGTTCCTGAGAAGCCAGTAGCCAGAAGCCAGAAGCCAGAAGTTTTGGTTCAGCCGCAAACTTGAAACCTGCTGGCGGGTCTGCCAATATTTCTGTCTGCGGACATTTTGCCCGCAATTTCGTGGTTAAATGAGCCACAGACAGACACAGACAGGTTTTTTATTATTTCTGTCTGTGGCTCATTTATTTCCACCTACAAAGCTGACGTGCACCCTGGGGAAGGAGGCGTACCCGGTTTTGTGGGCAAGCCCAATATTCCTAGCCCCCGGCTCTGCCGAGGGGGCGAACCAGTGACACTCATTTTCCCAAAGTTTGACGGAATGATCATCTCGGGTATACCCCCCGGCAAAGCCGGGGGCTAGGAGATTGGGTGTGCCCGGAAAAACGGGTACACCCGTAAATTGGAGGGCGGGGCAAGGCGAACGCATTTGGAAGCGTTAAAAAATTAGCGAGGGGCTTGACACTGCCTCAACATAGTGTTAAATTTTTAACATAACGTTTTAGGAGGATCAGGTTATGGCTGGTCGTCGTCTGCCGCCGCTTTCCCGCCGGGAGCGCGAAATCCTTGAGATTCTGTATACCCTTGGACCTGCGACTGCCGGTCAGATTGGCGAGGCGATTGCCGATCCACTGAGCAACTCGGCGATCCGCACGTTCCTCCGCATCATGGAGGAAAAGGGGCACCTGGCTCACCGTGAAGAATCAGGCAAATATGTCTATTTCCCCACCACGCCCCGCGAGGAGGCGGCGCGCCGGGCGCTCAAACGGCTACTGACCACGTTTTTTAGCGGGTCGCTCGAAAGAGCGGTGCTTGCGCATTTGTCGGATCCGGACACGAAGCTCTCCGCCGAAGAGCTCGATCGTCTTCGCAGACTTATCAAGCAGGCTAAAAATTAGCCACAAGGGCACAGAAAGATGAAATTCGAAACTCGAAGTTCGAAAGAAGCTCAAAGTTTAAAGTTCGAAAAAGGGACGACCACTGTGGTTACGAGCGATTTGAACATTTGAACATTTGAATTTACTTCGAATTTCGAACTTCGAGTTTCGAATTTAATCTCTCTGTGTGGCTATTGTTTATTTTTAAGAGGTGCCTTTATGTTTATGTTTCTGCTGGACATCAGCGTCAAGGCCACGATAGTTCTTGCGGGGGCGGGTCTTGCGAGTTTGCTGCTTCGGCGTTATTCGGCGGCGGCTCGGCATCTGCTCTGGACGGGGTCGATCATTGCTCTGCTCTTGTTGCCTTTGGCTTCGCTGGCTTTGCCTGCGTGGAATGTTCTACCTTATTGGGTTGCGCCGCAACGGTTGGCGACGATTCCGAGCGCAAGCGCATTTCGGATCGAGCCGCAGTTTCCTGTCGTCGCTGCCGCTGTGGAATCACCGGTGATTGGGGTGGATCGTGTGGGGGGCGGGGATGGCACGCTCAAGCGTGAACTCCAGGTGATTTCGCCGGATCGTGTGTGTGCGGGATGGGAGTGGAAGGAGTGGAGAGAGTGGGGAGGGTGGCTTCCGTGGCTGTATTTGTTTGGGGCGTTTGTCGTTCTCACGCCACTGGTTTTCGCGCCGATTTACCTTCGCCGCCTGATGCGTTCCGCTGCGACTCTTGCGGGCGGGGGGTGGGAAGGCTTGCTTAGCGAAGTGCGCCAGGAGCTTGGCGTGAGGCGTTTGGTTCGGCTTCTTCGTGGCAGCACATGTTCGATGCCTGTGACTTTTGGCGTGCTGCGTCCTGTGATTTTGTTGCCCGCCACCGCTGAGAGCTGGGGCGAAGATCGTCGTCGCACGGTGCTCTTGCACGAGCTTTCGCATGTCAAGCGTTGGGATACGCTGGTTCAGCTTCTTTCGCAGATTGCTTGTGCGGTGTACTGGTTCCATCCGCTGGCGTGGTATGCCGCTTCGCGGTTGTCGGTCGAGCGTGAGCGTGCTTGCGATGATCTGGTGCTGCGTTCGGGCACGGAGCCTTCGGCGTATGCGTCGGAGCTTCTTTCGATTGCCGAGTCGCATCACGCGGTGCGTGGAGGAGGGGGGGGATTGGCGATGGCTCGGCCTTCGACGCTTGAGGGTCGGCTCAAAGCGGTGCTGGATCCTTCGCGGAACCGCCGCGGAATAACACGGATGGCTTTTCTGGCCTGTACTGTTTCGCTTTGTGTTCTTGCGATGGTGCTGGCCATCTGCCATGCCGCGGATGGGCCGTCGCCGGCGCTCACCCCTGAAGCCTGGGTTCAGGAGAAAGGGGGCGACAAGATCAGCGAGGTCAATGCGAAGATAGGCGACAGGGGCGAGACGCTCATGCACATGGCGGCCGCAGAAGGGCGTATGGATGTGCTTGTTTGGCTGAAAGCGCGAGGGGCAGATGTTAATGCCAAGGACGATTTTGATAATACGCCCATATGGTTTGCCGCTTCGAAAGGCCATTTCGATGTCATGAAATGGTTCAAAGAGCAGGGTGCGGATGTCAACGCCAAGAACAGGGGGGGCTTGACGCTGATGCACGCCGCGGCGAGGGGCGGCAATTTCGATGCGATGAAATGGGCCAAAGAGCAAGGGATGAGCCTGCACAACAAGGGCAATCTGGGTCAAACGCTGATGCTGTCGGCTGCTTCCGGCGGCAACGTCGAGGCCATGAAATGGTTGAAAGAGCAAGGTCTGGACGTCAACACCAAGGACCAGTTCGACGAAACTCCCATGTATGTGGCGGCGAAGGGTGGTCACGTCGAGGCGATGAAATGGCTGAAAGAACAGGGGCAGGACGTTAATGCCAAGGACAAGAAGGGCGTAACGCCCATGCATTGTGCGGCTCGGGAAGGTCACCTTGATGCCATGAAGTGGTTGAAGGAGCAAGGTGCGGATGTCAACGCCAAAACCGAAAGCGGCCGAACGGTCATGTCCGCGACGGCTGTGAGTGGGAAAATTGAGGCCATGAAATGGCTGATGGAACAAGGCGTTCCAATCCAAGGCGACGATACGCTCATGAGATCGGCAGCTTGCAAAGGTGACGTCGAATTCATGAAGTGGCTGAAAGCACAGGGGGTAAGCGTCAACGTCCAGGACAAATCCGGAACACCGATGCATTCGGCGGCTTTGAATGGCCATATTGAGGCGATGAAGTGGTTGAAAGAGCAAGGTGTGGGTGTCGACGACAAGAACGGGTACGGCGAAACGCCCATGTATTCGGCGAGTTTGTACAGCAGACTCGACGCGATGAAATGGCTCAAAGAACAAGGCGCCGACGTCAACGCCAAGACGGAGCGTGGCTATACGCTCATGCATGCGTCGGCTGAGGCTTTTTCGGGGGATCGCGTGAGTGTCATGAAGTGGCTCAAGGAGCAAGGCGTCGACGTCAATGCCCAGGCTCAGGTTGGCACTACGCCCATGCTTGATGCTGCCTGGTATGGGCGCCTTGATGTCATGAAGTGGTTGAAGGAGCAAGGTGCCGACATCCACGCTGCGGACACACTCGGCCGGACGCCCATGCATCGGGCGGCTGAGCGTGGATGCCTTGACATCATGATCTGGCTGAAGGAGCAAGGCGCGGATGCCAACGTCAGCATCAATGGTGGTGCGACGCCCATGCATAGCGCGGCTACTTTTGGGCGTCTGGACGTGATGAAATGGCTGAAGGAGCAGGGGGCGGACGTTAACGCCAGGGACCGCATGATGAACTGGACGCCTATGCATCAGGCTGCTGGTGGGTATGGCGATCAGGTTGCGGTCATGGCATGGCTGAAGGAGCAGGGTGCGGAGATGAGTCCCCTTGATAAGCTCGGCAAGACGCCGCTCGATCGGGCACGGACAGATGAGGCGAAGAAATGGCTGCGTGATAATGGCGCACAATAGCCCGTTGCCCAAGGCAAACGCATTTGCCATATAGCCCCGGCTTTAGCCGGGATGAGCGGCCATACGATGAGACGACGTGAGAAAGAAATGCAGCTTTTACCCGTATTTTTGGAACAGTTCATCCGAGGTCGAACGTCGATCCCGGCTAAAGCCGGGGCTATATGGTCAAATCAGGCAATCCTTGTGACTCTTGTTGGATTTTGAGAGGAGCTCTGATGCTGCGGCTCGATATCGGCATGAAGGCGGCGAGGGGCGTGCGTTCACTTTTTCATCCTGCTTCCATAGCCGCAGCCGCCACCCCGCAAAGCGGGGTCGTTACTTTGTTTTGCATGTCGTGTCACGGTGGCCGCCGCTACCACGCTGCCAGTGTGTCGGCGATGGCGTTAGCTGCGGAATCCATCGCGGATCGCACGGGCAACAGCACCTTTTCAATGTGCCAGGCTTGGCGATTGCTGTCGCCCATCACGGCTTGATAGCCCTGCGCTGCGTCTCGGGCCAGGAACGGGGTGAGTAATTCGTGGATGTTTGTGTAGCAGGCGGCGGCCTTGGCTATCGTCTGTGCGGCTTTCGGCGGATACCGATTCGCGTGGCGATGAAGATAGGTTGCCGCGGTTTGCGATCCTGCTGCCAAGGTTAACGCGGTCGCATGTGCGCAACGGAAACTCCGATCGCCGCAATCGGGGCAGAATGGGACGCGGCAGAACTGGTTGATCCAGACGTCGATGGCGGCGAGGCCGAAGACTGGGCGCCATGGCGTTGGCGGGGGAAGAAACGGGGCTGCGTCGGCGCGGATTCGGCTTAATGCCAGCGCCAGCATCGCTTGGTCTGCTTCGAGGTCATTGAGCGTTGGGTCTGCAAGAGAGACTGTCCAGCATTCGTCGGTGAGGATGGCGATGGGGTTGTCCGTTCGGCCGTTGAGACATGCTCCACGAATCATCGCATTTTTTTGGACCTCCAGAATCACGCCCCACCAGCAGTGCGGTGTGGCGTGGGGCATTTGCCATTTCCAGTCCCAGCCGCCGGAGGTGATGAGATAACCTCCGGCTTCCAGAGCGTGCTGGATGCGGGGGGCGAGTTGCTCACGGCGTTGGGCCTGGAGTTCCGGATCGTGCCAGACTGGATCGGGGACCGGAGGCAGGTCCAGGCGTTCTATTTTCAGGCCCAGCGAGCGTCTGAGGATATCCAGCCCGTGCTCCCGGCCAGCCATGTGCCACCAGGCGGGACACTCGTTGCCTTCTCCTGGAATAATTGCCAGAGAGAAGGCGTTGGTAGAACGGACAAACACATCTTCATCATTGGCCGATCGTCCCAGGGCATTGGCTACTGCGGTGAGAACGAGCGAGAAGGAATCCTGTTGATGGCCATCGCCATCGAGCGTTAGAGGCATCGATTGTGGGCTGCTGGTTGCCTCCGTGCGGCCGCTCTCGATGGCTCGTTTGAGATCGGGCCAAGTTGCGAAACCGTTCTCAATGGCTAACGCTGCCTGGATATCGCCAAGCGTTACCTTGGCTGACAGGATGACCTCGTTGGAGGCATCTGAGAATCGCGAGAGCCGCCGGAGTAAATGACAGACCACGGGTTCGCCTCTGGCGTGGTCTTTCAGCAGACTTTTTGCACGATTTTTGAGATTTTCGAGGTTGGGACGAGAGGATAACGGGGCCATCAGGCACCTCTTTCAAAATGCGCTCACGGGCCTGCTCGTGGAGCTGGAAAGACGGTGCGAAACAATGAGAGGGGGCTTTGCCCTTTTTGCAGGCCGCAAGGCATCTCTCAAATGCCGGAGGCAATGTACGCGCGGGTGGTGCAAGCTGTCAAGGAGAGCGAACGAGCGTTGATCTTCGATCAACGGCTAAACTTTTGTGCCCCCACCACCACCCCGCAAAGCGGGGTCGCTACCTGCTCATTTCATTCGGCGGCGGTGGGGGTGAGTTTTGGTTCCTGGTTGTTGTTGAGGGCGGAGAGAATTGAATCGAGATAGGTTTTCACCTTACGCTGTTCGGGGGAGAGGGAGGAGGAGGCGAGAGCTTGTTGGAGCAGGTTCTGGGCCTGGCGGAAACGGGCGGTGGCTTCGGCTTTTTTGCCGAGGCGGTAGAGGGAGTCGGCGAGGTGTTGAAGGACATCGGGCTCTGTGCCGCGGGGGAGAGTGATGGCTTTTTCGAGGATCGCGACGGCTTTGTCGAAGTGGCCTTGTTTGTAGTAGAGCCAGCCGAGGGAGTCGAGGAAGGCGGAGTTGTTCGGTTCGTTGTTGAGGGCTTTTTCGAGCATGAGTTGGGCCTGGTCGAGGTTTTTGTGGGCGTTGGTCCAGGCGTAGGCGAGGTCGTTGTTGGCGCCGGTGTGGTCGGGCATGAGGGTGAGGATGCGTTGGAGCGTGGCTTGGGCTTGGGCGTCCTGGCCGGCGGCGGATTGGAGGTGTGAAAGGGTGTAGAGGCGTGCGGCGGTTTCGCCGGTGCGGGTGATGAAGTTCTGCATGGTGGCGACCCCCCCTCCATCGTCGGCGGGGTTGGCGAATTCGACTTGCAGGCGGGCGAGGTAGGGAGGCAGTTCGCTGGATTTCGGGAATTTGCCGATCGCCTGCGAGAGCACGGTGATGGCGTCGGCGGATTTTTGCTGGGCCATGAGCTCGGCGGCGTGGACCAGGACGTAAGATTCGTCGTCGGGATGCTCGGCCATGAGGCGAGCGGTCAGGTCCAGTGCTTCGGATGTTTTTTTTTGCTCGCGGTACAGGCGGGCCAGGGATGCGGTCAGGTCGGGCGAGGGATTTTTTCGCAGCGACTCCTCGAGCAGACTGACGGCTTCGCGGGAGAGCCCGAGCACCTGACGCAGTTGAGCGAGAAGGGAGAGCACCTCGACATCGTCGGGATGTTCGATGGCAATGCGGCGGAGGCTGGCTTCGGCGTCCATGGGCTGGCCATTGTAGGCGACGAGAAGTGCGGCGTTGACGCGGCCGAAAACGGAGGTCGGGACGGCTTTGAGGAGTTTGGTGATGTAGGTTTGAGCGTCGTCGTTGGCTTTGCCGCGGACGGATTCCGGGGCGCTCCGGTCACGCGCCTGCGATTGGAGGGAATTGATCAGGGGGCGATAGGCGGGTTCGCATTTGGGGGCGGCGTCGATCAGGGCGATGAGGGTTTTGTCGGCCTCGGTGTCCTGACCGCGGAGACGGTAGAGTGCGGCGAGTTGCAGGCGGAGTTCGTTGGAGTCGGGGAATTTCTGGCAGGCATTCTGCGAGAGTTTCAGGGCGTTGGCGAAACGCTGTTGGGCGGCTTCCGAGTCGACGAGCAATTGGTAAGCCTTCGCTCCACCCTGTTTTTTGGCAATCGCATCCTGAATGATGGTATCGGCATCTTTGAATTTTTCCTGCGAGAGCAGGAGCGACACGAGCGTTTCACGTGCCGGGAAAAAAGTGGCATTGGTATCACGGATAACGGCGTGGCGGAAAAGTTTCTCGGCGATGGCGTCTTCGTCGATAGCGCGGAAGGCGTTGCCATGAAGATAGACGAACTCGGTTATTGGTTCCTTCGGGCAGTAGCCGGTGGGGAAAGGGGTCTTGGCGAACTTGGCGGACGGGAGGAACATTTTCAGGATATCGTCGTGCTTGTCGGGGAGAGCGTGGAGGGATTGCGCGGCAAGTTCGAGGGCGGTGAGGTAGGTGGCTGGGGAATCGACTCGCTTGAGCAGCCGCTGGAGCTTATCAAGATTATCTGGGTTCTTGTGGACATAGCTGGCAAGAGTGTTGAAGGCATCACTTTTTTTGTCCAAGTAATCTTGTGCGTTGGCGAGGATGTCGGTCGCACGATCGTCCTGCTCAGAAGAGATGCGAGCGCGGAGGTCGGCAAGAATATCGTTCTCGCGGCCCGCGGCTTTGTAGGCCCAAACGAGCAGTTTGAGGGAGTCTTCGCTGCCTTGCGTAGAAATGACGAGGTCGAGGGCGAGTTGGCAGGAGGGGGGGGGCGATTGACGATCAGAGCCGCGACCGTGAGGGAGCGACTGGCCCTGTGACTGTATGACCGCACGGTCGCTCCCTGACGGTCGCGGCTCTGATTGGCGGGCGGCGTGGACCAGTGCGTTCACGAGGCGGGAAATCATGAAGGCGTCTTGAGGATCGTGGGTGAGGGCGGTTTGATAGTGGGGGATGGCCTGCTGATAATGGCCGCAGACGACGTAATTTTCCGCGGCCTCCAGATGGATCGCCCACTGCTCGTTCATCAGATAATTCAGTTCGCGGTCGTAGCGGTAGCCGGCGACGGGGATGGCGATGGTGTTGAGGAACTGTTCGTATTCGGCGGCGGCGGCCTGGTGATAGCCGGCTTGCTGAAGGGCACGGGCGAGATGGAACGACACCAGCGGCGTCTGGGCGGAAGAAACGGATCGCTCCGGCGAGTCGGCGGCCTGAAGCAAATGGCTCACAGCACGATTGATGTTCTTACGCTCCGACCAGTAACGCCCAAGAAAATAGTTCACCTCGACATCGTCGGGATTGATCGCGTAGGCTCGTTGGAGATAGGTGGATCCTTTGGGCAATTGGCCGGCGGCGAAACAGACGCGGCCCATGAGCTTGAGAACGGTCAGGGCGTTGGGATCGAGAGCGAGAGCCTTGTCGAGGAAATCCATCGCTTCGGCGTTGGCGCCGTCGAGGTATTTCTCGCGGGCATGGAGATAATACTTCACGGCCATCGGAGGGGGAGAGAGGGAGAGAGGGAGAGGGGGAGAGGGGGCGGTTGCGGGTGCTGTGGAGGATTCGGGGTTGGTTTGAGCGAGGATGGTTTTGCGATCGGTCAGGGCTCGCTGGAGAGCATCGCCGGAAAGCGGGGTGTACGAGCCTAGCGGGAGGTAGACGCCTGGGGCGACAGGTTCGTTGCCGAGCACGGGGGCGAGGCCGGGGTCCTCGTTGACGGTTGCGGGTATCGTCGCTGGCGGCGGCTTTGGTACGGGCGGACATCCGGCGAGCATGCCAGCGGCCATCACCGCGGCGGCGGCTAGAACGACTCGATTGCGCATCACGTGATCAGGCATGCAGTGAGACTCCAAGATCAGCATTTTAGGCGAGGCTCAAGCGAACACAAACCGATAATGGAATATATTGTTGGTTCGGACGTGGAAGAATTGGTCCCTACGGGACCGAGAGGATCGTATGGGTTCATTGACGGAAATCGTGAAGCACTTGGCCGACTGGTGCATGCAGACCGGAGGTCTGTTTGGGGCGGGCGTGCTGATGGCGTTGGAGAGCATGATTGCGCCGGTGCCCAGCGAAGTGGTGATGCCGCCGCTGGGGATGGCGGTCTATCGCGGAGAGCATACCTGGACGATGGCCATCGTTGCCACCAGCATCGGAAGCCTCATCGGGTCGGTGATCAGTTATTACATCGGCTACTTCGGCGGAAAGCCGCTGGTGATGAAAGTCGGTCGATTCCTTCTGATCAACGAAGAGCATCTAGATCTGACGCACCGCTGGTTCGAACGCCGGGGAAGCATCACGGTGTTCGTCTGCCGGTTTGTTCCCGTGGTGCGGCATTTCATCTCGATACCCGCGGGCATTGCGAAGATGAACCTGCTGAAATTTTGCCTGTATACGGTGATCGGCGCGACGATGTGGAACAGTCTGCTGCTATGGGCGGGGTGGTACCTGGAGAATAAGTGGGACACTCTGGTGATGCCGTACCGCAAGCCGATCGACGCGGTGGTGATCGTGGCGATGGTGGTGGCGGTCGCGGCGTGGTACTGGGTACACTTGAGGAAATCGAATTCCACGCATTTTACGAATTGAACAAATTTTACGGGTGTGGCCATTTTTTATGGCCAATCAGACGATTGCCCCGGAAAATCAGAGCCGCGACCGTCAGGGAGCAACAGGCGTTATTTCCGCATTGTCGCACGGGTCGCTCCCTTACGGTCGCGGCTCTGATCGCCCTGATTTGCCATAAAAAATGGCCACACCCAATTTTACGTATTTCCCTCCGTCCCCTTCATGCGGTAATATTCCTGTTGCTCGGTTTGATGATTGTTTCTTTCACAAGGAACTTGTACATGAATTCTCGTATGACGCTCGCATTGGCTGCTTCCGTTCTGCTGACCGCTGCTGTTCAGGGCACTTACGCTCAAACTGCCGCCGGCGTGGTCTCGCATGTCAAAGTTGTCTCCGACAAGGTCGAAGATGTCTCCTCGCTGGAAGCGTGGAAGAACTCTTTCATCAAGCCGGGGATGACGGAGCAGCAGAAAGCTATCGCGATCTGGACCACTGTCTGCAAGTTCCGCCACCAGACCGCTCCGCCCGATGAATTCCTCCAGCCAGACGGCAACGTTCACGATCCCATTAAGGTTTTTAACGTCTACGGCTACGGTATGTGCTGCTGCGCTTCGGGCAATATCGAAAGTCTTGCGCGGTATGCCGGCATGGAGGCCAAGGGATGGGGCATCAATGCTCACAGCGTTCCGGAAATCAAAGTCGATGGGCACTGGGGACTCTTCGATGCTTCGCTCATGAATTACTTCATGCTGCCCGATAAGAAAACCGTTGCGGGCGTGCTCGAAATCAATGCGTCCATCGTCGAGTGGATCGAGAAGAATCCCGATTTCAAAAGCAAGGACAAACAGGGGCGCTACGCCCTGATGAAGAACGGTGCGTGGAAAACCAATGGTCCGGAAGTTCTCAAGGGCTCTGCGACTTTCGACAACGGCGGCTGGCAGCCGGCCAAGACGCATGCATGGGGCGATACTATTATGGAGTACGGCGGTGCTGCTGTTGCTGGTGGACGCAAGCCTTTCGAGTACGACTACGCGGCTGCCATCGGATATGAAGTCAATATTCAGCTGCGTCCTGGCGAGAAGATCACACGCGGCTGGACTAACGAGGGGCATCACGTTAACGAGATCGACGGCGGCAAGGATATCACCAAGGACTCGAGCCTCGGCTATGCGGCCAAATGGGGAGATCTCAATACCACGGCACGCATCGGTAATGGGACGATCACATACGATCTGCCCCTTGCCAATGGCAAATTCAAGACCGGGATGCTCACGGTCGACAATCTCGTTAGCAAAGCCGAAGCTGCGGGGCCGGCCGTTCACGTGAAGGATTCCGCCAAGCCTTCCACGCTCATTTTCCGCATGCCTTCGAGTTATGTTTATCTTGGCGGCATGCTCAACCTCAATGCCGCCATCCCCAGCGGCGGGTCCATTGACGTTTCCCTTTCCGAAAACAACGGTCTCGACTGGAAGTCGTTGGGCAGCCTCGCCGCCGGCGAGCAAGCCATTGATCTCAAGCCACACATCTACCGCCGTTACGACTACCGTTTGAAGTTTGAATTCAAAGGCGCCGGTACCGGGCTCGAATCCGTCAAGGTCGTGAATAACATTCAGAATTCCACGCGAGCTTTGCCAGCTCTCGACACGGGCGAGAACAAAATCGCCTTCACGTCCGCCGCTCAAGAAGGCACCATCACCGTCTATGGTAACATGAAGGGCACCACGAAAAACCTCTCCTTCGACCAGTTCCACCCGGATCGGCAAGGCAAAACCATCACCGTCCCCATCACCACCCCCGGCGATATCACGCGGATCCGCATCGGCGCCGCCTATCGCTGCTACAACGCCAACGACGCTTTCCTCGCACAGGCTTCCTTCGACGAAGGCAAGACATGGATCGACTTTGGCAAGCTTGACGGCGTTGGCCGCGGCATGAGCAAGACTCTGGTGCTGGAAGGAGCCGGTGCTGGCGCTGCCGGAAAAGCGGCGAGTGCAGGGGCGAAGATTCCCGCCAAGGCCACCTCCGTCCAAGTCCGAACCAACAAGCAAGGCGGTCCGGACCTCGCTGATCTCCGCATCGACGTCGACTACAAGGAACCCAACGGCGGTTTCCTGCCTATCAAGATCACCTACGATTGGGAAGGCGGCTCGGATACGCATATCGCCAAGACACCCACGGACAACTATGTGATCAAGTGCGCTAACAAGCCGCAGTTGAAGTCCATCACGATGGAAGTCGCGCCGTAACGAAGGGGTCAGTAGTCAGTAGCCGGGAGTTTTTCCGAAAGATAAGCTGTCATGGCAGAGGGTGAATCATCACATGGCTTCCGTCGCCGCGAGTGTTGTCATCACGACCAAGGATCGTAAGGATTCGTTGCGGGTTGCTTTGGAGTCGGCGGTGAAGCAGTCGGTTCCCATCGAAGTTCTCGTGATAGATGATGGCTCGTCCGACGGCACCGCGGAGATGGTACAAACGGATTTTCCTTCGGTGCGACTCGTCCATTTCGATCGATCTGCAGGCTTGATCGTCCGGCGGACGCAGGCGGCGTCCCTGGCCAAGGGCGAGATCATTTTTTCCATTGATGACGATGCCGCGTTTTCCACGCCGGAGGTTGTCCGCCAGACGCTCGCGGAATTTTGTCATCCTCGGGTCGCCGCCGTCGCTATTCCGTTTATCAACGTGAATCAGGACAACATTGTCCGTCAGCGGGCGCCGGATGCCAAGGATACCTATCTTACGGATCAATATATCGGCACTGCCCACGCGCTGCGACGCGAAGTGTTCGTGGGGCTCGGCGGTTATCGGGCACACCTGTTCCACCAAGGCGAAGAACTCGACTATTGCATCCGTGCCCTCGATGCCGGCTATGTTGTTCGACTGGGTAACGCTGATCCCATCCACCACTACGAATCGCCGCGGCGAAGCTTCAAACGCATGGATATTTACGGTAAAAGAAATCATATTCTGTTCGTCTGGCATAATGTCCCGTGGCGCTATTTCCCGATGCGGTTGGTGATATTGACCGCCGCGGGCGCGCAACACGGCCTGAAGACTGGCAGGCCGCTGAACAGCCTATGGGGACTTGTCCGCGGCTACGGTGGGATGCTGCGTTTCTTCCATCATCGCAAGCCGGTTCGGTCCGCCACTTTCCGCCTGTCTCGCCGCTTGAGTAAGCGGAAAATGCCGCTGTCTGAAGTGGAACCGCTCTTGCCTCCGATGACCACGTGATGGGGAACCACGCTCAAGCGTGAACTCCGAGGTGGCAGGAAGGCGGCAGGAAGTGGGTCAGGGCTTCGGAGCGGGGGCTGTGGTGGGGGCGGGGATGCTCATGTCCTTAGCTAATGTTTTGAACCAGTGTTGTAAGACGGGATCGCTTTCGGCGGCGGCGTGCTTTGTCAGAGCGTCGATGGAACGCTGGCGAGATTCGGCGTCTGTGGTGCTCAATGCGATCTGACGAATGCCCCACATCATCCGCACCACCGGAGAGGCGTCGCTTTCCAGTTTGTCGATACGCTCGAGGATTTCCTGCGGAATGCCTTGCGTCGGCACGACACGCGCGGTCCAGGCACGGACCTCCGGCGAGGAAGAGCCCACGAAACCCTTGATCACGTTGAGCATCGCTTTGCGGACCTCCAGGACCTGTGCCTTGGCGTCCGCAGGTGTGCTCTCAGGCTGTTGCTCGGGGAAGCTGTCGAGCAGGCGAAGGAACAGATCGGTCAGCAGCATTTGGTTGTCGACGGTCAGGCCGGCGGCATCCTGGGCGCGTTTGATAATGCCGGGGATCGCGGAAAGTCCCAAGAAGATTCCCTCGCCGTTGCGATCGAAAATGCCGGCGGAGGCGAGTTGTCCGCCGAGTCCTATCAGGTTGTTGCCTGAGTTTTGCGGGTTGCTCACCAGCGAGATGGCGATGGTCATGAGGGGTAGAGGATTACTCTGGAATCGATCGGCCAGCGGGCCCTGATCCACGCGAATCTGCGTTTCCGTAGAGGCTCCGTGCGTCAGACGATAGCACCGCTGGATGTCTTCAATGCCGATCAGGCCGAGGTTCTGTGCCGCAATACCGCGGCTGCCAGCCAGGATTCCCATATTGGTTTTGATCAGGCCGTTGGGGCCAACCGGCGCGGGGCGACCGCTGTTGTTGGTGATGCGAACATTGAGCAGGACCGGCTCGCCCTGGTTGTAAGAGCGCTGCGTGAAGGTTCCGGTAATCACGGCAAAATCGCGAGGGGATCTGTGCATGGTCATGGCGTTGGCCGGGAGTTTGGCAAGCATCTGCGCGAGTTGCCGAACGGCAGGCGGATCTGCCAACGCAATATGGACCAGACGCGCTGCCTGAGCCACCTGCATGGCCAGCAAACCCGTCGGCTGATTGTTCCAGAGTTGCTGGAACTGCTTGGCCGCCACATCGCGGTTATTTTGCTGCAAGGCGATGCGGACCAGACCGAGTTGCGAGAGCGGATCCCCTCCCTCCGTCGTGGCGATGAGCTTCTCCAAAGCAGCGCGAGATTCATCCAATTTGCCATCCCGCAGGAGTTGCCAAGCTTTGAGCCGCAGGAGCGTGGGATCGTTGGCGGGCACCAGCGCTGCATAACTGCTGATCCACTGGGGCGTATCGGCGAACACGTCGGGCATGCAGGAGAGTTCGATCCAGGCGGCTTCGGCGAATGGCTGTGCGTTTTTGGGATTCGCCGCCACGGATTGGCGCAGGCGGGTGCGGATGAGGGTGTTGAGATCGTCGGCACTGATCATGGCGGGTGACGTGGCTGTGGCGGGTTTGGCGATCGGTGCGTATTCGGTTGCCAGCACTCTTGCCGCGACCAAAGCCGAGAGCGGCGCTCCGTCGACTTGAGCCGTCATCATGAGATAGGGCTGGGCCTGGGCCAGTTGGTTGGCGATGGCCAGTTCCTGACCGGCGGTTTGAACGATTTCGGCGGCAAGCGGCTTGCCGGCAGTATTCCATTGATCAATGGCGGTAACGAGGCAATCGGCTGCCCGGGCGTGGGCGCCGCCGGTCGAGAGGGCGGCGGCGGCTTCGACCCAGGCTTCCGGCTGCAGCGGATTGGCCGCGAGAAGGGCTACGTTTGCCTGGAGTTTCGCCTGCGGCGTCGGATCGGCCAGTTTCACGGCTTCCGCTAATGCCGAAACGTTCACGTCATTGAGCGTCAGCGCCTGCGTCAGGAAGCCTTTGGCGGAATCGGCGTCGCCGCGTTCGGCAGCGATCTTCGAGAGCCGCACCGCCATCTCGCTGCGGACCTGGGGATCGAGCGATTCGGAATCGAGGGCTGCCCGATAAATGCGTGCCCGCAGATCGATCGCCTGCGTCGCGCCGGCGACCAGATCGAAATAAGCGACCTGAGAGACCAGATCGTCGTGATCGAGGCGAATGACGTTCTTGAGGGCGTCGCGTTCGATGTCGATTTTGTTTGGCAAGCTCGATGCACGCGCTGCCTCGGCCAGCATTCGCAGGAGGCGGGTATTATCGGGATCAAGGCTGGAGGCGGTTTGAATCAGGATTGCCGCTTCATCGGCTACGCCGGGAGCGGAGCTCTGGCGTGAGCGGACGATGGCGTCGTTGACCATGCGTTGTGCCAGGAATTTTCGTGCCCGTTCCGTTGCAGCCTGCGAGGGATCGGCTGGGTCATCCGCCAGAAGCGGAGTAGCCAGGCACATCAGGGAGAAAATTGCCAGGAGTCGTTTGCCGCCACGCATAAGTAGTCCTCAAAGCACCCCGAATCAAGTATCAACGCTTATACCGCTGTTGGAAACAACGGTCAATTCACAGTATTCATTATCAGATCGGTCAATTCCCTGACCCTCTACACCCATAATAGGACGAGCCCCGGAAGCTTGCGCGGTCCAAGGCTCGGTTTATGGAATGATCGATAAGCCGAATTTTGTGCCCTTCGTGGGGCGGCGATCATTTATCTGGGAGTGCTGTTGCCAGCACCCTCGAGCGACCTACCCGGAGCCTCTGTCCCGGCCGGTTCCTCACTCCTTGCGAAGCTTCGTACTTCGGCCAGAACTATTCCCCATGCCTTGGATTGACGGGGGCGGCAGGGGACGCGGCACGGGTCGCGCCTTTGACTCCTTATTTGGCCTTGCACCCGGTGGGGTTTACCGTGCCGTTCGTGTCGCCACGAACGCGGTGCGCTCTTACCGCACCATTTCACCCTTACCTGATCCCGGCTGCGAATTTCGAGTTTCCAGTTTCGAGTTTCAAGTAACTAGAAACTCGAAATTGGAAACTCAAAACCCACAGCCGGGCCATCGGCGGTCTGTTTTCTGTGGCACTTTCCCGCGCCCGGCCGAACCTGGACGGTCCGCCCGGACGGGTGGCTGTTAGCCACCACCGTACCCTGTGGTGTTCGGACTTTCCTCCCGACGCCATCACAGCATCGAGCGATCGCCTGATCATTCCACGACCCATGATACCATTTCCCCCGAAGATTGGCATCAAAGCCCTTCTTGAGCTATGATAAACAATCTCTCGCCCGGGTGGCGAAATTGGCAGACGCGCTAGCTTGAGGTGCTAGTGCCGCAAGGCTTGCAGGTTCGACTCCTGTCCCGGGCAATTATCGAGGAAATCCTGTGATTTATAGGGTTTCCTCGCTCTTTTTCCACCCCGTTTTGCCCACCCCTTCTTTCAGACTTCGCTTCGCGACGAACGCCCTTGGGTTCAGCTATCCTTCACCTCCATCTGGTTGGAGCGGGACTCGCACCCGCTAGAACTCGAACATGCACGGCATACACGCAACAACACAGTGCCCGAAGGCACGTGTGCGAATGGATGCGGAGAACTCAGAATCTTGTCAGATTTTGGCTGTTCCCAAGTTAATGACGCCAACCCATGAGGTGGCGTATTTGTTTGCTGCGAGGAGGGGGGCCTCCATTAAGGGCAAGCGGAATCGGTCGGGGTGTTTCCACTCCACGGCTGCGAATGGGGGTATTTCACCTCTGCGCTGCGGGCGATGCCAAGAGCGCTCGCCTATCGCCCCCCCGCTCGCGGCTAAACTTTTGCCCTCCCCCACCTTTTAACTTTGTAACTTTTACTCTTTTGCAAGTTCCCAATCGATTCGTTCGATCGTCGGATCGCGGTGTTTAGCGAACTGCTGCATGAACATATCGTGATAGACGCCTTGCCGGTCCAGCAGTTCTTCGTGCGCCCCCTGCTCCACGATTTTGCCTTCCACCAGCACCACGATCACATCGGCGTGCATGATCGTCGAGAGTCGATGCGCGATCACAAAAGATGTACGCTTGGCCATCAGTTCCTTGAGCGAATCCTGGATCATCCGTTCCGTGCGCGAATCGAGCGAACTTGTCGCTTCGTCGAGGATCAAGATGCGGGGATTTGCCAGGATCGCTCGTGCGATGGAGATGCGTTGTTTTTGTCCGCCGGAGAGTTTCGATCCGCGTTCGCCGACGATCGTCTCGAATCCTTTTTCCATCTCCATAATGAACTCATAAGCATTTGCCTTGCGAGCCGCCGCGACGATTTCCTCCCGCGTCGCATGCCGCCGGCCGTAGGCGATGTTGTCCGCAATCGTCCCATCAAACAGGTACACATCCTGCAGCACCATCGCAAAGAGTCCGCGATAGTCCTCGATTTTCAGGTCGCGGATATCTATGCCATCCAGCATAATATGTCCACTATTCACATCGAAGAACCGTGCCACCAGATTTACCAGCGTCGTCTTCCCCGACCCCGACGGCCCGACAATCGCCACTGTCTGCCCCGCCGACACCTCCAAACTCACCCCCTGAATCACCTCCCGCGTCGGCACATACCCAAACCGCACCTCCCGCAACTCAATGCTCCCTCCCACCACCGCCGCATCCACACCCCTGGCATCCGCACGGTCCGGCATATCCAACTTCTGCTCCAAAACATCCACCACCCGATCCAACGCCCCGAGGTTCTGCTGCAGATTCTGAATCGAATCGATCATCTGCGTCACCGGCCCAAGCAGCAGGAAAATGTAACTCTGAAACATCACCAAATCGCCGGTTTCCATCTTGCCGTTGAGCACCATCGATCCGCCGTACCAGACGATCACTACGCCGATCGCCGGCCCGAACACGCCCCACCCCGTGCCCAGCAGCCTTCCCAGCACCGCCGTATACTGCTGCTTGCGGATCATCGTGTCCTGCAACGCCCCGAATTCCTTGAGTTCGGAGCGTTCGCGTTTGAAGGAGCGGACCACGCGGATGCCGCCGTACATATCGGTGAGCCGTGCCGAGAGCATGGATCGGTCGTCCTGGACGTTCCGCCACATCGGCCGCAATCGACGAAATAAAAACATATGTATTAACAAGATCGGCGGAATCAGCAAAATAATGCAGCCCGCAAGCCTGGGATTCGTGAAAAACAGCATGAAAATCACGCACGCGGCTCGCAACAGTGCCACATACGGCGTCATAATCGCATTGTTAATCCCCCCAACCACCTGATCGACATCGCCCATGATCCGCGAAACAAGCCCGCCGGTCTTATAGTCCGAAAGCAGCGACAACGGCAGACGAATCAAATGCCGATGCAGACGCTGACGCAACGTACCGGCAAGACGATAATTAATCCGCTGCGTCGCCAGCAGCCGCATCCAGTCAAACGCGATGATCAAAATGGTAATGGCAACCATCACCCACGAGAGCGCCGCAAGCGACCCCCAGGCGGTGTCAGGCAGATACTCTTTCCACGCCGCGAATTGCGGAGCCTCAGCCAGCCCCTTTCCCTTCGCCACATAATCAATGAGCAACTTGAGAATGACCGGCGTGGTCATCGTGGCAAACGTGGAAAGCGTGAACACCAGGAACAGGGCAGCCATCGGCTTGCCATAACCCCGCAGCATCACCCGATACTCGCCGACCAATCGCTTCTTCTTGTACTTGAACACATGCTTGGTCGCCGGCCCGCCCCATCGGCCACGATGCTGCCACGCATCCGCGGACTCGTCACGCTTCACCGACGGATCCGCATAACGCATCGGATCCAGCAGCCCCTTGCGAATCTTCTCCCGAAACTCCACAAATCTTCGACGACTCGACTTCATTCAGCCCACCGGTTCAACAAACCAAATCGCCACTTATTCTATCCGCGGTTCCGGAATTCGCGAATCACGCGACACGGCATGGCACGAATCCGCCAGGGCAAACGCACCTGTAGTTCAGAGCCGCGACCGTAAGGGAGCGACCGTGCGGCAATGCGTGAAGAACGCGGGTCGCTCCCTGACGGTCGCGGCTCTGATGGTCAAATGCGTTTGCCCTGACGAATCCGCGCTCGCGCCATCCAACACGCAATACCCCGGTCCCCCGCCTGAAATGGCCCTCGTTTTTAATTCATTTGTTTCTCGTTTTTATAACCATACAAACGAATAAATGTCTCTGCACAGTATAAATTAGTTAATGCCCATACATCATCAATTTCGCCGTTCATCATGTTGACCATTCCTTGATGGAGGCCATCCCTGTTGATTAATCCCTGCTTAACCATGGCGCCGTTTAAGCATAAGTCGAATATTCGCTCTTTATTTCTCGCCAGCCCCATTTGTGACACGCCAGTGGTCGCGCCTTTATCGGTCCTCCAAATCGTTTCGCTTTTGTATCTGTCATAAATTGATTTTCTATAGGGATATCTACTTATTCCATTTTTATATGTCTCGTAGGTTGGAACGGACAAGATCAATTCAATCACGGGTTGAGACAACAGCGGAAAGAAAACGGGCACGGCGTCATCGCCTCTGACATCGCCTTTAATGGTGGACATTGCCCGATAAACAGCGTCTATCAAGTGGAACTTTCCGGGCTGAATCCTTTTTCCGTCTTTTAAGTAATAAAACGGGTGATGTTTTATTTTCTTATCATATGCATGCACTTCTTTGTTGATCCAGGGCGAGGTTATTTGACTGCCTTCCACCATCGTTATGCATTTTTCTTTATACGTGGACAAGTAATAGGACAAAAAACCTCTGATTATATTTTTAAAAATCAACAATAATGGACTTCTATAAGTCATATACATACTCTTGAATTTATCGCCGATGCCTCTAATATGGCCGTCCAGCAGAAAATCGCAAATGGTTGTGATTGCCGGAGGATACATGAATACATGATCTCCCCCGTGGCCGCTGAGAAAAGTCACTTTGTTTTTCCAATCCACCAATTTGCCGATGTCATCATTTATTTTTGAATACGACAAGGAAGAGGTAGGCCAATTGGGCTTCAAATATTTATCATAGCCAAAATAATCATAAGGCAGGCTTTCCCCGTATTCATATTCAGTCAGGCGCAAATTTAATCTGTCGGTCGTAACCTTTGCATACCTTCTTTCATCTGAAGATGAAACATTGGGGTGAAACATGTTGATTGGTTTTAGATGCTTATCTTTACCAAATAAACCGTGCGTTAAAAATAAAATGCCCGTGGAATCCACTCCGCCGGAAAATTCCAGCGCAAGAGTGTCGCTTTTTTGAGCCCGGCTTTTAATAACGTTGGATATTGTGTCCGCTAAATTCACCCCCAGGGCCGCCATGTCGTCGCATCTATTAATGTATTTTAACGGATCCCACGTCACGCGGCTTTCGCTTAATCCATTATCAACGCCGTATGACACTGTGCACCCGTGGAATAACTCATAAATATCCTCAAAGGCGGTCTCGTTTGTGGTGATAAACGTTCTGAGAAGATATGACGAGAAATACCTGTAATTCAAGCTGTTTTTTCCCGTCAGGCGGGTCAGTATTTCAATTTCAGAGGAAAACAGCAATTCCCCCGTGGGCAATAGGGTGTAAAAAAGGGTGATTTGCCCCACGATATCCTTGGTAAACGCAATCTCTTTTTCTGATTTTAACGAGAGGTGTATATAATTGCCCCAATAATGATCCGACAATATTTGGGGATCAATTTTCATCCCTTCGTTGATGTCATCTTGTGTCAGTTGTTTGTATGTTGTTTTACTGAAAACTTCTCCAATCAATACAAAATCGCTTGAGGTCAGGATGCTTCGACTGCTATCGCATTTATCGTAAACGGAAAGATCGAGCAACCCGCTTTTATGGCGAAAAATATGCCCATATTCGGCGGAAGGCAGGCCTATCGACTCGTGACAGCCGGCATATTTGCCTTCCGGATCATTGAAAACACCAAAAATAATCATGGTCAATTTCTCTTTCTTAACGATAGGGCTCTGAAAGAATCACGGACAAATTTTCCGGCAAGCTCTCGTCATCGGCAACCACGCTACCCCCCGCTCTGACCCAGGCGTGTGCGACAAACGGCAAATTCTGGACGCCGATTTCAATATTGCATTTCAATCCTCTCTTCAGCCCCATGAACACCAGGGCCGCGGACCATTCCAGGCACTTGACCCTTGTGGGAAAATAAAAACACGCGCGATTCAAGGCGGCGACAAGTTTGTCAAATTTCCCGGCGTCAACTTCATTTACGCCGGTTTTCCCGCTTTTTTTAATACTCTTTATCAGCGAGTAAAAACCAAAGACCTTCAATATAAAATATACTTTCAGCAGATATAAATATGCCTTAAAAGTATCACTCCTGGATAGGACGATACTGCCGTCAGCCTTGCGCATCCTCCAATCCACGTTCGGTGCCCCCGCGGAACATCCTTTCTTCACCAATGTATAATCGCAGCGCTCCCCGTATTTTTGGCGGGAAAAAATTCCCATGTTCTGTAATTCTTCAACGATGGCGTCAAAATCATCCGGCGAGCCGCCTTTATCGTATTGGCCATATTCATGATCGAGCACGATATGCATAATTTCAGCGTACGATTCGGGCAACACCAGATATTGATTTTTCTTCAAATTTAATACAATTAAACTGTCGTTGAAATACACGCAATAGATATATTTATTAATGTGCAAATACATAAAAATACCAATGATTAACTAAACAAAACGCCGCCGCAACTGCTCTGTCTCAACTCTCCGGTACACGGCCATCAGAGCCGCGACCGTCAGGGAGCGACAGGCGTTATTTCCGCATGGTCGCACGGGTCGCTCCCTGACGGTCGCGGCTCTGATGAGAATTGAGACAGAGCACGCTGCAACCACTTTACTTTGGGCCTGTCGGTTTGGGCTGTGTCGTCGGCTGTGTCGTCGATGGTGGCTTGTCCGACGTCCAGTAATACCTTTCTTGGTACCGGTCATAGTTGCCATATGTTTTTGAGGCCGTATTGTTGATGACAAGCACGAGGTTTATTTTCTTATCTCGCATAAAAGTTCCTTTCTGGTATAAAAACCACATGCCGGCCTGATGCAGACCGGCATGTGGTAACGTGATTACTAGCCGATACGCCTTCCTTATTTCCCAGGGAATGGCGGATAAATCCAGTAATACCGTTCTTTTTCGTGGTCATTATAAGCGCCACATGTTTTTTGGGCGGCATCTTTAATGACGAGTACGGATTTTACTTTCTTCATAAGAACATACCTCCTTTCTGTTTTAAAGGATACCATGTGAAGAAAAACGTGTCATTACCTCCTACCCACCCCCCCCCCCCCCACCCACGTCGACCCACTCCCGCTCCCCATTCGCTTTCCTACTCCTGTTCTCTCCCGTTTAATCTTATATATTCATACTGGTAATTGAACT
>WQYP01000032.1 GCA_009781185.1 Phycisphaerales bacterium | reverse complement strand
TAATCCAAAGCTCCCCGCCGTCCACCCCCGCCGCCAAATCATGCCCGCTCTCATCCACCGTCTTGACCGCCACGTGCGGGATCACTTTTCCCACGCTGCCCGCCTTGTACGCCCAGGGCATGTTGATCGCCACGATCGGCGACGTCTCCGTCAATCCAAACCCCTCCATCAGCGTAATGCCGAACTTCGCTTTGACCTGTTCGATCAATGTCACCGGCAACGGCTCTCCGCCGCTGATCGCGATCTGCACGCTCTTGAACGTCTCGGCGCCCCCGTTCTTCGCGCCTGCCATTACCGCATACATCGTCGGCACCATCACCAGCACCTCGACGGCATGCTTCTTCACCGCCTCAAAAACGCTCATCGGACTGAACCGCGACTGGAACACCACCTTGCTCCCCAGCAGCAGCGGAATATGCACGCTCGCCATCAGTCCGAACGCGTGAAACATCGGCAAATTCCCGAGAAACACCGTCTTCCTGGTAAAATGTGCATGCTCGCACGAATCGTAGGCGTTCGACTCGAGATTTTCGTTCGTCAGCATCACGCCCTTGGGCGTTCCGCTGGTTCCGGACGTGTACAGAAGCACCGCGACATCGTCGGGAGCCCGCTGTGGCAGCGGCTTTAAGTATTTCCGCAAGTTCGCCGGATTCACCGCAATCTTCGCCATCGCCATCGCACTGGGCTTTTCAAATTTCAGCGATTCTATATCTACCACTTTCACGCCACCTCCCGCTCCCGCCGTTACCGTCTCTGCCAATTTCCGGAAAAACGCGATCGTAATGATCACTTTCACCCCCGAATCCTTCACGATCCCCACCAATTCTTCAGGCTTGAGCAGATAATTCAGCGGCATCGCAATCCGATCCGCCCATCGCGTTCCCCCATACGCCACCACGAACGCGCTGGAAGGCGGAATCAAAAGTCCGACCTTGTCTCCGAACTCCGCCACCGGCGCCAGTTCGTTCAAGTGATCGACAAACAAATTGGCCGCGTAGACCAGTTCCCGGTACGTCAGCGTTCGTTTGTCGTCCACGATGGCCACATGGTTTGGGGTTTCCACGCCGTGCAGGATCACTTTCTCAAGAATCATCTGTACTCCATTCTTGTTCGACGATCCCACTCTTTTTTTATTTTAACATGGCGAATAACATCCGCCCAATCGCTTTAGTCTTACGCCGTGGCCCGGTAGTATAGCCATTTTCCCCATTCCTCAAGTGTGAGCGACATGCCGACCCATCCGTCACTCCTTCCCCTGACGTTTCGCGTTTTGTGTTTGGTGTTTTGTGTTTTCGGCGTGGTCGGCTGTGTTGCAAGCGAATCCGCCCGCTCCGATCGCCAAACGCTCGAGACCGGCTTCACCCAATACTCCGCCCGTCAATTCGACAAATCTTACTCCGCCGCCGATGAGTACATTCGGAAAAACCCCAACGCCGCCAACATTGACGAAGCGTATTACCTTCGCGGCCTCTCCCGTATGTCCCGTAACAGTCCCACCGAGAAAACCGCCGCCGCTCAGGACCTTCAAACCGCTATCGCCAAAACCAAACGCTCCGACCTGAAAGCGAAGGCCAATCGCGCTCTGGGCGATATCGCCTACGATGCCTCTCGCTGGCCGGACGCTGCCACCTACTACCAGAAATCCCTCGCCACCGCTCCTGCTTCCTCTCTCTCTCCCGCCGCGACCGTTCACATCAACTACCGCCTGGGCACCTGTCACCAAAACCTCGGGCAATGGACCGGCGCCAAGCCCTACTTCCAAAAAGTTATCACCTCGAACGCCGATCCCGCCTACACTCGTTCCGCCCTCGCCCGCATCGACGTGAAATCTTTTTCCCTGCAATTCGGAGCCTTTCGCGACCAGCCCAACGCCGCCGCACTCGTCAAACAGCTCAAGTCGTCCATCCTTGCCACTGTTATCACCGAAATGCGTGACGGCCAACTCCTCTACTTCGTCCGCTTCGGCTCTTATCCCACCTTCGCCGAAGCCCAATCCGCCCGCACCCGTTTCCTCCCCAAATACCCCAAAATCACCATTTCACCATAATTTCAAAAGATTCGTAAAATTCGTTCAATTCGTAAAACTCGTGGAGAGAGCCTTTTCATACGATAATGGGGCTCGTAAACCTTGCCCCCCTCTCCGCGAATTTTACGAATTGAACGAATTGAGCGAATGTTACGCGTGGAAAGGCATCGCTCAGAAAAACAGGCACATCCGTTATTTTCCGATTTGGTTTTCACCGCCTTTGAGGGGTTTTGTGATTCCGCCGAAGACGTATTCGCCATCGACTCCTTCGGGCAGGCGGATGACGCCTTGGCCGGCGTCGCCGGGAGCGAAAGTGAGGTCGACTTCTACCGTGCCACGCGGGTGTGGCATTCGGGCCTTCATCCACGGCAATGCGCCTGGCGCGGGCGCTATGCGCATCCGGCTGAATCCTGGTGCCGCCGGACGGATGCCGGCCAGGGAAGCGTAATAATGGAACAGCGGATGGCTGGACCAGGCGTGGCAGTCCGAGCGTGAGGGTTCGGGGTGTTCCATGGGGGTTTTGAAACCGTTGCGGGCCATGTCTTGCCAGAAGTGCAGGCGGTCGAGGATTAGGTCGCCCCGTCCGCGTGCGGCGAAGGTTTCGAAAAGGTAATAGCTGAAATAGACCGTCGTTGGTGCGAGGTCGGTTGCGGTTAACAGACCGTTCCACGCCCGGTCCGCTTTTTCTGCGAGCAGCATGCCGGAGAGCAGCATCAGGCACTGAGCATGCTCGCTGAAAGTGGATTGTGCGCGGTCGTCGGCCACGAGACCTCGCGTTTCGTTCCAGAAATTTTTCTCAATGCGAGCGGCGAGCTGCGCGGCTTTGTTTCGCCAACGATGCGCCAAGTTCGCGTCGCCGACCGCGTCTTCGAGGTCGGCGCCGGCTTGGAGCGACAGCAGTAGGTGCAGGTTGACCAGGCTGCTCATATCGCCGTTCGGCGGTACGCCGTGGCGCCAGCCTGGGACCCAATCGACGAAACTCCAGCCTGGCACAGGACCCAGCAAGCCGTCGTTGGCCAGCAGCGCCAATCCGCCTTCCAGGGTGGAACGCATCGCTGGGAGGCGGGCTTGTACCCAGGTTTTGTCGTCTCGCCACCAGGCGAAGTCGCGGAGGCAGCAGGGCCAGAGCAGGCCGTAGGTTGTCGATTCCTGCGGCGTGCGTGACGGATAACGCTCGGCCGACATCCCGTGCTCGAACTGGGCACGCGACCACATGAACAAATCCAGCGCCCGGCGAGCCAGGCGGTCGTCGTTGCTCAGCGCGTACGTCAGCAACATGGTGATTCGTGTGTCGCCGACGTATTGGAGTTGCTCGTAGTGCGGGCAGTCGAAGAAGGTTTCATGGGAGCAGCATTGCAGGCCGCGGGTCATCAGGGGGATCGGTTCCATGACCGCGGCAGAGGGGGCCGAAAATTCCGCCCGCAGCGTCAGTGGATAACGCGTCGCTCGGGGAGTCATCGCCACCACTGTCGCGTCGCCTTCGGAGGGTGCCCGGACCGTCAAAACCGTGTAACGGCCTGATCGCCACATTTCCGTTTCGTAGCGGCGCGGGCCTGGATGATCGGGATCGGGGCTATGAATGAAGTGGTCGCGAAGCAGGCCGTTGTTGCGTTTGTCCAGTAGTTCGCTGCGATGGCCTTTGAAGCGGGCTTTTGGGTGGCCCTGCGGATAGGCGAACGCCTCCGCCCAGGTCACACTGGCTTCGCTGCCTACTTCGCCGTCCAGAGTGATGGAGGAGTGGACAAGATGATATTCCTCCCAATCCACGATAACCGAAACGGTGCTTCCGGCAGGTACGGAAACGGGGGCATCGCCTGGCCGGTTGAGCATGGCTTGCCAGCGGGCGATGTCCGGGTGGGTGGTCATTTCTGCGGTGACGGGCTGTTTGTCGTCCAGGCCGCCAGGAATGACTGCACGTACCCGTCCGCCGGAGATGGGCTCGTCAAGCATGTCCGGCAGCGGGCTGGGCCATAGGTACCAACCGGGCAGCCGTTGGCCGAAGCGGAAATCGCTCGGCTGGGGCTTGCGGATGACCACGGGCTTCGTCGGTAGGCCCGGCAATGGGCGGCCGTCGTAGATCAGTTGCCCGCCGATATAGGTCCAGGCGATGCTCGTGTAGGCGTAGCCGGGCAGATGGCGGACGGACCATCCCCCCCCTTCCTTCCCCCCCTGTTCCCCTCCTTCGCCCTTGCCCGTGTCCAAGATGGACTCCAACGGCCCCTCTGCGGCAAACAGGAATCCCGGGCGCCACGTCAGTTGCGCGCAGGGAGCGTAGTCGCCCATCCAGACGACGTCGGCCTCCAGAACATGCTCACCTGCCGAGAGAGAGAGTTCGTAGCTCAGGAACGCCCAGTGAGCGAGATCGCCCCGATGCGGGCCGCGAGAGATCACTTCGCCGTCGAGCGAAAGACGGTAACGCTGATCCGCACTGACATGGACGACGACGCGGACCGGCTCGTCCAGGTGGAAGCGGTTGGTGAATCGTGCGGCGACGGGCTTGTCAGGTGGTGCATCGTCCAGCCATATCCACGCCGCCTTGCCGGCGGCGAAAACGCCGGGACGTTCGCCATGAATCACGGCAGGCGGATGGATATAAACACGTTTGCAAGAATGCATAAATAGTCTCCTGGCAAGTGGATGGACTGTATTAGCCCCCGGCTCCGCCGGGGGAGGCGAGCCAGTGATGTTCTCGCGGAATGAGCATCACCGGTATGCCCCCCGGCAGAGCCGGGGGCTAAATCAGCCCCAGAACCGCAATCGTCAGAGTCGCAATCGTAAGATTGCGTTATCGTAACCGCAATCTTACGATTGCGGCTCTGATTTCAGCCCCTTCTCTTATCCCGCGAGGTCCCGATGTCCCTCTCCTACGAAAAAGCTGGCGTTTCCATTGATACTGCCGATGCGGCCAAGCAGCAGATGGCCAGTACCATGGCGACAAAAGATCCGCGTGTGCTTCATCGTCCGGGCGCTTTTGCGGCGCTCTTTGAGGCGTCTTTTCCCGGCATCCCAAAACCGGTTCTCGTGATGAAGACCGAAGAGCCGGGGTCGAAACAGAAAATGGTGATGCAGTATCCCGGGCCGGGACGGCCGGCTTCTGTCGCTTACGATATGATCCATCATTTGATCAACGATATTATCGTCGTCGGGGCACAGCCGCTGATTGTGCAGGATTGCATCGTTTGCGGGAAACTGCAGAAGGATGTTGTTTTAGCGATTGTGGGTGCGGTGAATGACGCGTGCCGGCGGAACGACTGCCTCCTCATCGGCGGCGAAACCTCCGAACAGCCCGGCGTCCTCGACGCCGGGACTTACATTCTCTCCTCCTCCATCGTCGGCGTCGTTGACAAAGAGAACATCATCGACGGTCGCCATATTCAGCTCGGAGACACCGTTCTCGCTATCCCCTCCAACGGCCTCCACACCAACGGCTACTCGCTCGTCCGCGCTCTGCTCGCTCAACACCCCAACCTCCCCAACCAACTCTTCACCAACGAGCACGGTCAGCAGGAAACATTCATCGACGCCATTCTTAAACCGCACACCTGCTATTATCAGCCGTTGAAAAAGGTCTTTGCTGATCAGGCCGGTAGGGGGGAGGGCAACAATCCGAGCCGCGACCGTAAGGGAGCGACAGTCCCGCCTCTTCGCGGTCTGGCTCACATCACCGGTGGCGGCATCGCAGGCAATCTCAATCGCATTCTCCCTCCGTCCATGGACGCGCTCATCGACGCCGCCGCTTTACGCGTGCTTCCGCTCTTCAAACTCATTCAACAACTGGGGAATGTTCCCGAGGCCGACATGCTCAAGACCTTCAATATGGGTGTCGGCATGACTCTCGTCTGCGCTCCAGACGCTACAGCTTCCATCATTTCCCATCTTGCCGCGTTTAATCTCGCCGCCTATCCCATCGGCAGCATCACCCAGGGCAGCGCCACCGTCCGCTACCAGGGGCAGGTTCAGTGGTAGTTCAATTGCATTGTGGAGTTCCACGTCCGTTAGCCCTGGGTTCAGTGGTCGTGTAATTTGGGCAACTTTGTATTTTCTCGGACATGTCTCATAATTGCCGATTTTTGGCCTTTTGAACATCGATTTTAGTGGGCTTAGAAAAAAAAAACGTATTTTTGACTTGACACTTTCGCTCGAGGCGTTAAGCTCAGCCGTTAAGCATTAAGGCTCAGCGGAGAGAGAGACGGTAGTGAGAGAGAGAGTTACTTCATGGTGTGTTTTCCCCCCTCTTCCCTCGTTTCTTTCCTCGAAAGTTGGCTGCTGTAATTGCAGGGTAGGCGTGCCTATTCTGCGGTGTCGCAATTGAGGGTCTATTCCGCGTCCGTGTGTGGCGCAGTTGTACATTTTAGTTCAATGTCCTTTTTTAGGGAGAGAGAGTCATGAAATCCATCCGTACGTTCGCACTGTCCGCCTGCTTGGGAGTGTCAGCCATCGCCGCGTCCGCAGGCACCGCAAGCGCCGCTTTCATCGGCTACGAGATCGCGGCCGATAACTCCGCTCGCGATACCCTTGTCAATCAACCCCCCCTCCAATACTTCCATAGCGACCTGGGTCCCCTTTACACCGCCAAAGGTTCCCCCGTTGTGGTCGACAGCAATGGTGTGATTACCTTCAACTTCAACGCCTGCATTTCCGCGGCCTTCAGCGCCGGCGCCCCCGGCTCGATTATCCAGCAAACTACCGATGGTCACCTCGTGCTCAATATCCACTTCGATGAACCGACGTCCATCAGCGCCATCATCAACGAAGGCGGCGTTTTCAGGACCTCCGGCGACGGCACCGTCAACGTCGACGGCGGCATGATCGTCGTTGAAGCCGTCAGTCCCATTGGCACCGAATCCAGTACCAGTGTCCTGGACGTGAACATCGACGATAACACGGGCAAGTGGGACGCTTCCGCTACCACAACCCCTCTCAACGGACTCTACACCGATTACCAGATCATCATCGACAACAGCTTGTTCGCTGACGCCTCCAACGGCAGCGCCTCCATCTGGAAACGCACCTTTACCATTGAAATCATCCCCGGCGGCGGCAATCCGCCTTACGTTCCGGAGCCCGCGTCGCTCTCGCTGTTGGGGATCGGCGCCGGCGCCTTGTTCTATCGTCGTCGGCGGGGCTGATTTTCTCCATCTTCACATATAAGCCGTTTTTTCGTGAGCTCCGCATGAGTGTGGGGCTTTTCTTTTTTCGGCTGTATCCAATAATCACTTGTTTCAGGACTCCGGAATGCCGATTTTAGGGGCCTTGGAGAAAAAAAACTATTTTGGCATTTGGTATTTGACTACCGCTTTTTCTGGGGTAAATTCCTTCTGAATGGTTTATAGCGGAGAGAGAGACTAACGAGCGAGAGAGAGAGAGTCACTTCACGGTATTCACTTCACGGTGTGATTTTCCCATCCCCCTTTCTTTCCTTTGAGAGTCGCCGCTGCGATCAAGGCACGTCTGTTCTGCGTTGCCACAATCAGGAACTTATGCTCTGCGTCCGCGTGTGTCGCAGGGTATGAAGTGTTGTATAGATGTCGCGCATTTGTTCGGCGCGGTGTCTTTTTAGGGAGAGAACTATGAGCAAATCCATTCGTTCGTTCGCCTTGGCAGCCTGTGTCGGAGCGGCTGCCATCGTCGCGTCAGCGGGCTCCGCAAGGGCAGCCTACACCTACGGGCTTACCGGCAACTCCGAGATTTATCGCACCGACGGTGTCGATCCCAACAACGACCAGATGTTCGATGGGGGCAACCTTTACACCACGAGGGGTTCCCCCGTTGTGACCGACAGCACCGGCATGATTACCTTCGACTTCAGCAATGCTCTTTCTTTGAACTTCAGTGCCGTGATCGGTGGCGGCGGCAGCGCGTACGTCATGCAAACGACCGACGGCCACCTGGTCCTCGATATCCACTTCGATGAACCCACCTCCATCACCGTGATGCTCAACGAAGGCGGCTTTTATTCCACCACCGGCTCCGGCACGGTCGATGTCATGGGTGGCCTGACCGTCACGGGAGACGGCAATGCCTTCAACTCTTCCGAGGACAGTTTGGTCTCCACTTTCAACAGGCGTACGTGGACCGCTACCGCCACCTCTTCCCTCACCGGGTCTTACAGCGATTATGACATTGCCATCGACAACAGTTTGTATGCTTCTGCTCCCCTCGGCGACAGCGCCTCGATTTACAAGAGAGAATTCAGCATCATCATCATCGTCAACCCCAACAATCCGCCCGTCCCCGAACCCGCCTCCCTCTCGCTGCTGGGACTCGGCGCCGGCGCCCTGCTCTACCGTCGCCGCCGTAACTAAACGACTGCTCCATACGTTCGCTTCTCCACGAGCCCCGCATCCGTGCGGGGCTTTCTTTTTAAGGACCGCACTCTTACGATTGTGGCTCTGTTCGTGGAGGTTGACATGGCGATGACTGTTGCGGAATTGGCGAAAGCGGTGGGCGGCGTAGTCGTGGGAGATGGAACAAAAGTGGTGGAGTCGTGCAATACGCTGATGGAGGCGACGGCGGAGCAGGTGTCGCTGCTGCACAATGCGAAATATGCCAGGGAACTCGATACGACGCGGGCGGGGTGCGTGATTGTGGCCCCGGGCACCGTGAAGGGTGGTGGGGAGGCGGGATTAACGCTAATTGAGGCGAAGAACGCGTATTATGCGTGGCAGCAGACGATGGTGATGCTCCACGGGCAGCGGCGGCATGAGAGCGTCGGAATTAGCCAACAGGCGGCAATTCATCCGACGGCAAAGCTGGGCAAGAATGTCAGCGTGCATCCGTTCGCGGTCATCGGAGAGAACGTTGAGATCGGAGACGCCACGACGGTCTATTCGCACGTGACGCTGCAACGCGGCGTGAAGATCGGCAAAGAAACGGTCCTTTATCCGAGCGTGACGGTGTACGAGGAGTGCGTGATCGGGGATCGGTGTCTGATTAATGCGGGGACGGTGATTGGGTCGGACGGGTTTTCGTATGCCCAGGAGGGCGGGGTGCACCACAAGATGCCGCAGCGGGGGAATGTGCGGATCGAGGATGACGTGGAGATCGGCTGCAACGCGGTGGTGGAGCGGGCGGCGTTGGGCAGTACGGTGGTGGGACGAGGGACGAAGATCGGGAACCTGGTGGTGGTGGGTCACAATTGCCGGATCGGGCAGGGGAATCTGCTGATCTCGCAGGTCGGCATCGCCGGCTCGACGAACACCGGCAAATACGTGGTCATGGCGGGACAGGCGGGCGTGAACGGACACTTGGATATTCCTGATTTTGTGAAAGTCGGCGCACAAGCGGGCGTGATGACGAACCCGGAGCCGAATGCGGAGATCGTCGGCACACCGGCGATGGCGGCAACCGAAGTGAAACGGATTTTCCTCAACACGCTGAGACTGCCGGAACTGGCCAAGCGGGTGAAGGAACTGGAAAAGAAGCTGGGAGAGAAGCCAGAAGCCAGAAGCCAGAAGCCAGAAGAAAACTCGAAACTCGAAACTCGAAACTCGAGGTGATAAGTCATGTTTATTGTTTACTATTGGAGGACCTTTACCGCGACGGTGCCTGGCAGTGTGATGCGCCCGGTTGTCTGTGAGAAGTGTTCGACGGAGTTTCACTACGAACTGGTGCGAGCGGGGACAGGGGCAGGGGCGGCTCTCTATGGACTCGGACAAAAATCCGCGAAAGCACGGGCGGAGAAGGCGGCGCGGAAAAACTTGGCCAAGCGGCTTTCACGTGATGTGGAGATGGTTCCGTGTCCCAAGTGCCGCTGGGTGAACGCCGCGGCGATCAAGGCGTTCCGAAAACAATGTTACACGGTTTGGACGAAGATCGCGGTGTTTACCCTCTTCGTGGCGGCGGTCGTCGGCGTGATTGTGCTGTTAACGGATATCTATGGCCTCAATGGCCTGGGAAAACCGCGGGGCTTTGCGAATCCTGTCTTGTGGTACGTTCTTTTGAGCGGCGTTGCGGTAGCGTTGATAGCCCTGATGATTCGCCATGCGTTGCGTTGGCGGATCGATCCGAACCGGTTGGTGAACGGTCAGCCGGTGGTGCCGCCGGGTACGCCGCCGGCGTTGGTGCAGCAGCAGACCAATGATGGTCACACGATTGTTGTGCCGGTGGCAAGCGTGGAAGTGGATCTGGAGAGGGGTGCAAATTGGGCGGTGTTTCGGCCGGGGCAGTTGCATTTTGATGCGATGTGTTGTGTCTGTCTGGGAGCGTCGGAGCGGTGGTACGTTGCGCCTCTGAGGATGGCGAAAACGCCGTTGAATGTGCCGATTTGCAAAGCTTGTCAATGGCAGATCACGAAACGGTTTCTCCTCCGGGTGGCAGCGGGCTTACTGCTGGCCTTCCTGGCGGCGTACGTGGTTTCGAGGCTGATCGCCAGGGAGACGCGGCCGGATGCGGCCCAGTTCTGGATCATGACGGGCTTCTTCACGTTTTTCGTGGTCCTTGTGATTGCCGTCACGTTGATTCAGTTGGCGCCTCCTTACAGAGTGCGGATGGTGGATCGAGCCCGCAGCATCTGGAAAATCAAATTCAAAAATCCGGTATATACGGCGATCATGATTCGTAAGATCGGGCAGGCCGACGGAGCGTTCCAGGCACAGAGATAGTCGGCATTTGACGATCAGAGCCGCGACCGTCAGGAGCGACCGTGCGGCAATGCATCAATAACACGGGTCGCTCCCTGACGGTCGCGGCTCTGATTTTCAAATGTTAGAATGTCGGTTCTTCAGTGTGCTTTTTCGGAATGAAGAGATATGGCGATTATTCGGTCGAATGTTGCGGCGGCGGCGGGATATGTGCCGGGGGAGCAGCCGATGGGTGGGGATGTTATTAAGTTGAATACGAACGAGAATCCGTATTCGCCGAGCCCGCGGGTGATGGAAGCGATTCGAGCGGTCACGGCGGAACAGTTGCGGCGGTATCCTTCGCCCAGTGGAGAGGCATTTCGAAAGGCGGCGGCGGGGGTGCATGGGGTGGGGGCGGACTGGATTTTGCCGTTCAATGGGGGGGATGAGTTGCTGAGCGTGGCGATACGGGCGGCGGCGGGGGAGACGGATGCGGTGGCGTTTCTGGAACCGTCGTATTCGCTCTATCCGGTGCTTGCGGAGATGAATGGATCGCGGAAGGTGGTTTTGTCGTATGAGATTGAGGGGGTGGAGTGGCGGTTGCCGCGAGGGGTGGAGGAGGTGAAGGCGAGTGTGTTGCTGGTGGTGAATCCCAATGCGCCATCGGGACATTTGGATCCGGTGGGGCGGCTGATGGAGATCGCCGAGCGTTTCAAAGGCTTGCTGGTGATTGATGAGGCGTATGTGGATTTCGCACCGGTCAACGCACTGGAGGTGGTGAAGCGATTTTCAAACGTAGTGATTTTGCGGACGATGTCGAAGGGCTATTCGCTGGCGGGGCTGCGGTTTGGCTACGCCATCGGGCAGCCGACGCTGCTGCGGGAATTGGCGAAGGTGCGTGACAGTTATCCGGTGGACGCAGTGGCGACCGCGGCGGCGACGGCGGGGATTTCGGATCAGGCGTATGCGAGGGAGACTTGGGAGAAGGTCAAGCGTGAGCGTGCGAGATTGAGTGGGGAATTGCAGAAGATGGGGTTTGTGATGCCGGAGAGTGCATCGAATTTTTTGCTGGCGACGGTGCCGGGTGGGGGGGGGATGACGGGGCGGGGAGTGTATGAGGCGATGAAGTCGAAAGGGATTTTGATACGGTGGTGGGACTTGCCGCGGATTTCCGATAAAGTGCGTATCACGGTCGGAACGCCGGAGCAGAACGATCGGCTGATCGCGGAGTTGCGACGGGAATTAGCCACAGACAGACACTGACAGATTCTGGATAAGGATAGAAAAATGGCAGGACGGACGGCGAAGGTTTCACGGAAGACCAAGGAGACGGAGATTTCGCTTGCGCTGGAGGTGGATGGATCGGGGCAGGCGGTGATTGAGACGGGTGTGGGATTCTTCGATCATATGCTGACGCATTTGGCGAGACATTCGCTGATGGATCTGACGGTGAAGGCGAAGGGGGATTTGCATGTTGACGATCATCACACAGTGGAGGATATTTCGCTGGTGCTGGGGGCGGCGCTGGACAAGGCGCTCGGAGATAAGGCCGGTATATTTAGATATGGATGGTCGACGGTTCCGATGGAGGAGACGTTGGCGCATGTATCGCTCGATCTGTCCGGTCGGCCGGCGTTCGTGTTCAACGTGACGTTTCCGTCGAAAAAAATTGGGATGTTTGATGTGGAACTGGTGCATGAGGCGTTGCGGTCGTTGGCCAACGCGGCGAAGATGAATCTGCACGTGAATGTGCCGTATGGCGGGAATTCACATCACATCGCGGAGGCGATATTCAAGGCGTTGGCGAAAGCATTGCGGCAGGCGGTGGCGTATGATGAGCGGGCGGCGGGGATTGTGCCGTCGACGAAGGGAACGTTGGTGGAATGACCTTAGAAGGAGAATTTTCCATGCGCAAAGTTGTTTTGGTTGTCGTATCGTTTTTTGTCATTGCCGCGGGTTTTGCCGCGGCTGCCGTTGACGTGCTTCCCAATCAGATCAGCGAAAATCGGAACATCGCATTCGCCAGGAATAGCGACTATCGTTCGTTGTCCGTCACCCTGGAACTTCGCGGCCCCGAGACGCTCACGGCGGTCCGATATGGCGATATCCAACTCGACGAAGCCGTTGACGATAAGGGAACGGATCTCCTTCCACCCGAGAGGAAGGAGGGTTCCGTCAATAATTGGGCCACGACGTTTCAGTGGTTCGTGAATGATTACGATCGCAAGGAGGCTCAGAAACAGAACCGCCCCATTCCCGATCCCCAGGTTTGTGTCCGACTCGTCGGCACGCCGCGTGCCGCCACGAAGATCGCCCGTCTCCGCGGTAGCCTCACCATCACCGATCCAGGTACCCTCCAGACTGCTGAACTCACGGACCTCAAGCCCGGCGACAAAAAGAAAATGGACTTCCCCGAAAACGTCGGCATCGCCCTTACCGTCAATGTCAAGGACGGCAGCGACGTCAAGGATATCACCATCGCAATTGCCGGTCCCGAGGATCTTATCGACACTCTGGAAGTCCAGGACTCCGAAGGGAAAGCCGTCTCCTACAACGAGGGCGGTTCGTACCAGAACAAACCCAACAGCCCGATTCTCCGCCGTCTCCGCCTCAACAAACCGCTCGACGCATCCATGAAGCTCGTAGCGAAAGTCAGCGTGGATCGTACCCTCACCAAGATTCCCTTCGACCTCAAAGACATCGATTTGCCGTAATTTCGGAGGTATAATGGCTCGAGTGAGGAAACAAGTATGACGTACATTGGACATGTTGAGAAAGGCGTTGTGGTGTTCGAGGGCGAAGAGCGTCCATCCGACGGCACGAAGGTTACCGTTGCAATTGCGTCGACGCCAAACAAAGCCGTTGGCGAAGCGCTTGATCGTCTGGCGGGTCAAGCCAGGGATTTACCTTCGGACCTTGCTGAAAAGCACGATCAATACAGGCGGGAGCGTCGTATCGCGTGACGCCTTGTTTTGCTGACACTTTCTTTTTTCTGGCCCTGCTCAATGCCAACGACTGCTTGTATCACGATCAGGCGAGGCAGGCGAACCGCGTTGATCGTCCCATACTTGTGAGTTCATGGATTTTTCTGGAGTTGGGCGATCATCTCTGCGATGAGAAGAATCGTCCGCTTTTTGAGCAGGTTTTGGAGGCAGTGCGGGGGGATCATCGATTCGAGATCGCTCCCGCGGACCAAAGCGTGCTCGACGCGGCCATCGAACTTTACAACAATCGTCCTGATAAAAGCTGGTCCCTGACGGACTGTACGTCTTTTATTCTGATGCGATTACGTGGAATCACGGAAGCACTGACCGCCGACCGTTATTTCGAACAAGCAGGCTTCACGGCATTGCTTAAATAAGATATTAGGATGCGGTTGGCATAACGAGGTATTTGACGAGGAGGCGGTATGGCGGTGCGGAAGGTTGTGAAGGTGAAGCGGTATCCGGGGGCGGAGCCGTTGATCGAGCTTGATCCGTGGCTGAAGCCTTATGCGGCGCATCTGCAGAATCGGTTTGATCATTATCGCAAATTCAGGGCGGTGCTCGATGAGCATGGCGGGCCGCTGGGGGAGATGACGACGGGACATTTGTATTTTGGGTTGAATCGCGGGGAGTGTGACGGGAAGCTGGGAGTGTGGTATCGGGAGTGGGCGCCGGGAGCGAAGGGGTTGAGTTTGGTGGGGGATTTTAATGGGTGGGATCGGCGGAGGAATCTGCTGGTGAAGGATCGCTGGGGAGTGTGGTCGGTGTTTTTGCCGGATGAGCAGTATGCGGGGCGGTTGCGGCATGGGGCGAAAATTAAGGTGCACGTGGTCGGGGCGGATGGGAAGGAAATGTTCCGTATACCTGCGTATATTCGTCGTGTGGTGCAGGAGGAATCGAAGGCGTTTATCGGGGAGTATTGGGAGCCGCCGGTGTTTAAGTTTAAGCATAAAGGACCGGTGAGAAATTCGAAATTCGAAATTCGAAATTCGAAAGAAGCTCAAAGTTCGAATGTTCAAAACGTGTCGCTCCCTTACGGTCGCGGCTCTGATGGGCGTGGTGGGCTGCGGGTGTATGAGGCGCATGTGGGGATGGCGACGCAGGAGGAGAAGGTCGGGACGTTTAAGGAGTTCACGGCCAATGTGCTGCCGCGGATCGCGAAACTGCATTACAACGCTGTGCAGTTGATGGCGGTCCAGGAGCATCCGTATTACGGATCGTTTGGGTATCACGTGTCGAGTTTTTTTGCAGTCTCGTCACGGTTCGGGACGCCGGAGGACTTGAAGGAGTTGATTGATACGGCACACGGGCTGGGGCTGGCGGTGATTATGGATCTGGTGCATTCGCATGCGGTGAAGAATGTCGAGGAAGGGCTGAATCGGTTTGATGGGACGGATCATCAGTATTTTCATGCGGGGGTGCGTGGGCAGCACGTGGCTTGGGATTCGCTGGTGTTTGATTATTCGAAGTTTGAGGTGCAGCGGTTTTTGCTCTCGAACGTGCGATATTGGTTGGAGGAGTTTCGGTTTGATGGGTTCCGCTTCGATGGCGTGACGTCGATGTTGTACCTGGATCACGGGCTGGGGAAGAATTTCACGTCATATGACGATTATTTCACGCTGAATACAGATGGGGACGCAGTAGCATATTTACAATTGGCCAATGATGTGGCGCATGCGGTGCGGAAGGGGGTTGTGGTGGTAGCGGAGGATATGTCGGGGATGCCGGGGTTGGCGAGGCCGACGAAGGAAGGGGGATTGGGGTTCGATTATCGGCTGGCGATGGGGGTGCCGGATTATTGGATCAAGACGCTCAAGGAGAAGGGGGACGAGCAGTGGAATCTCAATGAGATTTACGGGATGCTGCTGAATCGGCGGCGGCATGAGAAGCACCTGGGATATGCGGAGTCGCACGATCAGGCGCTGGTAGGCGACAAGACGCTGGCGTTCTGGCTCATGGACAAGGAGATGTATTTCTCCATGTCGAAACTTACGCCGTCGTTGGTCGTGGATCGCGGCATTGCACTGCACAAAATGATCCGGCTGATCACCTTTGCGCTCGGCGGCGAGGGATACTTGAATTTCATGGGCAACGAGTTCGGGCATCCTGAATGGATCGATTTTCCGCGGCAGGGGAACAACTGGTCCTACAAACATGCAAGGCGATTGTGGAATTTGGTAGACGATCCGCTGCTGAAGTATGGCGGGCTCAATGCGTTTGATCGGGCGATGCAGATGATGGATGAGACGTACAATCTGCTGGAGGATTCGTTTGTCGAGCAGTTGGCGTGTCATGAGGATACGAAGCAGTTGGTGTTCCGGCGTGGGCCGTTGGTGTTTGTGTTTAATTTTCATGTGATTGCGTCGTACGTTGGGCTGCGGATACCGGTGCCGGATGCGAAGGATTATCGGGTGATTTTGAATACGGATTCGGAATGTTTTGGCGGGCAGGGGCGTGTGCCGGAGGATGCGTTGTATCCGTGCCAGGCGGTGCCGATGTATGGACGCGGGCAGTCGGTGCAGGTCTATTTGCCGACGCGAACGGCACAGGTGCTCGCGCCGGTGAAGTGAGTTTCGAGTTTCAAGATGGGCAACTCGAAACTTGAAACTTGAAATTCGAAACTACGGGAAGTGGTCAATGACGTTTGCGGTGAAGGTTACTGAACTCAAAAAGACATACCGGCAGGGTGATCGGGTGGTCGAGGCGCTGCGTGGTGTGAATCTTGAAATCAAGAATGGTGAATTCGTTGCGATCATGGGAGCGTCGGGGTCGGGGAAGTCGACGCTGCTGCATCTGTGCGCGGCACTGGACCGCTTTGATTCCGGCTCCATCGAACTTGCAGGGGAACGTTTACAGGATATGTCGGAATCGCAGCTTACCCTTTTCCGCCGGCGGAAGATCGGCGTGGTGTTTCAGCAGTTCAACCTCATCCCAACGCTCTCTGCGTATGAAAATGTGGCGTTGCCGTTGCAACTGGATGGGTCGTGGAAGCCTGACAGTATCGGCCGTATTCGGGAGTTGCTGGCGATGCTGAAGATCGATCATCGCGCGGATCATCGGCCTGATGCGCTCTCGGGTGGTGAGCAGCAGCGAGTGGCGATAGCCAGGGCGCTGGTGATGGAGCCGCCGGTGCTGTTTGCGGATGAGCCGACGGGGAATCTGGATTCGGCGTCGGCGGAGCAGTTCTGGTCGCTGCTGGATCAGGCGGTCGAGGCGTTTCATACGACGATCGTGATGGTAACGCACGAGCCGACGGCGGCGAGGCATGCGGGTCGTGTCGTGGTGCTGCGAGATGGGCAGGTTGCAGGCGAATTCGCCTGCAGTGATTTCGAAGATTCGGGCGCCCTGGCGGCGCAATACCAAGCCATGGCTCGCTGAGGATAGTTATTAGTTAATTAGGTATTAGATTGTATGTTTTCGTTGCCTATTGCATTTCGGCTTGCTGTTCGCCAGTGGCGTGCGAAGCCGTTGCGTCCGATTCTTTGTTCGCTGGCGATCGCGGCGGCGGTGGCGCTGATCGTCGGCGTGGGCGCAGGTTTCGAGTCGCTCCGCTATTCCATGCGAACGACGATCGGGCAGATGCTGGGCGTGGCGGACCTGCACGTGCGGCCTGCGCAGAGGAACACCGGGCAGCGGCTGCCGGGCACGATGTTGGAGGAGATTCGGGCAAGGAAAGATGTCGATATGGCGGCGGGTCGCATGGAAGCGCATGTGGCCCTGACATCGCAGGGGAGTGGGGGCTCGAAGCTGCGATGGTTTGAAGCTGTTGGCGTTGATCCTGTATACGATCCGCTTTTACGGCCTCGGATGTACATTGCCGGGCGGGCCGTCAGTGGGAAGCTCGACGAGATTGCCGTGGGAGCCGACGTTGCCGAGGTGATGAACGTGAAGGTCGGCGATAGCGTCTCCGTTTCCGGCGACGGCCAGACGGAGCGGCAAGCGGTGGTTGTGGGGATCGTGAAGAAGCCGGCCATCGAGTTGCTTTCGAAGCCGACGGTGTACATGCCGATCGCGGCGTTGGCGGGCGATCTGCGAATGACGCCGCAGTTTAATGTGATTGATGTAAAGCTCAGCGACGCGGCGAACATGACGGATTACGACGCTTATGCCGTGAAGATGTCGCAGGAACTCGGGCCGTCGGTGCTTGTTTCCGCGGGCACCAATTCCAAGGCGAGACTCGCCAATGAAACGCGAATCGTCAACATCATCCTGATGCTCATCGGGATCATCGCGGCGATTTGTGCTGCGTTGATCATCGGGACGACGCTGTCTGTGGGCGTGCAGGAACGCGTGCGGCAATTCGGACAGTTACGCTGCATCGGCGCGTCACGCTCGCAGCTCACCACGTTTCTGCTGGGCGATGCGGCCGTCATGTTGGCGATCGGCGAAGTGCTGGGCGTCATCTTCGGATTCGTTTTCTCGTGGCTGCTGGTGTGGCACTTTTCGCAGTATTTTCTGAAGTATCAGATCGCGGCCTCTTCGGTTGTGATCGCTGCGATTGTTGGTTGCGCTGCGACGTTGTTGGGGGCAATGATTCCGATCTGGCAGGTAACGCGTGTGTCACCGATGGCGGCGGTGGTGGTGGTCGCCAGGACGAGGCGTCCGCGCCTGATCTGGGGTGCTGCCGTTGTGGGGCTGTTATGCCTGGCCACCCAATTACTGCTCTGGTTCGGCGTTTTCTCTAATAATGTTCGATTCTTTTTGTATGTATGTCTCGGTGTACCGCTGATTTTCGTGGGATGGACGCTACTGGGGCCGGCGGTTTTGATGGTCTGCGAATCCTTCGGCTCAACGCTGATCGGGCGGATACTGGCGGTGCGGCCGGCGCTGCTGCGGCATGCCTGGTCGAGTACGCCTTGGCGTGCCGGTGGCATGATCGCGGCGCTCATGATCGGCGTGACGCTTTTCACGACGGTCCGCGCTCGCGGACAATCGCTGCACGCGTCGTGGGTTTCACCGGCACGACTTCCAGACTTGTTGTTGTATTCGGTTGTCGATGCGTTGCCGATCGGGCCGATCAGTTCGTTGCTGCCGGATATCGCGGTGCGTGCCAAAGACATCAAAGCCCGGCACACGGAAATCGCGGACATTACGCCCATCATTTCTTTCTCCGTCAAAATTCAGACCAACTTCGCCCGGGGGGGCGAGGTGCTGGGTGTGGATGGTCCGCATTTTGTGGGGGTGGATCCCGAGTCATTCACGCGGCTCGTTGCGATGGAGTATTACCAGCCGGAGGGAAGCCCGCGTTACGATCCCGCGATTGCGGTCAGGCAGCTCATAGAAGGCAGGCACATATTTGTAAGCAAGGAGTTTTACGAACTGCGTGGGCTGGGGGTTGGCGACAAGATCACGTTTATCGCGGCCAATGGCAGGCCGGTGGATTTCACCATCGCCGCGATCGTGACTTCCACCGGCATCGAGCTGGTCAAGAATTATTTCGACATGCGTTCGATATTCGCCGACCACGCAGTGACGGCCGTGCTGGGAAACATGACCGATGCGAAGACATACTTTCGAGCCCGAGCCGGGAGCATGATGCTGGTCAACATCAAGCCGGGCGTTTCGATGGCGGCCGTTGCCAGGATGCGACAGAAACTGCAACAGGAAGGCTTCCCGAGCGTCTCGTCGTTCGAACTCAAGGCCGGCATCGGCAAGATCATCGATCACGTCGTCGATACGCTGACGATCATCGCTCTGGGAGCGCTGGTGATGGCGTCGCTGGGCGTGGCGAACATGGTCATCGCATCGGTGCATGCACGTCGTTTTGAGTTTGGGGTGCTGCGCGCGATCGGGTCGGGGCGGGGGCAGCTCATTCGACTTGTGCTGGCGGAAGTGACGCTGATCGGTCTGGTGGCCGGAGCCTTGGGCGCCGGCGCCGGTCTTTATTTCGCGGCAATGGCCGGCGCTGTTGAAAAACTGCTCGTCGGCATTCCCAATCAATACCTTGCGAGCAATGTTGCGACCATGTTCGGGCTCATCGGTTCGCATCTACTTATCGCCATTTGCCTGACGACGCTGCTTGCCTGGCTGGCCGCCGTTGTTCCGGCGATTCGCGGAGCGTTCTCCGCCCAACGCACCTTGCTCGCCGCCGGACGAGGATGATCGGAGTTCACGCTTTAGCGTGTCAACGTGTGATGCCACATGACACGCTAAAGCGTGAATTCCGTGGACAATTTCCTTCTCCGCTCCGATCCATTATCTTAGCCCCAATACGGTTCAGTTAGGACCATATAGCTCCGGCTTTAGCCGGGATAAGCTCTGATGAATCACGACACGACTCATTTTCCCGTTGTGTCGTGGTTCCTCCGAGCTTCCAATGGCGAATCGCAGGTCGATCCCGGCTAAAGCCGGGGCTATATGGCTGAACTGAACCGTATTGATCTTAGCCCTCGTTTCGTATTTTGAAGGTTATACACGTGAGCACACAGGATATTGCCGCTACTCCGCCCCGGTCGCATGTCAGGCCGGAGCCTTTTCCGCAGGTCGCCGAGCTTGAGGCTGAGCTTCGCAAGACGATTCGTGGGGAGGTGCGTTTCGATGCGGGCAGCCGGGCGCTTTATGCCACGGACGCGTCGAATTATCGACAGATTCCGATCGGGCTGGTGATTCCCAAAGATGCCGATGACGTGATCGCAGCGGTGGCGGCGGCTCGGAAATTCGGGGCTCCGATCCTTGCACGGGGCGGCGGCACGAGCCTGGCAGGGCAGTGCTGCAACGTCGCGGTGGTGATCGATTTTTCGAAATATATGAATCGGATTTTGGAGTTGAACTGGCGGGAGCGTTATGCCGTGGTGGAGCCGGGCGTGGTGCTTGACCAGCTGCGGGATGCCGCGGAGGAGCACGAGCTTACCTTCGCGCCCGATCCGGCCACGCACAACCGCTGCACCCTCGGCGGCATGATCGGCAATAACGCCTGCGGCACCCACTCGATCATGGGCGGAAAAACCGGCGAAAACGTCCTGGAGTTGGAGGTTCTCCTTTACGACGGCACACGCTTGACCGTCGGCGCCACTACACCTGAAGAGTTCGACGCCATTGTCCGCGCGGGTGGACGGCGTGCGGAGATATACAAATCATTGCAACAGATCGCCGACACGGCTGCTGAACATGTGCGAAAACAATTTCCCGACATTCCTCGTCGGGTCTCGGGGTACAACCTCGATCAATTGCTGCCGGAGAATCATTTCAACGTGGCCCGTGCGCTGGTCGGGACGGAGGGCACCTGTGCCATCGTCCTGTCCGCGAAGCTCAAGCTGATGGAAAGTCCGCAGCATCGCGTTCTGGTCGCTTTGAATTATCCTGACATTTATCTTGCTGCAGACGATACGCCTCGCCTGCTTGGCTTTCCTGGCATTATCGCGCTGGAAGGCGTACAGGGTGAGACGATCGACATTCTCCGCGGGAAGAATTTTGCGGGCGTCGATCTTGTGCCTCCGGGCGGTGGACTGCTCCTGGCGGAGTTCGGCGCCGATTCGCCTGAAGCGGCTACGGCGATGGCGCAGACTATGATTGATGCGACGCGTCCATTGCCTTTATCGCCCAACATCCGCATGTACACCACCGCCGCCGAAATCAAGCAAATCTGGTACGTGCGTGAAGGCGGCCCGCGAGCTTCCAATCACACGCACGACGCCCCGCTGATGTGGGAGGGCTGGGAGGACGCCGCGGTCGCTCCGGAAAAGCTCGGAGGCTACCTGCGGGACCTGCGGAAACTCCTGGACGAATTCCACTACCAGTCCCGCTACTACGGCCATTTCGGACATGGCTGCATCCACATGCAAGTCAGCTTCGATCTGCTCTCCGAAGCGGGCATCCGGAAATTCCAGAGTTTTATCGAACGGGCGGCGGAACTCGTCGTCTCCTACGGCGGCTCGCTCTCCGGCGAACACGGCGACGGACAGTCCCGCGCTTCGCTGTTCCCGAAAATGTTCTCGCCTGATCTGATCCACGCATTCAAACAATTCAAAACGACGTTCGATTCGACGAACAAAATGAATCCCGGCAAACTGATCGATCCGTATCTTCCGACCGAAAATCTCCGGCTCGGCGTGGATTACCATCCGATGCAGGTGAACACGCGATTCGGTTATCCGGACGATCATCACGATTTTCATCGCTCCGTGCTTCGCTGCGAGGGGCTCGGAAAATGCCGGCAATCAGAAGGCGGCGGCATGTGTCCGAGCTACCGGGCTACGCGAGAGGAGAAGCACTCCACCCGCGGTCGGGCGCGCATGCTCTTCGAAATGCTCCAGCAGGAAATCGTCACCGGCGGCTGGAACGATCAACACGTCAGAGAGTCCCTGGAACTCTGCCTGTCGTGCAAAGCGTGCAAATCCGAATGTCCGCTCAACGTCGACATGGCCACCTACAAGGCGGAATTTCTTTCGCATTATTACCAGCGGAAGTGGCGTCCGTTGAGTTCATACGCATTCGGACGTGTCGACCTATGGCTTCGCCTCGCTTCGCTCGCGCCGCGGATTGCTAACTTCTTTGCAAACATTCCCGTGATTAATTTGCTGGTCAAGAAAATCCTTTACATCCATTCCGCCAGAAAACTACCACAATTGGCCAAGCAAACGTTCCGGCAATGGGCTCGCGGCAAGTTGAATACCATGCCCCAGAGTCCCAAGCCTCGAGTGCTTTTGTGGACGGATACGTTCACGAACCATCTGGCACCTGAGATCGGTAAGGCGGCTGTGGAGGTGCTTCGCAATGCCGGTTTTGAGCCTGCGATTTTGCCGAAGCAGGTTTGCTGCGGACGGCCGCTGTATGACTTTGGCATGCTCGATGTTGCCAGGCGGTATTTGCAGAAAGTGCTCACGGCGTTGGATGCTGAGATCACGGCAGGCACGCCGATCGTGGTTTTGGAGCCGAGCTGCGTTTCGGTCTTCCGCGACGAACTTTGCAATTTCATGCCCGAGAATCAGCAGGCGCAAAAGCTCAGCAAGCAAACATTCCTGCTGGCGGAATTTCTTGCGAAGTATGCACCTGATTACACGCCGCCGCAGTTGCCACGGCAGGCGATGCTACACAATCACTGCCACCAGAAGTCGCTGATGAAGTCGGCCGATGCGGCGAAATTGCTGCGAAAAATGGGATTGGAACTATCAACGCCTGACACTGGCTGCTGCGGAATGGCCGGGCCTTTTGGCTTCGAAAAAGACAAGTATGAGGTTTCTCTTGCGATCGCTAACGATAGTTTGCTTCCCGCGGTCAGGGCGATGCCGAAGAATGCTCTTGTGATTACCGACGGTTTTTCGTGCCGCGAACAGATCAGCCAACAGACCGATACCCGAGCTTTGCATACGGCGGAAGTGCTGCTGATGGCGTTGGACGATTCGCGCGCGGACTCCAAATAGCGAAATGCGATTGCTTCCCCGATTCACACCGACGGTTGCTGCTGGGTGATGCAGTGCAGGGCGCCCAGGCCCAGGACCAGGTCGCGGGAATAGATCGGAATGATGGGGCGGTCGGTGAAAAGTTGTTCGAAGATTTTCAGGGCGATCATATCGGCAGGGTCGTTGAAGACCGGGACCAGGACGCCGACGTTGGCGATGGTGAAGTTGGCGTAACTGGCGGGGAGACGCTGCTTGTTGAAGTGGACCGGTTCGGGCATTGGGATCTCGGCGATGGTGAACGGTTTGCCGCGGGTGTCTCGCATTTGCTTGAGACGCTTGAGATTTTCACGCAATGGGGCGTGGTTGGCGTCGGAACGGTTGGGTTCGGCGCAAGCGACGATGGTGGTAGGATTGACGAAGCGAGCGGTGTCGTCGACATGTCCGTGAGTGTCGATGTCACCGGCGATGCCGCGGTTGAGCCAGAGAATTTTTGTGACGCCGAGGTAGTCGCGGAGGGTTTGTTCGATGCGATCACGCGAAAAGCCGGGGTTACGCTGCTGGATTTTCGAGAGCAGGCATTCTTCGGTCGTCAGGAGGCAGCCCCCCCCCGGTCCTTTACCGTTGACGTCAATGGAGCCGCCTTCGAGGACGAAGCGTTGGTATTCGCCGGCATCGTTTTCACCGAAGACGACAAAATGCGGAAGACGAAGCTGGTCGGCGATCACGGTCGGCAGTTGGTCATCGAGTGAGGAGTTATCGTACTTGGCCCATGCGTTGAATTTGAAATCGGCGACGGCGAGTTTGGCATTCAGAGCCGCGACCGTTAGGGAGCGACTGGCACCGTTTTCGTATTGCCGCACGGTCGCTCCCTGACGGTCGCGGCTCTGATGGTCACATGCGATTTTGTTTTTCTTGAGGAAGATTGGCCCTGAATCGCGGGTCCAGACGCGGTCCGTCGGCTGGGTGTGCAAAGTCACGTGAGCGAGATTGACATTCGCCTGTCGAAGAATGGACGTGACTTCACGAGCAAAATGACGCTGTTTGGAAGGCTGAACGAAAATATGCACTCGCTGTCCGTAAGCGAGATGGCGAACAAGCTCCGCATAAACCCACGGAATAACCTCCGTTTTCTCCGGCCAATCCTCCAGCCCGTGCGGCCATGCAATCCACGTCGCATCCTGCGGCTCCCACTCCGCGGGCATGGAGTAGCCGAGGGATGCGGGAGTGGGGAGAGGGGGATTTTCGATTTTCGATTTTTGATTTTTGATTTTTTGTTGGCGAGGCATGATAAATCCTTGTGGTTATTGGCGACGGCGGATGTGCCAGACGTCGATGGCGATTCGGCGGAGGCAGAAGATCACGAAGCCGAAGCCCATCGTGATCAATCCGCCGATGGTACCCAGGAGCAAGGGACCATCCTCCGTTTTTGTCACAATCAGTATCGGGACGATGATCTGGATAATGCCGGCGATGATGATGAGGGTGCCCATGATTTGCAGGAGGATATGTTGGGGGGGCTGCTGGAGCGTGGAGGGATTCGGAGTTGGGGTGGCATCGGCGGAGGTGTTTTGGATCGTTTTGCAGTTCAGGCAGCGGAGGGGTTTGTCGCGGTCGGCTTCGTTGATGGTGTTCGTAATGCCGCAGTGTCGACATGTGAATGTAGGCATGTGGGGTTTCCTTGCGTTTGTGTGGAGTATACATTGTTGGGGTTGTTGCGTCGAAGTGATGTGGATGGTTCGCGACGCCGCAAGCGGGGCGGTGGTCTTTTACGAGATTAACGACATATGCATTGGGAACGTCAACCACCGCGTTACCACGCGGTGCTCCATTGTTGTATTGTTATTTGCCGAAGCGTTGCGTGATTGCACTGTAGGCGTCGATGCGTCTGTCGCGGAGGAACGGCCAGAGGCGGCGGGTTTGTTCCTGCACGGTCGGGTCGATATCGGAAATCAGGATTTCTTCCTTGTCGTTTGAACCGGTGGCGAGCAGGCGGCCGAAGGGGTCGATGATGAGGGAATACTACTATCGCGGCATGACCTACGAGAAGAAAGGCGATTTTAACACGGCGATTGCCGATTATACGGAGGCCATCCGGCTTGATCCGAAATACGTCACAGCGTATTACAACCGTGGCGTGAACTACGGGAAGAAGGGCGATTTTGACAAGGCGATTGTTGATGATACGGAAGCTATTCGCCTCGATCCGAAAGACACCAAGGCATACAACAACCGCGGCGTGGCCTACAAAGCCAAAGGCGAGACGACGAAAGCGGAAGCGGACTTTAACCGGGCGAAGGAACTCGGGTTGAAGCCCTGACGTGAGAGATTGTCAAGTACGGATTGGCCCCGGTAGGGGCCGGAGCTTTTAGCCCACGGCAAGCAGCTATAGCCGCTTGCCGTGGGCTAAAGGCTCAGGCCCCTGCCGGGGCCAATGACATTAGTAAGATTCCAATGCCACAACATCGGCGGGACGCCGATGCCACGTTAGTTGAGACGGTCGGCGCCCAGTGTGCCTTCAAGGGACTTGAGATACGCGGGGTTGTTCGTGCGGGTGAGTTCACGCTGTGCCAGGGCCAGGCGCGATGGGATGTTCAGTTGATTCGCCAGACGCGTATCGGTTTCGTGCGAGGACCAATCGGTCAGGTAATGGACGAAACGCTGCCAGCGGGCTTGGTCGAGTTGCTGAACGTTGCGGAGGCGATTGGCGTACCAGTCGCTGGCCAGCAGCGATTCGCGGGTGAAAAGCTGGCGGAGTTCGGGATGGTGCACGTCGTGGCCTTGATAGTTGCCTTGGGTCATGATGTGGAGGATCGCGGCCAGCGGCGGGCAGGCTTGCGAGATGCTGCCGTCTTCGAAGTATTGACGAGCGACGCGTTCTTGTGCCTCCGTGATATTACGAATGCCGTCGACGTATGCTTCCATATCTTGGGTTTCTGGTCTGAGCAGGGTGTCGTCGAAGACACGGGCGGGGTTGTCGAAAATGCGGCCGAAGAAGGCGCGGACGAATTTGTAATTGATGCGGTAGCCGAGTCTGCTCGCTGGAATATTTTGGCCGTTGTGCGTGAAGTCGTTGATCTTCTCGAGATAACCATTGGTGATCAGGAAGGCGGGGTCGCGTTCCTGCGCGGAGAGTCGGCACCACAGTTCCGGTACAAGCAGACTGATGTCGTGATCTACACGTACATTTGGGCCGATGTGTCCCGCTGCCGTGGAGAAGCCGTGCAGGCCGGTGAGGATCATGCTGACGATCGCGGCGTTGAGATCGGCAGTGGTGAGCAGCGCGTTGAATGGCCCTTTGGTGAGCGCCCCTTCGGAACCGGCGCCGGTGGTCGAGGGACTTTTGCCCGTGAGCGAGCAGATCACGTCCATCAGAAACTCCGGCAATTCCTGATAGTGGATCGGATTGTAAACCGCGAGGTTCCGAATCTTCGCCTTGGGCTCCGGCGGATTGTTTCGCCGCCCGATGAGAATCGCGTCGACGGGAAATGCCAACGGCGCATTCAATGGGATGTTCCGTGACAGGCGGACGCCGGTCTCCGCGATGTGCCGTTCGAACGGGCGGGCCAAGTCGGGACGCAACTGGAGGTATCGTGGATTTTTGGAAGGCTTGCCGTCGACCAGTCGCGGATTTGCCGAGCAGGCGACGTAGCCGCGTGTATCGTCGGTCGCCGAGTGGAGAAACTGCTGCATCGGAGCGCTGAACTCGTCGAATTTGGAGACGTGATTGACCATGTCCCGCACCATCGCCGGCGTCAGAGGTTCATAGTTTGAGAAAAAGTTATCCATCCGTGTGAAGTCCGATTCCGTCTGGTGATCGAGGCCGGGATGGATCGCGTCGTCCGGTCGCTGGAAGAGCTGGCTTTCGCAGTTGATCACCAGTTTAGCCGAGTTTTTGACCTCGTGCGCTGCCGACGGATTGATGACGTTTGCCGGTGTTACCACCGACGCGGTGATGTCGTCTTCCATCGAGATTTTGGCTGCGGGATAGAAGTCCTGGCGGACTTTGAAGGTGCGCCAGCCGGCATTGGGCAGAAGTCCGACGCGAAGGTACGTGCCGCCCGCCTTGCGATCGTCGGCTTTCAGTTCGTGGCCCGGTTCGCCGTTGACGATGTCGACAGTGAAATGCTTTCGCCACTGATTGCCCCATTCCGGTTTGTATAGTCGCTTGATGAGGAAAATCAGCGAAAGAATATCCGACGGAATCGCAGTTAGCCAGTGATTATATTCATCGGTGTAATCCGGCGAGGGCGTCATCAGCTTGATCACGCTTCCCAGCGACCGGCGGACATCGAGAATCGGACGACTCGGACTCTTGGAATAATCGAACGGCGCATGCCCCGGCTTCCAGCGGATCGCGTGATCCTTCTGGAAAATCACTTCCACCTGGTCGAGGTCTTTTTCCAGGTCGGAGACGTAGATCGGTCCGTAGATCATGTAATCGATCAGCGATTTGCTGATTTCGCTTTTGCCGCCGCCGCTGACGGTGCAGGGTTTGTGGCAGAAGGTGCCTTGGGCCATCGTCATAATGATGCGGAAGCGTCCCGAGCCGGGATGTCGGTTCAGGAAGAAACGCACGCCGGTGGGAGCCATGTAAATATGATCTAAAAGCAGCGGGATCGTCCGCGGCTCGCCGTTCTGACGCCAGTGAACCGTGCCGGTACGCAAGTCCATCCCGGCATCCGCGGGAATGTAAATCAACTGCGGGAAGCGGCGGTCCACGGCGTGGCCTTCCGCATGCAGTTCCAGCAGGTCGGGAAACTTCGCCGCCAGTTCCGCCAGCGTCGGCGTCCCGTCCGGCGCCGACGAGGGCTCGTATTCCATGCCCAGGCTGTAACTCGCAAATGCCAGCGCGCCGCCGGAGTGCTCCTCTTCGCATTGCCCCATCAAATTAGCTGCAAATGAAATCTGCGTTTTCACTTCCTTCTTGCAGTATCCGTAGTAGTTGTCCGCGATGAGCGTGACCATGATTCCGTCGGCGGAGCGGCAGGTGATTTTGAATGCCTGCCCATTGTTGTAACGCTCGTCTTCATGTTTCCAGCAGGCGCCGTCGCGGCGTTGCCGTTCGGTCGCCTGATCGTAATGCGGCAGGCCCAGTTCCTTTTTCGTTAAATTCACCAGATGCGGCGCAAGTATCACACAACCTGTATGTCCGGTCCAGTGCTCGACATCCAGCCGAGCGTCATTTTCCGGCAAAACCGGATCGCCGGCATTGCCGAAAATCGACTCAATAAAATCCAGATTGCTCACCAGGCTGCCCGGCGCAAAGAAGCGGATTTCCATACTTTGCGCAGGTCGGACGTTCGGAATCTCCGGACAGACGATCGGTCGCAGCAGCAGCGAGCAGAACAGGCCGGTCGGCTTCGTATCCAACGCCGTGAACGGCAGCATCAACAAGTCCTGCGGCGCGTTAAGCGCATGACGGAACAGCTCGACAAACACCGAAAACGGCATCGCCACCTTATCGCCCGGCACAGGCAGCCCCACCTCCGCCACATGAAACGTTCCCTTGGTGGTTCGCCGATCCGACCGCGGATTATGCAGCACCCCGTTCTGCAGCCGGTACGACTTCAGCCACGCATTTTCAAATGTCTCCCCATCCATCGGTAGCGAAAGCTCCCGTGCGAGTCCCGCCGCGGAGAGGTTGAACACTTCGCGTGGCAGCCGCAGGTCTGCCGGAAGATGATTCTCGCGGCAGAGCTGATTCAGAAATTCCTCAATACTCGCATCCGCCGGGCAGGGCACGTTCTTCAGCAGACGCGTCTTCTGCCGATAGTTCGCCATCAGGCTGCGAAGCAATTGCGTATCGGTGGTATCCGCCGCGTCGATCGCCGTATCGACCCCCAGGGCCAGCAGTTGATGGCGAATGTAACGCTGCAGCGGAATACGCGGATCGATGTCATCCTTATCGCCGGCGAGTGATTCCGCACTTGAGGCGGCTAAAGCATTCATGCTCGTCTCCTGTAAAACAAAAAGCGTTCCATGTTACCGCGTGGGCAGACGGCCCCATCTGGCAAATTGAGTCGTGGCAATTCCGATACCGTCCACCCACGTTATTGTAATGGAAACTCCGCCGATCGTCTCTGCGCCCTTACGGTCGCGGTACCCAATTTTAAATTCCCAGCACCTTGCAGTGAAACGCGATTGCATCTCGGATATGGACATCCCAATACGCCCAGTTATGATCGCCGGGGAACTCCTCGTATTCGTGGGGGAATTTCAGGTCGTTCAAGATAGCGTGGAATTCGCGGTTTTGTTCCAGGAGAAAGTCGGAGGTGCCGCAGTCCAGGCGTAGCGCGGGACGCTGGGCGGGGGGGCATTGTTTGGCGAGGGCGACGGGGTCGTTGGTGCTGCCGCGCCAATCTTTGCCGAGGATCGATTCAAATTCCACGCTCAACGATTGGAGTTGCTGCGGACGGGTTTCCGGCTTGTGCAGCGGCGTCATGACGGCGCCCGAATGCGACACCGCCGAACAGAAAAGATCGGGATGCTTGAGTGCCAGTTTAACGGCGCCGTATCCGCCCATGGAGAGTCCCCCGAGCACTCGGCCGTTGCGGGACTTGATCGTGGGAAAAACACGATCGATGTACGCAATGACATCTTTAATGATGTGATCTTCGTAGGCATTGATGGGTTGAGTGGCGCTGTTGGTGTAAAACCCGCGAGCATTGCCGGGCATGACGACCATCATCGGAATCCCGGCCATGTAACGTTCCAGCGAAGTCCGGCGAAGCCACGAACTGCAATCATCGCTCAGCCCATGCAGCAGGTAAAAAACCGGGAAAGGGCCGAGGCTGGCGTCTGGCAACAGCACATTCATCGTGGTGGCCATGCCGATGGCGTTGCCGAAAAATTGGATATGAGCGAGGGACATCGCAACCTCCCGGAGACAAGGAATGGTATCCGCTTACGCCCAGAGGCAGGGCAAACGCATTTGGAGTTCAGAGCCGCGACCGTAAGGGAGCGACCTCGCGGCAATGCGTGAATAACGCAGGTCGCTCCCTTACGGTCGCGGCTCTGATGGTCAAATGCGTTCGTCCTGCGCCCGTAGGGCGTCAACATACGTAGCCGGGGGCAACGCCTCCGGTTAGCATATCACCCTAGACGTTACGCCCTGAAGGGTCTGTAAGCCGCATTTTTGATACCGAAAACGCATAATAGACCAAAATTCTGACCAAAAAGAAGATCGCGGGTTATGGGGCGTAACGCCGACTAACAACGTTATGTATCCTACCGCCATCTCGTGTTGGTGGATAGCGACATGGTGCCGATGGCTATACGACAATGAATAGCCATATCAGCATTTTTAGCTTATCAGAGCTCGCCGTTCGCGCCGGAAGTGCATTTGTCCGGGGTTTGCCTGGCCGCCAGGGCTTTGGCGGCGAATGAGTGTGCCAGAATCCGCGTCAAGGATTTGACCTTGCCGTAGCGTCCTGCCGTCCTGCTTGTTGTGCCTTCACGATTCGAGCCTGAAGTTTCCGCACCGACGCCTCGATCTTCTCCCAATCGAATGGTTCGGAGTTGCGCACGTCATCCGGTTCAGGGATAGCGTTCATGGTTTACTTCGCTCCTTGTGCAGGCTTCGCCCCACAGCTTGCCTATTCATTGTGACGCGAGTTGGTGTATCGGTCAAACACGAGTCTCATGCCAAATTTTGCGTTGCGATTGCGTAGCATCTTCATGAGGCATGAATCACGATCAGGTTATTCAAGTTAGGGGGCAGGTGTTTTGTCGTGTCCCTGTGACGGCCACGCTTCGGCGGGCGGATGCTTCGGCGGTACCGGTGGAGCTGGTTCAGGCGTCGAATAAAGTCACGGAGCAAAGCCAATCTATTACAAGTATCGTTGGACCAATGGCGTTGTTGGCGCTGAGAGCGATTGGGTGGGCGGTGTACTTGGGATAGCGCCTGCGTTATCCGACGAATTACCACTGATCATGATGCCACCTGGGGGGCCGACGCCGGTATGAGAAAACGTAAATCGCTTATTGACATCTTCAACATCGTCGCCGCGATCCTCCTGGTGTGGGCGGCGAACTCGCTGGCATGCAATGTGCCGATCGAGCAGTACGAGAACGATCTTTATATCTATGGCGTCAATACCTACGTCCATTACGACGGCAGCGGTGCTATCCATAATCAGTCCCTTGCGGGTGTGGATCGGGTCAGCTTCCCCGCGACCGTCTGGATTCAAGCGGTTATCAACAGAGACGGGATCGGATTCAATTACAACCCTTATGTTTCCTGTCTTCAGTACAAGATCAAGCGGCCGGGGGATGCCGCCTACGGCGAGTGGATTACGGTCAGAACGATCATTGATCCGCGTTGGCATGTGAACTTCCCGGATGGCGATCATAGCATCACCAACTGTTTCTATGGGCTGGCGGGGAGCGTCGTTTGCCACAGGAGAGACAGCTCAGTTAAGGCGTGTTGCTGCCGTTTGCCGGTTGATCTGTTCGGAGCCTTTTCCATAGGGTCAGAATTTTCGGTGCGAGTCTCATCCATTCCATCTTTCCAACAGTCGCCACGTTCGGTACGAGTTCGTTGAGCCATCGTTCTCTCGCATCACAACCACAGTTCTTGGCCCCCATGATCTTCGCGAGCTTCATCGCCAGTGGCTTGGCCAAGCCAAAACTCGCCGCGTCGATTCCACGGCGGGCGAGTGTACCCAGGCCGTTTGGATACGATTTGCACGTCGCCGCCAACGACGGGCGAGGGCGCCTCATGCGTGGACGCCACTTCTCGGCCAGCGTGTTCCATCGGTCGCGAGCAATTGAAGTCAACGGTCCTATCTGTTGTCCGGCTTCCGCACAATCACTCATGAATGCAGATATGGAATCGGAAGGTAATGTTAATTTAGCACTCATCAAAAGTTGTGCAGTTGGCACTACCGCCGGTGGGCCTTCAATAGATGCAAAAGCTCCAGCCAGAGGCGTGCCCATACAATTCCCGCTTCCGTCACTTATGCCGGGGACACAATGCCCTGTCGTGTCCCGGCAGCAACGGTTTACCTGCGTTTGGATTGGGACGGTTTGAGTCTGGACAGAGTGATGAACTGTCGCTGGTAATGGAACTTGAACTGGCAATGAGGTAGTGCGAGCCGTCACCCCCTGAGAATTTGTAGTTGATTGTTGCGCGCGTGGTGAATTCTGTGTAACGGTTGAATTTCCTGGCCTATTTGAGCCTTTTTGTACAATTTTTGGGTCCGGTGGATTGATTGTAGTTTTCTGAAATAAATTTTCAATTATGCATATAGCCAGAAAGACAAGAGCAGCAACGGCGAAAAATTTGATCCATCCGGGGATTCGTTCCAGTAGTGGCTCAGGTTCGGGCTGGTGTCGTGGTTGTGAGTGGGCTTGAGGTTGTGGCTGATCGCGACATCATCAATGACGACCTTGGCGCGATCACGACGATCCCCCGCAAATCCGGTCGCGGCAGCGCGAGTAATGAGATAGTAAACGATGCTCCGGTAGCGGCGCGTCCAAATGGATCGCCATCGCGTTCGCAACTACTTGCAGATATGTTATTTACGGAATCATCGAATCGGTTTAGCAAACCGGCGCCTTCAGCCACTCGGCCATCTCTCCATACACCCACAAGAGTATCGGAAATAGGGGGGCAACGTCAATTGAATTCAACTGCCCTCAGACTTCCTTGGCGTTGATCCATTTCATCATCTTGCGGAGCTTGCGGCCGGTCACTTCGACCGGATGGTTCTTGTCGGCGTTGTAAAGTTTGTTGAAGATCGGTTTGCCGGCCTTGTGCTCGGCGATCCACTCGGCGGCGAACTTGCCGGACGTGATTTCGTCGAGAATTTTTTGCATTTCCTTTCGGGTCGCGTCGGTGATGATGCGTGGACCGCGGGTGAGGTCGCCGTACTCGGCTGTGTTGGAAATGGAGTAACGCATGTAGTCGAGACCGCCCTGGTAAATCAGGTCGACAATCAGCTTGACTTCGTGGACGCACTCAAAATAGGCCATTTCGGGAGCATAGCCGTTGTTGATGAGGGTTTCGAAACCGGCTTTGATGAGTGCGGAAAGTCCGCCGCAGAGGACGACCTGTTCGCCGAAAAGATCGGTTTCGACTTCTTCTTTGAAGGTAGTTTGGATGATGCCAGCTCGAGCGCCGCCGATGCCCGCTCCCCACGCCAGACCGATTTTCTTGGCGTCGCCGTTGTCCTGATGGATGGCCAGCAAGCACGGCACGCCGCCGCCCTTGACGAACTCGGAGCGAACCAGATGCCCCGGCCCTTTCGGAGCAATCATAATGACATTGACATTTGCAGGTGGAACGATTGCTTTGAAGTGGATATTGAAGCCGTGGGTGAAGCCGATAGTCTGACCGGCTCGCAGATGCGGGGCGATGGACTTGGCGTAAATGTCCGCCTGAAGCTCATCGGGCAGTGTCATGCAAATAAGATCCGCCTGCTTGACGACCTCTTCGACAGTCAGAGGCTTGAAGCCCATCTCAACGGCCAGCTTCGCGTTAGCAGTCTCAGGTCGTTCCGCAACGATGACCTTAACGCCCGAATCACGCAAATTGGCCGCATGAGCGTGACCCTGGGAGCCAAAGCCCAGAACGCCGACGGTCTTGCCCTTGAGACCTTCAAGGGAGGTTTCGTTTTCGTAGAAGACGTGGAGATCTGCCATCGTGTTATCCTTTCAGTTCAGAAAAATCGCAAACCAAACATAATAGCGGAAAGACGAGAATACGTCAATTTAGACAACGTCAATTTGGACGCTCCGGGACGCTCGGGTGTGGCCATTTTTTATGGCCAATCAGACGATTGCCCCGGAAAATCAGAGCCGCGACCGTCAGGGAGCGACAGGCGTTATTTCCGCATTGTCGCACGGGTCGCTCCCTTACGGTCGCGGCT
>WQYP01000031.1 GCA_009781185.1 Phycisphaerales bacterium | reverse complement strand
GCGAGAGTTCTCAAGAGGGGCAGACTTGGGCCGGTCGGATTGTGAACGGGATGCTTGAGGAGCATTTTGAGGATTGGTGGCAGTTGGTGGTTGATGAGCGTGCTCGTGTACGTTCGCCGGGCAGCCCCTCCTTCCCCTTGGCGAGTTCCTTATCGAGCCGTGTGAGCATTGCCAGTGAAACGGCCTTGTCCGTGTAGGCGAGGATGCGTTTGGCGTCCGAAGCCTTGCGATGCCTCGCAAGGCTATTTTCACGCTCTCCGCGTGAGCTCAATTTTACGCGAGCGGCACTACGATCACGCCGCGACGTCCCTGCCACTGGATCAGACGCAGACGATACACAAACACTCCCGTTGCCTCCGTCCGCAGTAACGGCTTGGCTCCTTCGCCCCCCCTCTCTTCGCTCCCCAGTGGCATCACCAAGTGCACCGCCACCGCACGTTCCTTCTCGATCGTCAAGTCTCGCCGGGTGAGTGCCAAGATCGTTCGATGTTCGTTTGCCCATTCTCGTAGCGCGAACCACGAGGTGCCGTCTTTGTACAGCGTCCAGACGTGCATTCTCCCTTCGCGGTCTACCGCGACGCAGGATTCTTTCGCCCACGACATCGGTGGTCTGGCGTCCAGCAGTTCTGACTCCGCCACCAGGTCCGGGATGGATCCCTCCACTGCCTCCCACTGCGTTCCGCGGCTCATCCCACCCCTCTCCCCCTCCGCCACCTCCATCGCGCGAATCGTCCCAGTCGCGACCTTACGGTCGCGGCTCTGATCGTCATATGCGATCAATCCAGCTTCCTCATTCTGGCTTCCGGCTTCTGGCTTCTGGCTTCTATCCCCCGGCTCCTCGTCGAGCCTTGCCGTCAGCGCAGCACGCTCTTCCTCGTCGAGGACATTGCCTAGATTGCTCAATTGGTCGTACATTGCGTGGCTGGCGATTTCGGCGTTCGCTGCGTGCTGGGAAATCTCGGCTGCGGCTTGCGTTGCTTGTGCGATTGCCTGGTTGAGGTCTGCTGATGCTTCGCCCTCCCCCCCCTCTTCTTCCTCCGACGACGAACCGCAAATTTCGTCCAGGACCGTCGTCCAAATCCGCGTGTGCAATTCGGGATCGTCCCCCCCAACCGCGATCGATACCAGTCGTAATGCTGCCACGGGTGCGTTTTTGGCCACCGTTGCCAGTGGCAGATCGTTTCGCAGAAATTCTGTTGTTGCTCGCCGCAGCCGTGAGTGAACCAGTGCCGCATCCGCGGAATCGTTTGCCAGCAGCACCGCTTGCAGCACGCGTTCCGGGACGCTCAGCGTCAGGGCGCGTTTGAGTTGCCGATATGCTGCCACTACTGATTCGTTATCCGTGGCTGTTACCAGCAGCCAGTCCTGTACCGCGGTCGCCAGTTGTGCAAATGCCGGGTGATCCGGGGCCGGTGAAGCTATGATCCAATGCTTCGCCACGTGACGATAGGTATACAGTGCGTGTGCCACCTGCATGTCCGGCGCCCCCCCCCCTCCACTACCGCCTGCGAAATGCATTCTCGGTAGATTTTCGACCGATTCCACCCCCGCCATGTCCAGCGTGAAGAATCCGTTGCCCAGCGCCAAGACGCCGATCGAGGTGTGATGTTCCCTAGCCAGCGCATGCACGCCGGCGAACAACCGCTCCGTCTGCAACGGCGAATTATCCTGGCCGGTGAGCGCCAGCATAACGCCCGGCAGCGGCATATCCTCCGAAACAGAAGAAGCCACGACTTCAGTCAACGGCATCGCTGATTGGACAAACATCGGCCCTCCCCCCCCTTTCCCGCCTTCCCCCTCGGGTTTCGACACCGTCGTCGCCGCCGCCCGACTTTGCGGACCTACACGCTTGGGCGTGTTCCCCCCCTCTTTTGTCGGCGTCGGTCTGGCTCCATCCAGGAACAGCCGCGCAATGTCCGCCATGCTCCGCGCCCCATTGGGCTGCTGCGGTCCAGACGATGACAAGGTCATGAAGGCTCCATTGAAACTCAAATCAATTCCACGATGGAATCGAGTTCGCCGTAGGGATTCGGTTCGGAATCGACGTTATGCGGATCGGACTGCCAACGGCCGTCGACTACCAGGCGATAGCGATAGCGGCCGGGCTTGAGCGCTACGAGCATGCGGAACGTGTCGGCGGCTTCATTTTCGCTCGCGACCATCTGCTGCGGCGTCCAGTTGTTGAAGTCGCCGGCGATGCTCACGTTGTGGGCGTTGGGGAAATGGGCGACGAAGAGCAGTCCTTCCGGGAGCTGGCGCACGCCGTAGAATTCTTCGATTTTTTGTTGTGCGGTTCCCTGGCGAGCCTGGGTATTGACGCCCATTGTTCGCTGCGCCGCGGTTTTGACTTCGTTGGCCCGCCGCGCAAGCGATTCCGCCTGCGACGTCCATCGGGAACTCCGCCGTCCTGGTGTCTCGCCTATGTCGTGCTCCGTTGTGTTGTCCGTCGACTCTGCTGGTTTCGCCGCTTCCCCCGCCTCGCTCGCTTCGCGCACCAGTTCCACCATCTCTTCCACCGTCCCCTTCGCCTGGCTGACCGTGTTCTCCAGCGATTCTCCCTCTCCCTCCGCTGCCACCACCGGCTCAACCGCCCGCCCCGGTTCCAACGTCAATCGCGGCGTCGGTCCCATCAACTCCTTCGCCAACTTCAAAAAGTCTTTGAAGCCCTTCGACGCCGGATCGTATTCCGTGATCGGCTGCCCGAACGACGCGGCTTCTTTCAGTTTCGTGTTGAAATTGATGGTTGCGTCCATCAGCATGTCGCCGAACTGTTCCCGCATCTCGGCGAGCACTTCCCTCGCCAGCTTCGTGCGAATGTCGTAGAGCGTTGCGAGGATTCGGATCCGCATTTCCTGCCGACACTGCTTGCGAAGCTGCTCGAGCAACTCCAATTGTTTTGCCAGGCCATGCAGCGAGAAATAGCCTGTCTCGACCGGGATGACCACATCGGACGCGGCTCGCAGGGCATTAAACGTCAGCAGACCCACGTTCGGCGGGCAGTCGATAATACAGAAATCGTAATCGTTTTGGACGCGTTTGAGGGCATCGGTTAAGCGATCCTGGCGTCCTGGTATGCCGTGGAGTTCGGTTTCCAGTGCTGCCAGGCCGATCGCCGCCGGCGCCAGATCGAAATTGCCGGCGATCTGCCAGGTGATCTCCTTGATCGTTACCGCCCCCTCTCTTGCTCCTTCCGACTCCCTCAAGATGTTGTAAATGGATTTTTCAATCTGCTGGTCCGGCACTGCCAGTCCGACGGCGCAGTGACCCTGTGGATCCATGTCCACCAGCAACGTCCGCTGCCCGAGATGTGCCAGGCACGCGGCGAGATTGATCGAAGAAGTCGTTTTTCCGCAACCGCCTTTTTGATTGATGAGAGCGACGATACGCATAGGCTATGCATCCTTGCATCTAAACCGCCTGCACTACCAGTGGTACGGGCGTCCCGCCCGTGGGCATTCCGTGCGACTCTATTGCCTCTGATGTCATCGGTCAAAGAATCACGAAATCTTCATCCTTTTTTGATAAAATACGATTTACCACTATTGAAAAAGCGGATGGAGGCAGTGAGGAGGGTAACACTGCAGGCGGCCATCTCGTCGTGGGATCGTTAAGTCGTTAAACCGTCAAGTCGTTAAGTCGTTAAATCGATTTAACGATTTAACGATTGAACACTACTGCCCACTGACTACTGACCACCAGCTATTTTCGCTACGATACCTCTTATGGCAGCACTGAAAATCAATCCCGCACCGCTCCCCCAGACGCCCCAGCCCTCCTCCCGGCGCCGCGTACGCTGGAAAAAAGTTTTCAAACGCTTTGCCTGGGGGGGCCTGGGACTTCTGGTTATTTTTTTGATTGTTTTGTTCTTGCTGCCGATCTGGATTTCCAACGAACAGGGGCGTACGTACGTTCTTCAGCGAATCAATGCCCGCCTCCGAGCCGCCGCTCCCAATCCTGATAACGCCGCCATACTCGCCATCGAAAACTGGTCCCTCGGTTGGTTCCACGGCACACAACTCCAAAACGTCAGCCTCTCCCTCCCCGACGGCACACGACTCCTCTCCTGCCCGCATATCGAGTCCGATCTCACCCTCTGGAACATTGTTTGGGGTAACTACGACATCGGCAATACCCGCATTGATACCGCTCAATTCCGACTCGTTAAATATCAATCTCCTGACGGTTCCACCTCTCTCGATTCTCTTGCCGGGCTCCAAAAGATTTTCCGTACCCTTCGCGGCTCGCTCCAGATCGGCTCCGCCGCCCTGATCCTCAATTCTCAGGCTACTGGAGAAAGTCTCATTTACTCCGATCTTCAGACGGACATCACCATCGCTTCCGCCAAGGCTCCTTTCCACGTGCAGATCACGGCCGTTGGGGACCAGGGGCAGACACTTTCGTATAACGCGACTTTGCCAGCTCTGGCGCGATGGTCGTCCGCGCCGCGATTGGCTCTCCTCGCGGAGACGGAGCTGATCGCTACACGACTTCCCACCGCACTCGTCTGCGATTTTCTGAATCTCGATCCTCGCTGGAGCCTTTCGCTGGGCGACACGCTCGAACATCTGCGTTGGATATGCCGTGACGCTGCGCCGCTTGATTCGAGTTATCCCGTCCTCGATATCCTTGGCACGGAAGGTGAGGGGGGTGCCGCGATCGACTGTCGTCTGGTGCTCCAAAGGCCCGCCAAAAAAGCACCGCCGATCCTGCTGATCCCGCCGGATAGTCCGTCTTACGCGGTTGCCTCTCTGAAGCTCTCTCCGCCGTTGGTGGGTCTGCTTCGCCGTATCAATCCTGTCTTCGCTTCGCTGGAGCACGTTGATGGTCTGGTGACCCTGACGCTCACCGACACCACGTTTCCCGTCGATCGTCCTTTGGACGTACAGGCTACCGCCCGGTTGAGTTTCCCTCCTTCCCCCTCGGCACTCACCTTTGCCCGCAGCGGCATTCTGGCCGACCTTCTGAACATTTCCGCCCCATCCTCCGTTCCCACGTCCATCGTCGCCACCGCCGAGCCATTTCGCTTCCACGCCGCCGACGGCATGATCAGCTACGACCATGTCGTTCTGGACTGCGGCCCACCCCTCTCTCGCCAGCGCCTCACCTTCACCGGCTCAATCTCCCTCTCCGGCACCTGCACTCTCATGGCTACCGTCCCTGCCCCCCCGCCCGCCTCCTTCGGCCCCTTCGCATCCTCCACCGCCGACATCCCCATCACCGGCCGCTTCGACGCCCCTCAAGTCCAAGGTCAACGCATTTGGCGTTCAGAGCCGCGACCGTGAGGGAGCGACTGTGCGATGATGCAGAAATAACGCAAGTCGCTCCCTTACGGTCGTGGTACCAAGTCATTCTTCGGTTGCGTGGTTGCCTGGAGTCCTCGTACTGTTTCCGCCAGTTCCCGCAGTTGCCGCTGCAATCGCTCGTTCTCCTGACGGAGTGATTGCAGCTTCTCCTCCAGCGACGCGTCTGCCGGACTCTTCTTCGTTGCCTGTACCTGTCCGGGTCCGTTGGCAATCAACTGTTCGGCCAATGGGCGGATTTTTTCCGGCAACGCCGCGAGGTTCGACGGATCCACATCGTAGTGTTTGTCACCCACCGTGATGCGATGGCGCACCGTACCTGCTGCGTCAGTCTCCTGTGTCAGGATGATGCTTTTGCCTTCCGAGACGATCTCGCGGATCGACTTGACGGTGAAGTTGCTCGGGTCGCTGGTGGCGAGGTTGATGCGGATTCCCGGGCCAATTTGGGCGGCCTGGCCGCTGGGGGCGACGTAATTGACCACTGCGTTGGGGCGATTCGTGTCGCCGTAGACCAGCATGTTCGCCGGACGCGGCGCCGGCGTGATGTCGATCGTTTTCGATTTGCCGTCCCGCAAGAATGTTAATTTGCTCGCCCTCGGCCCCCCCCCTCGTTCTTTGCCGCCGACTGGATTGGCTTCCTTGAAGAGATCATTCTGCGAAGTAAGCGGACGGCCATTCAGATGCGTGAGAATATCATCCGCCTGGATGCCCTCTTTCTGTGCCGGCGAATCGGGCAAAACGGAATAGACCATCAGTCCCTGATCCTGATTGAGTTGCAACTGCCGGGCGATCGCCGGCGGAATATTCTCCACCGCGACGCCAAACCAATACTGCGTCGCCCGCTGCGTGGCCGAGCTCTCCGCGCCAAGCGAAACACCGGGGAACACAGAGAACACCGAGGACACAGAGAGCACAGAGACGACGAAAAGAAAAAAACGCGTCAACCTCTGTGTTTTCTGTGTTTTCTGCAAGTCGTTCATCAGAGGTTCCATCACTGGTATTGCAGGTTTGTGACGGGAATGATCAGGGCGTTTTGCGAACCGTCGGGCGTAATGACGACCGTCCGCCGCTGCGATGATTGATGCGACGCATTTGCCGGGAACAGCACCGGCGTATCGGTGGTCGTCACCGGCACGCTGACGTTCCGCGTTCCCTTCACGTTCCACAAACTGCCGGGCAAGGGCGTGGTGACCACTTCCGGGCCGCCGGCGACGGCACCCGCCCCCCCCATCGGTGTTTCAATCGCTGGCCTGCTCACGAAATGCACCGCCAAAAACGCCGCGGTTACCAACGTCAACAACCCGGCGGCCATCGCGAGATAACGGACGCCCCGAGCCGCGACTGTAAGGGAGCGACCGTGCGACTCGGAAACCAAGCCAGTCGTTTCCTTACGGTCGCGGCTCGGAGCGTCATAGGCGTTTGTCGAAGTTTTCGCCGCAAGCAGGTCACGGATCGCCTTGTTCTCCACCTGCCGTTGCAGGAATCGGATGGACAGATCCCGCCATCGCCGCGGATTGGCGTCGAGCCACAGCAGCAGCGCCTGCCGCTGGCGTTCGGGCAGTTCCTCATCAACGAGCAAATCGAGTTGTTCGTCGATTGTGAACCGGTCCTTGTCATCGTGCCGTAAGTCCATGACGTTACTCCTCCGGATACTGTTGCAGGAGTATTTCCCGCAGTTTTTGTCGTGCTCTGAAGAGTCGCATCTGCACGACGCCGGCGGTCACGCCCAGCCGTTTGGCGATCTCCTGGTAACTGCAATCGTCGACGTGCTTGAGCAAGAGCATCTCCATATCTTTGACCGGCAATTGTGCGATCGCCTCCCGCAACATGCGATGCCGTTCGCTTGCCAACAGCGACTTGAGCGGATCGCCTGGCGACGCGTCGCCCAGCGCCTCCCTGCTCACTGATCCTTCGGACACCCCATGCTTGAGCGTGTAGGTGTCGATGGCTTCGTTGACGCGTTTCCGCGCCCGACCGAGGGTCCGCCGGTACATCAAGGCAGCTCGCACCGTCAGGCGATACAACCACGCCTTGGCGTTCGCAGTCGTGCGAAGCGTTTCCCAGTTCCGCATTGCCGCGATCGCGACTTCCTGCATGACGTCGTCGGCGCCTTCGACGCCGCGAAGCCTGGCAATCGCCACCGCCCGCAGCCACGGCCCGTGCATCCGCAGCGCCTCGTTGGGATCGGCGGGCAACGGGGTGGGCTGCTCAGGCTTGGCCGCCGCAGGTGGAAGTTGCGATTCAGGCTTCCTCAATGCGGCTCCTGCAGACAATGAGAACGTTGCCGTGGAACGTGGATGCTTTCATGGCTTGATGCCTCTCTTGGTGGTTTCATGCGGAATCACTACCGGCATTCCTGTCGCCCGAGCCTGTCGCCTGGCAAGATAACGCCAGCGCAGCCGCATCGAGATATACACCAGGATCACTACATTCAGTCCGAAAATCACCAGCCGTGGCCAGGTCCGCTGCTCGTAAATCTCGTAAATTTCCAGCGGAACAAAACCTGCTGTCGTAATAATCAGCAGCCACTCCGCCCACCCCTTATCGAAAATCAAGCCGATCCCCTCCAGCGCATAGAGCCCCGCATAAACAAACGAGCCGACTCTCAGCCAGTGCAGCGTCGCGGGCTGCAGAGCCAGTAATTGCTCCAGCAAGGCATACAGGTACTTGTTGTACGGGTCCGGCCGCAGTGCATCGAGGTAATCCGCAACGAGCCGATGCGATTCCGGCGCAATGAGGTAATGCAGTTCCATTGCCAGCACCAGCAGACCCGCCGCCTTGGCCAACTTCCCCGCCGCGATCAGGCGCACCACGATCAGCGAGTGACCATGCACCCGTTCCAACGGCTTTTTCCGCGAGGAAGCCGGAGAAGGCGAAAATGCAGGACCTGTCGATTCGTGCATGAAACTCCTCAGACCTTGCGGAAATCGTCACGTCGTTAAGTCGTCAAGTCGTTAAATCGACTTGACGACTTGATGATTTAACGACTTAACAATTCAACAGCCCGGGTGCCCAGGCGGTGGGTGCTCCCAGAAAAACAGGCACTCCCCATTGTAGCGACGACGTCCGGTCAGTTCACGCCGCAGCCTATTTCCCTTGTTGTCAAGAAGTAGAAATGTCACCTTCTTAGCGTAAGTGGAAATGTCACCCTGAATTTAAAGAAGGTGCGTCGTGGCGGTCCGACGTAGGCGGAGGGAGAGACTGAGGCGAAACCGAAGTCTCTCCCGGAGGCGGAGTCGGGCCGCCACGCTGCGGCGAAGCCCGGCCTACAGGGTCGTTCCGCCACGCATGATTGGCCGCGGGTTTCCAGGGCACACGATTCACATGGATCACACGGGGCCGTTGGGGTGTCGACCGAGCGGGTAACTCACGGAAGCGTCGTTAAATCGTTAAACCGTCAAGTCGATTTAACGACTTGACGGTTTAACGATTTAACGATTCCGGGCGAGTGGGCTGGGTGCTCGGAGCCTGACGTTAGGTGCTACGGGTCTGGGACAATCTCGGTCCCAGACCCGTGTTCAGCGTTCACGCGAGCACGGGTGCATGACACTTCAGGCGGCCAGCAGACATCAACTCATAAAATTCGTAAAATTCGTGGAGGAGTTCATGGCGTCCGAAAAGTTTAGCCGCGAGCCGACAGGCGAGCGTTTTTCCACGAATTTTACGAGTTAGATGCCCGCCTAATGTGTCATGCACCTACCCGTACCTGCTGATGGTCAAATGCGCTCGACTGTTGTAGAATACGCCTTACATTGAACTGACGCCAATGTACAGATATACGAACAAGGAACCCAACATGCGAACTCCCTTCATTGCCGGTAACTGGAAAATGAACCTGACCAAGGGCGAAGCCAAGGCTCTCGCCGCCGCCGTCGCGGAAAAGGCCAAAGACCTCCCCGGCGTCGAGATTGGCATCATCCCCGCCTTCGTTCACATCGCCTGTGCTGCCTGTGCGATCAAAGGCAAATCATCCGTCGGCATCGGCGCCCAAGACGTCTACTTCGAAAAGAACGGGGCCTTCACCGGCGAAGTCTCCGCCGCCATGCTCACGGATCTGGGCGTCAAGTATGTCCTTGTTGGCCATTCCGAGCGCCGCCACGTCATCGGCGAAACCGACGCACTCCTCAACAAGAAGCTCCACGCCGTCATCGCTGCCGGGCTGACGGTCATCCTCTGCATCGGCGAAAAGATCGAGCAGCGTAAAGCCAACCAAACCTTCAACGTCTGCAAAACCCAGCTGATCGAAGGACTCAAGGGCCTCGATAAGTCCAAGGCTGGCCAACTGGTTATCGCTTACGAACCCGTCTGGGCGATCGGCACCGGGCTCAACGCCACCAAAGAACAGGCCCAGGAAGTCCACGCCTTCGTCCGCGACGAACTGGTCAAAATCTTTGACGCCCCGACCGCGGCGGGCATTCGCATCCAATACGGCGGTTCCGTGAAAGCCTCCAACGCCGTCGAACTGCTCTCCCAGCCCGACGTCGACGGTGCCCTCGTCGGCGGGGCATCGCTGAAAATCGACGAATTCGCCGGCATCCTCGCGGCCGCAAAAAAATGAGTTTCAAGTTTCGAGTTTTGATATCATAGAACGACCTAATTACTAATTACTGATCACTGGACCTTTTCATGTGGAACTACCTTCTCATCCTCATTCTCATCCTCATCGCCATCACTGTGGTGTTGGTGGTCCTCGTGCAGCGAGGCCGCGGCGGCGGACTCTCGGGGGCCTTTGGCGCAGGCGGCGGCTCCTCCTCCGCCTTCGGCACCAAAACCGGCGACATCTTCACCTACATCACCTACGCCATCTTCGTTCTCTTCATGCTCCTGACCATCTGGCTCAACTTCCGCCTCATGCCCCCCAAAGAACCCGGCAGCCAAACCTCCAAACAAACCCAGTCCACGACCCAAGCCGCCACCCAATCCGCTCCCATCGAATCCCCCCACACCCCAACCACTCAACCCCAATAACTCCTTACCAAATGAGCCACAGGCACAGACAGTTTTTGAATGACGAAATTCGAAACTTGTTTGTGTCTAAACTCGAGGACGTTCTTCGCATGCTTCACTCCATGACCGGCTTCGGTACCGCCTCCGCCGACGACCACGGCATCTCCTGCACCGTCGAAATCCGCTCCGTCAATAACCGATTCCTCAAATCCATCATCAAGCTCCCCGACAAGCTCGCCAACCTCGAACCCGACATCGACCACATTCTCCGCGAGCGCATCGCCCGCGGCTCGATCGTCCTGACCGTCTCGGTCAAAGACCAACTTACGCCCACCTCCGTCGCCATCAACCAGACCGTTCTCAAAACGTATCTTGATCAGATTCAGTCCCTTGAGACTGCCGTCAAAAATCCCACCGTCGACCTTGCGACCCTGCTATCCCTCCCCGGCGTCGTGCAGGCTGGCGAAGACTCCGCCGAATACCTCGCCACCCACGAAGAGCTCGTCATGCGCCTGGTCAAGGAATCCATCGCGAAGCTCAAGGAGATGCGAGCCTGCGAAGGAGCCGCCCTCTGGAACGACCTGAAAAAGCACCTCGACGTCGTCCGCGTTGCCCTAGCCCAAATCGCCCAGCTCGCGCCGCAGGTCGTCCGCAGCTATCACGAGAAACTCAAGACACGCGTCAACCAGATGGTCGCAGGCGCCAACTTCTCCTTTTCCGACGACGATCTTCTCCGCGAAGTCGCTCTTTTCGCCGACCGAGCCGACATCTCCGAAGAAATCAACCGTCTCACCGGCCATCTCGATCAGTTCACCAGCGTCTGCGAACAATCCGAAGGCACAACTGGTGGCGGGGGCGGCGGCGAAGGCCGAAAACTCGATTTCATCTCCCAGGAAATGCTCCGCGAAGCCAACACGATCGCCAGCAAAGCCAACGACGCCGCCATCGCACGTCTGACCGTCGACATCAAATCCGCCATCGACCGCATCAAAGAGCAGGTCCAAAACGTCGAATAACCTCCCTTGGTTTCTTCCCCGCCAAAAGTTTAGCCGCGAGCCGATAGGCGAGCGCTCGGATGCCCGCAGATGTTACAATGTCACCACTTCAACCTTTTGTTCCCGGGAACCACTCATGCCGTCTTATGACGATGCCGAAACCATCCGTTGCACCCGTTGCGGAAAGTACATCCTGGAAGATTCCGAGCGTTGCCCCTACTGCGGCCACTACCAGCTCGCCGATGAACACAATCGTCGCCCTCTCTGGTTCATCCTCACCGTCATCCTCTGCATCTTGCTCATCGGCAGTGGCCTGATCTTTGGCCTTCTGGAACTCCTCCCATGGCGACTTTGACCCCCTCCCTCCCACGCTTCGCTCGCACTTGGATCGCACGGGTGCTCCTGCTGATCCCCGCACTGGCACTCCTGGTCTGGGCCGGCGCTTCGCCTGACCCGAACCGCGTCGCCCCCTGGACCTTCACCACCACCGGCTGGATCGTTCCCGCCCCCAGCCTCACCTCCCTCTGGATCGCTACCGCCCTGCTCTTCACGCTCCTCTCGAAAATCGCTTACTTCCTCTTTTACCCCGTTGCACACACCACCCGATTCAAACCCTGGCTCGGCATCTTGTGCATCCTCCTGCTCACCCTCGCCCCTCGCCTGGCCATCTTCTTCCTATGGCCGGCCCATCTCTCCTGGTACTTCATCCGTACCGACCTGATCATCCTCGCGATCTTCCTGCTCTTCGCCTTCCCCAGCACTCGCCGCTCGCCCTGGTGGGCAATCCTTTACCTTCTTCATCCGCTTCCCCTCCTCATCGCCGCAAGTCCACCGCCCTTCCCTTTCCCACTGCTCTTCCCCTTCCCCCTCCCCGCACATTGGCTCTTCTACGCGCTGATCCCATTCCTCTTCATCGTTGCGATCTCTCACCGTTTCCCACGTTGGCTCAACCTCGCCATCGCCATCCTCTTCGCCGTCGTCTCTGTTTCCACGATCATCGTCATTCTTCCGCATCCCGCATTCAATAGCCTCTCCGCCGAGATCCTCGACCTCCTCAATGCCCCGATGGCTCTTCTTCCGATCATCGCCGGATTACTTCAAACCGTCATTTTTCTGCTCGCCCGCCGCCGCGATTGGTCGCTCGCCAAAACCCTCGCACACCTCCTGCTGATCTCCCTGATCTGCTCTCCCCTTGCGCCAGCCTGGGCCGTCCTCCCGCTTCTCGCACTCGCCCCGATCGCCTGGACCCGTGCCGGCTGGGTTCTCTCACTGACCATCTTCGCCGCTTTCGCCGCCATCATCACGCCCAAATTTCCTGCCTGGCTCCTCATGCTCGAATGGATGCCCGTGATCGTCCTGGAAGTACAGGAATTGCTGAGCGCTCCGGAAAGAGGAGAGGGGTGACAGGGTGACAAGGAGCACTGCGTGGCAACGCGGTGGTGGTTGGGAATGCGAGAACAAACCACTGCGTTACCACGCGGTGCTCCTCCCGCTTGTCACCTCTTCACCTTGTCACCTCCCGCTCTTCCGCGATCGCCGTAACGCCGGTAACATGAGTGAGCTTCATTCTTTTCCGTCAGAGGATCATGGCACGCAAACGCACGGACTGGCTGCAGATCGGCTCAGGGAAGAGCTACGCCCATCGGGTCCACCGGCCTCTCCAATGCCTCATTTTCATCTCCCCGCTCCTGATCTTCTATCAGGTCGCCTCCGCCATTCATCCCTGGACGCCGGAGCAGGGCGACACGCCGCTGGTCGAAGCCTTTGTCCTCATGCTCAAATTCTTCGGCATCTTCGGCGTCGCCGGCAACTACTTCCCCCTCCTGGCCGTCGTGGCCATCCTTCTGGCCTGGCACCTCGCCCGCAAAGACAAATGGACTTGCGAACCGTCCCTCTACCTCGGCATGGCCGCCGAGTCCATCGCCTGGGGCATCCCCATCTTCATCATCGGCCTGGCGCTCATGCGATACGCCTCCCCCGTCCTCCCCTCCCTTGCCGCTGCGCCGGTGCTGGCCAACGTAGGCGCTTTGCCGTTCAAGTCGCAGCTCGTTCTGTCCGTGGGCGCCGGCGTTTACGAAGAGCTCCTCTTCCGACTCATCGCCATTACCGTTCTCAATATTCTGCTCATCGACGTTTTTGAACTGCAAGTCTCCGCCGCCATTCCGCTGATCATTCTCGCCTCCGCCCTGCTCTTCTCGATCTACCACTACCTCGGCGAGCCTTTCCAGACGGGCACCTTCCTCTTCCGTACCGGCATCGGCGTCTACCTCGCCGGCATCTACATCTACCGCGGCTTCGGCATCGCCGTCGGTACGCACACCGTCTACGACATCATCGTCGCTACCTACTGGCAAACGCATCATCAGGCCTTATGATGGAGGGTTGGAGGTGCATCGGCTGTGATGAACTTAGGTCAGAACACAGAATCAAGGGGGGGAGGCGTGCGGCGGTTGTACGTGGACAATGCGGCGACGAGTTTTCCAAAGCCGCCCGAAGTACTCAAGGCGATGGTGGATTATGCCACCCATATCGGAGCCTCCGCAGGGCGTGGCGCTTATGCCGAAGCGAGGGCCTCCGCCGAGGTGCTCAAGAACTGCCGCGAAAAACTCAACACCCTCTTCAACGGCGAAAATCCCAACCATTTCATTTTCACCATGAACTGCACCGACGCTTTGAACCTCGCCATCAAAGGCATCTTGCGGGACGGCAAAGGGGGGGGGAGGAACGGCGATCATTGCGTGACCACGTGGATGGACCATAATTCCGTTCTGCGGCCGTACCACGCGCTGGCGCAATCGAGAGGGGAGGGGGGGGGCGGCGTGCAATACACGCACATCGCCGTCGATCCGGTGACCTGCGTCGTCGATCCGGCAGACGTGAAGAAAGCCATTCGCCCGAACACCAAACTGATCGCCGTCGTCCACGGCAGCAACGTCACCGGCACCGTACAACCGATCCGCGAGATCGGCAAAATCGCGCGCGAAGCCCAAATCCTCTTCCTCGTCGACGCCGCCCAATCCGCCGGCCACATCCCCATCGACGTGCAAGCCGACTACATCGATCTGCTTGCCTTCCCCGGCCACAAAGGCCTCTTGGGCCCGCTGGGAACCGGTGCCCTCTACATTCGCCCGGGCCTGGAAAAACAGATGACACCGCTACGCCACGGCGGCACCGGCTCCCTCAGCGAACAGGACATCCAGCCCGATTTCATGCCCGACAAATTCGAATCCGGCAGCCACAACGCCATCGGCATCGCAGGACTCGCCGCGGGCGTCGAATGGGTCCTCCAAAAAACCATTCACGCCCTCTATCAACACGATCAGATGTTGTGCTGTACCTTCATGGAATCCATCGACGGCATCGACGGCCTGCGATTCCTCGGCCCGCAAGGCATCAAAAACCGAATGGGCGTCTTCAGCGTCCGCATCAAGAAGAGGAAAGGGGAGGGGGAAATCGATCCGCTGCAACTGGCCCATCGCCTCGAAAACGAATTCGGCATCCTCACCCGCCCAGGTCTGCATTGCGCGCCGCTGGCCCATCGCCATCTGGGAACCCTCGACACTGGCGGCACCACGCGATTGAGTTTCGGAGCATTCCTGAGCGCACTCGACGTCAGGTACGCAGCCGACGCACTTGCAACGATCGCTCTCAGTTATGAATGACGAGCGGCCCGCGCAGCGACAGGAGAAGCGCTCTGCAGAGGCCCGTTCTCGGTGCGACCGAAGATCATTTTGCCCGCAGCCGTCTGGAGCGCATTGGTCACAACCATGTCCACTTCGACGCCCACCTTGTCGCGGGCTCCTTCTACGACCACCATGGTGCCATCTTCCAGGTATCCCACGCCCTGCGCCACGCCCTCACCGGGTTTCACGATCCGCACTCTCATCGTCTCGCCCGGCAGCGCCACCGGCTTGACCGCATCCGCGATCGAATTGATGTTGATCACCATGATGCCCCGCAGACCGGCGATCTTATTGAGGTTATAGTCATTGGTCATAATGCGACCGTTTTCCTGCTGTGCCAACAACACCAGCTTCTGATCAACCCCCTCCGTCTCCGGCGAAGTGCTGAGCGTCCCATCCCAGAATCGCAGTTCGAGCTTCGGCATCGCCTTGAGCTTCTCGAGCATCTCCAGCCCGCGCCGCCCACGAGAACGCTTGAGCCGATCCCCCGAGTCCGCGATGGTCTGCAACTCGTTAAGCACGAATCGCGGCACGATCAGCGGGCTTTCAAACAGGCCGGTGGAAGCCATCTCGCCGATGCGGCCGTCGATGATGACGCTCGTATCAATAATGATCGGACGCGGACCACGGGTGGCCCGGGAAAACTCCACGTACGGTATCACGAAGCGGAAATCGTCCTTCGTCTGAAGAATGAACGACACCGCAAGGTAGCAGATCATCAGCGACAGCAGCAGTTTGGTCCCTTCGATCAGCGAGACATATTCATACTTGATCTGCGAGTCCAGGAGGATGCTGGTCGCCTGTTCGATGAGGTAGCTGATGCCCAGCGACACGAGCATACCGACGATCAGACCGAACATCACGCCCGAGAGCATCGAGAGGTTCTTGCGTTTGATCAGCACATCCGCGGTGATGATCACGAACGCCAAGAGAACCGCACCGAGCATGAGGACCCAGGCTACAACGCTCTTGGAGAAGGTCGCTGAAAGGTAGCTCGTAGCGACGGTCGTGACCAGCAGAAGGAAAATAACGCGAATAATATGAATCATAATGGATCTCCGCGGACTTGTATGAAAGCAAGTATAATGAAGAGAAGTATAATGCAGTCTTGGTTTTCACGCGCATAGAAAATATGAGAGGATTATTTTGACCCGTCCCCCCTCCTCCCCCTTCCCTTCCCCTGCCGAATCCCACGGTCGCATGAGCCCCATCACCCACGGCGGCACACTGCCTTGGGTGCAACTGCGAAACGCGGTTTTTCATCCGGCGATTTTCCGCAAAATGATCGGCCGCACGTCGCCGACCGCCAAAAATGGCGACCTCGTCGCCGTCTACGACCGCGACGCCAAACGCTTCGGTTCCGGGCTCCTCTCAACGCAATCGCAGATCGGCCTGCGCATGCTGACCTACGACGACTCGCCCATCGACGAATCATTCCTCCCCCACCGCCTCGCCGCCGCCGCCAAGCTCCGCACGGAACTCAACCTCCCAAATCCTGCCACCAACGCCTACCGCGTCGTCCATGCCGAAGGCGACGCCCTCCCAGGCCTCATCATCGACCGTTTCGGCGATTACGCCGTCGTCGAGCTTTTCAACTTCCCCATGTATCGCCGCCTCGAGACCATCAAAACCTCCCTCCAGGAAATCCTCGGCGTCAAGGAAGTCCTCGCCCGTGCCGACGAACGCGTCCAGGATTCCGAAGGCTTCATCATGTCCAGCTGTTCCCCCACCGGCGCCACGACCAAACGTTCCGCAGACCGCAAATCCACCGTCATCACCGAGAACAACCTCCGTTTCCAGATCGACCTCACCCACGGCCACAAGACCGGCTTCTTCTGCGACCAACGCGAAAACCGACTCCTCCTCACCCAATTCACCCAAGGGGGGGGGGCCGACGTGCTCGACCTCTGCTCCTACACCGGCGGTTTCGCCATCTACGCCGCCACCCTGGGCAAAGCCCACCACGTCACTTGTGTCGATCTCGACGAAGACGCTATCGCTCTCGCCCAACGAAACGCCAACCTCAACAAAATACCCCGCTCCACTTTCGAAACCGCACATTCCGACATATTCCCATACCTCCGCCAAACGCTCATCAACGCCCGCAAATTCGACGTCATTGTCCTCGACCCCCCAAAACTGATCCCCACAAAGGACGACTTCTTCGAAGGCCGCGGCAAATACTTCGACATGAACAAACTCGCCCTCTCCTGTATCAAACCCGGCGGCACATTCGTCACCTGCTCCTGCTCCGGCCTGTTCCCCCCGGAAGAATTCTTCGCCATGCTCCGCGGCGCCGCGCGCTTCGCCAATCGCCGTGTCCAAATCCTCCGCTCCACCGGCCCAGGACCCGACCACCCCGTCATGACCGACTGTCCAGAATCCGCATACCTCAAATGCCTCTGGTGCCGCGTCTGGTGATGAACCCATATAGCCCCGGCTTTAGCCGGGATAGGTGACCATATGAGAAAACGCTATTCCTTCAACAAAGACTGGCATTTCTCCTTATCCGACTTGCCCGAAGCAAAAGAAATCCACTTCCCACACGAATGCTGGCAAAAAATAACCCTCCCGCACGACTGGAGCGCCGGCGCCGACTACGAGCGAACCGCCCCTTCCGGCCTATACGGCGGATTCGTCAAAACCGGAATCGGCTGGTACCGCAAAGTCTTCAACATCACCAAAGAAACCCTCAATCGCCGTGTCTTAATCGAATTCGACGGCATCTTCATGAACTCCGAAATCTGGATCAACGAAAAACTCATCGGCAAACGCCCCTACGGTTACATCAGCTTCGCTTACGACATCACCAACGCATTGACCGAAGGCCTCAACGTCATCGCCGTCCGCGTCGACTGCAGCAACCAGTCCCAAAGCCGCTGGTATAACGGCTGCGGCATTTACCGCAACGTCTGGCTCACCGAAACCTCCAAACTCTGCATCGCCCACCACGGCGTCTACATCACAACCCCCGAAGTATCCACCGACCGAGCCGTCATCCATTACGAAGCAACCCTCCTGAACCAAACCGGCAAACCCCAAATAGTCGCAGTTCACGCTTCAGCGTGCCACCACGGAGTTCATGCTTCAGCGTGTCATGAGGAGAGAGTCGCCGAGGGCGAAACAACTTTCTCACACTGTCTCGAAATTAAAAATCCCAAACTCTGGTCCCCCGAAATCCCGCACATGTACGAACTGCAAATCGAAATCCAATCAAACGGCATCACAATCGACTCCATTTCCACCCCCTTCGGCATCCGCAAAACCGACTTCATCCCACACAAAGGATTCTTCCTCAACGGCACTCCTTACAAATTCAAAGGCGTCTGCCTGCACCACGACGGCGGCGTCGTTGGCTCCGCCGTACCCGAAACCACACTCCGCAAAAGACTATCCCTGCTCAAATCCATGGGCTGCAACGCCATCCGCACCGCACACAACCCTTTCGCTCCCGAATTTTACGACCTCTGCGACCGCATGGGCTTTTTCGTCATGGACGAACTATTCGACGGCTGGGATGTCAAAAAAGCGGCTCACGATTACGGACTATACTTCAACGAGTGGTATAAACAGGACATCGAAGACTTCATCAAACGCGACCGCAACCATCCCTGCGTCGTCATCTGGAGCATCGGCAACGAAGTCCACTCCATCGAGACCGACACCACAAAAAAGCTGCTCGACATTTTCCACACGCTCGACCCCACCCGCCCCTGCACCTGCGGCATTGCCAGCGTCTCGCAAAGATCCGATGCCAACCGGGCACTCCTCGACATTGCCGGCTACAACGACGGCGGCGGCGCCTGCTTCATCTACGCCGACGATCACAAACGCAGGCCTCTCCAGCTAATGATCGCAACAGAGGCACCGCATACTTCCCAAACACGCGGTTTTTACCGCACACAAACATGGTGGCGAGACAAAAATCTCCCCAGAATCGAAATCCCAAACCTCACAGAAAACGAAATCTTCACCGATGGCAATCTTCATTTCCGCTCCAGCTACGATAACGCCGGCGTACGCGTCTGCGCCAGAGATTCCTGGAACATCGCGGAAAACACGCCTTACCTCTGCGGCGAATTCCGCTGGAGCGGCATCGACTACTACGGCGAAAGCCCAGGCTGGCCCTCCCGCAAAAGCGAGAGCGGCGTCATCGACACCGCCAACTTCCCCAAAGATCATTATTATCTCTACCAAAGCATGTGGACCGACCCGCACACCAGCCCAATGATACATTTACTCCCGCATTGGACGCATCCGACTCTTTCGCCTAAAAACGTAATCCCTGTATGGATCTATACAAACTGCGAGGCCGCCGAACTTTTTCTAAACGGTAAAAGCCTTGGAAAGCAGATGCGGGAAGGCCGGCGGCATCTTCAGTGGGACGTGCCATATGCCCCAGGCGAACTGACCGCAATGGGATTGATGCACGGAAAAGAAGTCTGCCGAAAAACGCAGAGAACCGCGGGCGAAATGAAAGATATTCGCTTGACCGCGGACGTCGAAACGCCGGTGTTCGACGGAAAGTCTACCATTCAGATCGATTGCGCCGTCTGCGACGCCAAAGGCGTGATGGTCCCTCACGCGGAAAACGCCATCTATTTTCACGTAGACGGCGTGGAATTGATTGGGACCGAAAACGGAAACCCGATCGATCTGACCAGCCTGAAAGCCACCACGCGCACAGCTTTCAACGGCCTGTGCGCCCTCACCGTCCGCACAACGGAAACCCAAAACGACATCCGAATAACAGCCGGCGCCATCCTTGGCGAAAAAATCTTCAAAACAACCACCGCCGTCTCCATCGCAGTCAAAGAACTTCTCTTCAACACATCCACCTCTTCGATCGTTGACATATTCTATACAATCGACTTAACCGAGCCGGATCAAACTTCTCTGCGATATACCGACAGCTTTACTATACATCAATCCACTGTTGTAAAAGCCGCCATCTATACAAGCGGCAAAAAACTATTCACCCTGAACGAACACTTCACCCAAGGCCAGCGGCAACCCGTCATCGACCTGACTCATGGCAACAAACCCCTCAGCACCGGCATTCCCACCGGACCGTTTGCCATACAAGCTCGCGGCCTCTGGACCGACGGCAGCTTCACTTTCCATTTCAAAGAAAACGGCGAACTCACGCGAAGACTCGACGATCATCACGAGCAGCAGCTCGGTTACTGGTGGTACGATTACCCAGCCGATATTTTCGAGAACCCCGACTATGCCGGCACAGGCGAAATCCTGTTTCATTCCGGCGAGCGACAAAGAATCCACATGACTTCCCAGGCCGCCCTTGAAATGATCATCGACAATTCGCAGGGCGCTATCAGCAGCGTATACTGGACGAGCAAAACCATTTCCCTGAAAAAACTTCAAACTTCACCTCTTTGACCTCTCTCCGCGGAAACGATAGAGTATTTGTTTTGGCGTTCCGCGCTGGTAGCTCAATTGGATAGAGCGTCGGCCTCCGAAGCCGAAGGTTGCGGGTTCGATTCCCGCCCAGCGTAGTCGCTCTTCCCCACCGAAATTCCCATATTTTTCGCTATGTTTTGGCTGTTGGCCAGCTCCCTCGGTATCCACTTGCCAAACTCGTCTATTGTGTCTTTTTGTGCCAACAAGTCCCTAACTGTGCCATCTTGTGCATGCGCCAGTGCAGCGCACTGGCTTCCATGAGCGTCGACAACCCGTCTCTCATCCTCTGGGCGGCGGTGAACATACCGTTCAGTGGTAGTAATGCTGGCATGGCGAGCTCGCGACCCTTCACCTCCATCAGGTCTTCACCTCCATCTGGTTGGATTGAGGACTTGCAACTCCGATCAATTGAACATGCTCGGCACACAAAAAAAGCCCCGCATGGCCATGCGGGGCTCGGGGGGTGAACACGCTAAAGCGTGAACTCCACGTTATTTGTAGAACTTGGGCATTGGGGAACCGAGCTTTTTCCATTGGGCGATGACGGCGTCGGTTTTGCCGGCGGAGTTGAGGACGTGGAGTTTGCGTTGGACCATGGCAGTGATGGCCTCGCGGGCGGGGCCGAGGTAGTTGCGGGGATCGAATTCGGCGGGCTTGGTGGCGAAGACTTCGCGGATCTTGGCGGTCATGGCGAGGCGAAGGTCGGTGTCGATGTTGACTTTGCAGACGCCGTACTTGGTGGCGGCGAGGTGGATCTGGTCTTCCGGGACGCCTTTGGCGTTGGGCATTTTGCCGCCGTATTTGTTGACCAGGTCGATGAATTCTTGTGGGACGGAGGAACTGCCGTGCATGACGAGCGGGAGGCCGGGGCAGGTTTTCATGATTTCTTCGACGCGATTGAAGGCGAGCTTGGCGTCGTGTTTGAATTTGTAGGCGCCGTGGCTGGTGCCGATGGCGACGGCGAGAGAGTCGATGCCGGTACGTTTGGCGTAGTCGGCGGCCTGCTGGGGGTCGGTGAGGAATTTTTCGATGTTTTTCTCGTATTCGTGGGCGTCCATGCCGACGACGTCTTCCTCGATGCCGCCGAGCATGCCGAGTTCGGCTTCGACGACGACGCCGACGGCGTGGGCGTAATCGACGGATTGTTTGGTGACTTTGACGTTTTCTTCGTACTCGTGGTGGGAGCCGTCGATCATGACGGAGGTGTAGCCGTCGTCGCAGCAGGTTTTGATGAGCTCGACGGTGTCGCCGTGGTCGCAGTGGATGGCGATGGGAATTTCCGGGTGTTCGGCAACAGCGGCGTCGATGATCGCCTTGAGATAACGAATGTTGGCGTATTTGCGGGCACCCTTGGAAATCTGCAGAATGCAGGGGCTCTTCTCCTTGGCACACGCGTCGATGATCGACTGGGCCAGTTCCATGTTGTTCACGTTGAAGGCTCCGATGGCGAAACCGCCAGCGTAAGCGAGATCGAACATCGGCTTGGTGGTCATCAGTGGCATAATGGCATCCTATCTTTGAAAAAACGCGACAATTTCAGCCTACGTGGGCGAGTGAGGCATTCTAGTCGAAATCGTACAATTCGTAAAATTGGTGAAAGTCGTAAAATGCGTGGAAAACGCTCGCCTGTCGGCTCGCGGCTAAACTCTTCGGGCACCATGAACCCCACCACGAATTTTACGAGTCAGATGGCCGTCTAATGTCATGCACCTCGTCAAGTCGTTAGGGCACGCTGAAGCGTGAACTCCGGTTATTGCTTGGGTTGCAAGTAGCGAGCGACGGCAACATCGAGGGCTACGTCGGCCATGCGATCGACGCGTTCGATCGCGGCCGTTTTGTACAACGACATGATGTAATCCTGGAAAAGGTTGTTGTACTGCGAAGTCTGCAGTTCCTGTTCGATTTGCTTCTGAGCCTCGGCGAAGGAAATCGTGCGTGCTTCTTTCTTTTCGCCGACTTTTACGATCACCACGGATAAGCCGGTCTGGTCGGAACCTTTGACCACTTGGGGGTCGCTGCCCACGGTGTTGGCCGGCAGGGAAAAGATGTAATTGGCCAGTTTTTCGTTTCGCATGGAACTTCTGAGCACGTGCGGCGTGCGTCCGCCTTTGTCGGCGGCTTCGTCGTGCGATTGATAGTCCTCGACCATCTGGGCGAAGCTGACGCCGTTTTTCAGTTTGGTGATGAGCTTGAGAGCCTCCGTGACCGTGGCGAACTGGGCGTTCTTGATCTGGTCGGCGGTGGGATTTTTGATCGGGTTGCCCTGCACGCCGTTGATCCCTCCCCCCGGTTCTCGGGGCAGTTGGCGACTGACCGGGAGCGTGATCGTGAAGAGTTCGATTTCCGCGGGCTGCTGCCATCGCTCCGGCGACTTCTGGTAATTGTTGAGCACCATGTCACGCGTGATGACGATCTTGCGACGTAATGTTTTGCTAAGGTAGATGTCCACGGTCAGGTCTCGGCGGCTGTCCTTGAGCACCTTGTCGACCGATGAGCCTTCCGCTTTGAGGGCCTGGTCGGCCATCGATTCTGATCCGCCGTACTTGGCGATCAGGTCGGCTTTGTACTTGTTCATTAATATGTCGACTCTTGCCTTGTCATCTTCGGTAAGGGCGGTCTTGGCGGCGGTGGTGAGGAGGATGTGGGAGACGTAGTTCCTAAGTTGGGTCTCGATGAGTTTCCCGGCCATGTCTCGAAAGACCGCGGGGTTGCCCTTGGAATCGAGGGCGATGTTGCGGAGGTTCTCGTCGATCGGACGGAGCATGTCGTGCACGAAGACCGGCTCGGAATTGATAAAGCCCAAGAGAGCGTTCATGGTCAGAGCGTCCTGCGCCTGCTCCGGCGACGCGGCGGCAGGAGGTGATACGGCTGCGGGCGGAGCAACAATGACCTGCGCGCCAGCCGTTTCGTACGTGACGGCCAAGACCGCTGCCGCAATCATCCCTGCCAAGATTCGCATGATGTACTCCGTTATGGATCAGAATATCCCTATTGAAACGCTATTGGGGCGAGAATGCAAAATCATTTTTGATTTTTGATTTTTTTGGGGGGAGGTGCCGCGGGGCGGGGCAGCGTCTCCAGCCCGCAAAGTGGGATCGCTATGCTCTGTCTCAACCCTCTATCAGAGCCGCGACCGTAAGGGAGCGACCCGTGTAAGCGTGTGGAAATCACGCCTGTCGCTCCCTTACGGTCGCGGCTCTGATGATCAAATAGCGGAGGATTGAGACAGAGCAGGATCGCTATATTTTCCACATTTCCGATCGAACGGCGGGCAAGCCCGCTGGCTAAATAGAGGAGGATGCCGTTTCTTGCTTGGGTTGCGGGCAAGATGCCTGCGGTACGGCGAGCAGGATGCCCGCGTTACTTTTGTGGCGGAAGAGTTGGGCGAGATTGTCGAAGAGGGTGTAAGCGACAGGGGTGACGAGGAGGGTGAGGAGGAGTGAGAGGGATTGACCGCCGATGATGACTTTGGCCATGGAGGCGCGGCTGGCGGCGCCGTCGCCTTGGCCGAGGGCGATGGGGATCATGCCGGCGACGAGCATGCAGGTGGTCATGAGGATCGGGCGGAGACGGGTTTTGTTGGCTTCGAGGACGGCGTTGTGGAGGGTGTGGCCCTGGCGGCGGAGGGTGTTGGTGTAGTCGACCTGGAGGATGCCGTTTTTCTTGACGACGCCGAAGAGGAGGAAGGTGCCGATGATCGCGAAGAGATTCAGCGACTGGTTGAGGAGGATCAGGGAGAGGATGGCGAATGGAATCGTCAACGGGACGGCCAGAAGAATGGTGATGGGATGCACGAAACTTTCGAATTGAGCGGCGAGGATCATGTACATGAAGAGGAAGGAAAGGAGGAATGCGACGAAGAATGCGTTGAGGCTTTCGGTCATGGTTTTGGCTTTGCCGAGGAAATCGACGGTGTAGGCTTCGCTGATGCCGCCTTCGGTGACGGGGGTGGCTCGGAGTTCTGCGATGGCGTTTTCGATGGCGGCGACAGCGGAACCGGTGGGCATTTTGGCTCGCTGGCGCCATTTGAAGAAGAGGAATTGGTTTTCTTTGTCGTAGTCACCGGTGTTGGCGATAATGGAGATTTTGCGTTGGCGTTGGAAGTGGTCGATTTGTGCGGGGCCTCGGGCTTCGACGAGGGTGGCGACGTTGGAGAGCTGGACGAGGCCGGCGGTGGGAGAGGCGATGGTGGCGTTTTCGATCGCTTCGCGGGTGTTACGGTACGGGAGGGAGGCGCGGAGCCAGACGTCGTATTGCTCGCCGTTCAGGTCGTCTTTGTAGTCGCTGACGACTTGTCCGCCGACGAGGTTGGAGAGCGAGGCGGCGATGGTGCGGATGTCGAGGTTGAGTTCTTTTGCGCGGATGCGATCGATGTTGACGCGGAGTTCGGGGTTGCGTTCGGGAGTGGTGGTGTCGACGTCGGTGAGGCCGGGGATTTGGCGCATTTTGGCGATGATGCGATCGGCGGTGGTTTGGAGTCCGTCGAGGTCGAGGCCGCTGATGGTGAACTCGATGTCGGCGTTGGCGAAGCTGGTGGCGATGGCGGCGGGGTTGTTCACGCCGGTGCGGAGGTCGGGGTATTTTTTGAGCAGGTCGCGGGCGCGGGACATGAGGTCGAATTGGGAGAGGCCTTTGAAACCGGCTTTGGCACGGTCCTGGAGCGGGATCATGGCGACGTAGATGGTGCCTTGGGTCACGTCGCCGGTGGCGCGGGTGAGCTTGCCGGTGGTGTCGCCGATGCTCACAAGCGTATGCGTAACGGCCGGATATTGCTGTAATTCGTTTGCGATCTGCTCAAAAAGTGCACGAGAACGCTCAAGAGTGTAACCGGCGGGAGTGGTGATGGAGACTTCGAATTCGCTTTGGTCGTCGTTGGGGACGAAGTCGGTGCCGAGGAAGCTGACGATGCCGGGGTAGTTGGCCCATTGGAGGGACTGGGCGCGTGCGGGGTCGCCGCGAGCGAGCCATTTGCCGATGGGGAATGGAAACAGCGACATGACTACGAAGATTGCGGCGAGGACGATGACCCAGCGGTGGCGGAGGGACCAGCGGAGGGTGGCGAGATAGGGTTTTTCGGCGATCCACCCGTAGACACCGCCACGGTGGGGGTTGGCTATCAGAGCCGCGACCGTCAGGGAGCGACCGTGCGGTAAGGCGTCGGGAGAGCGGGTCGCTCCCTGACGGTCGCGGCTCTGATTGGCGGCTTTGGCTTTGGCGCTCAGGCGGAGGAAGCGGGAGCAGAGCATGGGGGTGAGTGTGAAACTGATCAGCAGCGAGACCATGATGGCGATGACCATGGTGAGGCCGAAGCTTTGGAAGAAACGGCCGATGATGCCGGACATGAAGGCGATGGGGAGGAAAATGACGACAAGGGAAAAGGTGGTGGCCATGACGGCGAGGGCGATTTCTTTGGTGGCGCCCAGGGCGGCGTCCCAGGCGGAAAGGCCTTTTTCTTCCATCCAGCGGAAAATGTTTTCGTGGACGACGACGGCGTCATCGATCACGATGCCGACGGCCATCACGAGCGCCAACATGGTGATGTTGTTGAGTGTGAATCCGAGCATGTACATGCCCATGAAAGTGCCGATGATGGAGACGGGGATGGCGATGCCGGCCATGATCATAGTTCGCCAGTCACGCAGGAATAGCAGAATGGTCAGGGAGACGAGGATGGCGCCAAGGACGAGGTGCTTTTCGACTTCGTGGATGCTGGCTTTGATGAAACGGCTCTGGTCGCGGATGACTTCGGTTTCGATGTCGCCGCGGCCTTCGGCAGCGAGCAGGGGTTTCAGTTCCTTGAGACGCTCCTTGACGGTTTCGATCACCGTGACGGTGTTGGTGCCGGATTGTTTTTGGACGGTCAGGTTGACGGTGTTGCGGCCGTCGAGCAGGGCAAGGCTTCGCGGTTCTTCGACGCTGTCGGCGGCTTGGCCGACGTCGGAGATGCGGATGGGGTGGCCGGCGATGGAGGTGATGATGATCTGGTTGAAATCGCGTGTGTCGGAAATGCGGCCCATGGTGCGGAGAGTGAGTTCGCGGGAGTTTTGGTCGACGCGGCCGCCGGGGAGTTCGAGGTTCTGGTTTTCCAGGGCGGCTCGGACGTCGTTGATGCCGAGGTTGTAGGCACGGAGTTTGTCGGTATCGACGGTGATTTGGATGGCGCGTTTGAGGCCGCCGGTGAGGATGACGCTGCCGACGCCGGGGAGGCTGGAGAGGCTTTGCGAGATTTGTTTGTCGGCGATTTCGGTCACTTCACGCAGCGAACGGGTGCCGCTGACGGCGATGGACATGACCGGGGCGGCGTCGAAGTCGAGCTTGTCGATGATCGGCGTGTCGGTGCCGCTGGGGAGCTGACTGATGATGGCGTTGATCTTGCTCTGGACTTCCTGCTGGGCGACGTCGCGGTTCTTTTCGAGGAGGAAGCGAACGCTGACGGTGCTGATGCCTTCCTTGCTGGTGCTGCTGAGCTCGTCGACGCCGGCGAGGGTGTTGACGGCTTCCTCGATTTTCTTGGTGACGCCGGTCTCCATCTCCTCGGCCGAAGCGCCGGCACGCGTGGTCGTGATGAACACGATCGGCAAATCGATGTTCGGAAACAGGTCCACGCCCATCCGCATGAAACCGACGATACCCAGAACCACCGGTAATAAAATCAGCATCGTGGTGAAGACGGGGCGTTTGATGCATAACTCGGGCAAGGTCATGAAACACCCAAAGAAATTCGAAACTCGAAATTCGAAACTCGAATCAAACTCAAATGTTCAAAATTCAAAATTCAAAACCTCCGAAACTTATACGCCATCGCTTTGGCGGCGTATTGCGCCAAAAATCAGATTCAACTCTTTTGCTTCCTGCCACATCGTAGCCGCCTCATCTCGCAATTGTGGCTCGGACGATGCAATCATCCGTAACCAATATTTCGTCTCCTTCGATTCCTTGCGACAAATCCCGATCTTGTGTCGAAAGTCCTTCTTCGATTCCGCATCACTGGCTTCATTGTAGTTCGCCCCGATACTTGTGCCGGACGCAACCAACTGCCGAATCAATCTCTCATTTACCGCCGTACAAGGAATCTTCTTTGCAAACCGGACAACATTCTCCCCAAACACCGCTGTCCGCTCTTCCAAATCATACCGTTTCGCTCCACCATCATCCTCGGACCTCTTATTCTGCAATCCATCCATTATATTTACCTCTATTTCGTCATTCATATTTCGATCAACCGGATTTGTTTCGTCCTTCGAATTTTGAACATTTGAATTTGCTTCGAATTTCGAGTTTCGAGTTTCGAGTTTCGAATTTCCCCATTTCGTCATTCGTTAATTTCCACGTGGGCGCCGTCTACGAGTTTTGTAAGGCCGTCGATGGCGACGCGGTCGCCGGGGTTGAGTTGGTGTTTTTCGCCGGGGGCGAGTTTTATCTCGATCCAGGAGCCATCTTGTTGGCCGGTGGTGACCTCGATGGCATGCACTTGAGCGTTCATGCCGGTCGAACCCCCGGCAGAGCCGAAGGCTGGCGGTACGACGTAGATTTTGTTGACGCCGACGAAACTGGCGATGGCTTCGAGTGGGACCATGATGCAGTTGGGGTCGATACCGGTGAGGATTTCGCCTTGCACGAAGGAGCCGGGTTTCAGGCGGCCTTGATACTTCGCGGCGTTCTCCACTAACGCTTCGATTAAAAACGTGCGATTGGTCTGGTCGACTGTCGGCTCAATGCGATGCACGGTGCCTTCAAACGTCTCGGCCGGATAAGCTTCGATGCGGAAGGTGACTTTTTCGCCGATGGTGACCTTACCGAGGAAACGCTCGGGGACTCTGGCCTGGAGTTTTAATTTGTCGTCGGCGACGAGGGAGAAGAGTGCGGTGCCTTCGCGGAGATATTCGCCGACGCTGGCTTTGCGTGAGGTGATGGAATAGCTTTCGACGCGGATGCCGTCGGGGGTGAGGCCGTTGGGGGCCTGGATGACGGTCTCTTCGAGATCTTTCTTTTTGACGTCGATTTCCGCTCGCTCCCGTCGGGCTCTGTTGACGAGGGAACGAGCGGAATCGCGAGAGGTTTCCAGGCCGCTCTGGGCGACTTTGTAGGCGGACTCGGTGTCGAAGAATTCGAAATATTTGATCGTGCCCTGCTCGAAGAGAGGTTTCTGGCGGTCGAGCTTGCTCTTGGCGTTATCGAGCTCGGCCTGTGCCTTTTTGACCGGAGCGGTCTGGTTGACGTCAAACGAGTTGTCCGGGACGTCCTTGATGCCGAGCATGGCGAGGGTTTCCTGCTGGGCTGCTTCGGCCTCGGCGAACCAGAATTGGAATCGCGTGGGATCGATTTGCAGAAGCGTTGCGCCGGGCTTGACACGATCGCCAACATCGACATAGACCTTCTCGACGGTCCCGGTCACGCGATTGCTGAGTGTTGCGGTCTCGAGCCCGGCGAGGTTGCCGACGACGCGAACGGTTCGTTGCAGGCCGCGTGACTCGGCGACGCGGACTTTCACCGGCACGGATGGCGGAGAGCTGGCTTGAGTGGTCGGGACGGTCTGGGCGTCTTTTCCACACGCTGTCAGTAAGAGTCCGGTTCCTATCATCAGTATTGTTACGGCCAAGCCGTTTCGGATTGCGTTTCTCGTCAATGCCATCAAGCTCCTAAGGATGCCAAAGCCCCGCATTACCATGCAGGGCTCCTCTGCGAAACACGCTGAAGCGTGAACTCCGGGGTGCTTTCCTGCAATCATTATCGTTTTGCCATGAAAATCCAAGCGAGGGGGGGTGCAAATGGTGAATTTGTGGTAAACTGTAGGCTGTGCGCGACTGGTTCATTTCTTCTGCGCACGGCCGGTGACATTCCGGAGGTGTCTATGCCCCGCTGTCCTGTTTGTTTTGTTCCGATGACGCGTACCGAAGAGGAAGGGCTTCGTGGGCATACGTGTCCGAACTGCTTCGGTCACTGGATGCCTGCGGTAGCGATGCTCCGGCGTTTGCGGCTCGATGTGCAACAAGCCGGCGTCAAGACTCCTGACCCCGCCAGCGTTCCCGCGGCAGTTCCAGAGTCTGAAGCCCAAGCCGTCAATGCGGATCAATCCGAGCAATCGCCGCTGGCGGATCTTGCGGCAATCGTTGCGGAGTCCGACAGCAAAAAGCCGCTACGTTGTCCGGAGTGCGAGAAAATGATGCGGAAGGATCGTTACCAGCAGATGATTCCGGTGATGGTCGATCGTTGCAAACAGTGCGATCGCATCTGGCTGGATACGGGGGAACTGCATCTGCTGCGCCGGTTGTATTTCGAGTTGGCCACGAGCAGCGATCCGCAGATCGTGAGCCTGCGTGAAAAAGTGGCGATGGTCAGTATGGACTGGCATACCCGGCCGCCGCTGACGCAACAGCCCGTGCCCGACTCCGTGAGCAACGCGGCGGAATTTGCCGACCTGGCCCAATTAGTACTTCGGCTCCTCATTCGCATGTGATTCGTCATTCGTCCTTCGAATGTTGCATTTCTTCTGGCTCTCGGCTTCTGGCTTCCGGCTTCTCCATATCGCCTGGCATCGCCTTTGACCTGGTACGCCGTTCACGTGAGGCTGCGCCGCCTTTTTTACCCGCGACACGGGCCTCTTCAGGCGTGAACTCATGGGCGGTGCCTTTTTGATGAGCCGCTTTGCCGCCCTTGCTGGCAATCTCTCGCTGCTTGATCGGGTCCATCGAAGAAAATCCGCGTTTGCTTCCCACAGTGATTCTCCTTTTTTGGTCCACATTCTCTTTTGCGCAGCCAGCCTCCTCAACAAAATAGTGACGCAACTTGGATGCCATAAGGCGTCGTTAAGTCGTTAAGTCGTCAAGTCGTTTTCACGATTTAACGACTTGACGGTTGAGCTTGCCCTTCCATTGTGCACGTCAGTTTGATAGCATCCAATGAGCGAATCGGAGTACGGCGTTCATGACAGAATGGGACGATGCGGAAAGTCGCGTGGAAAAAGCGCACGAGCTTTATGAACGCGGACGGTTGGAGGAAGCGCTGCACGAACTGCAGGCGGCTATCGCCATCAATCCCTATAACGCGTCCTGGTACTTCAATCTGGGCCTGACTTACGATGCGTTGGATCGTTTTGACGATGCGATCGCGGCCTATCGGCTCGCGCTGGAAATGGAGCCGGAGGATGTGGAGATATTGACCGCGATGGGGCACGACTGCAATCGTGCCGGAAATTTTGATGAGGCGATCGGATTTTTTCAGCGGGTGGAGGCGATCGATCCGGCGTATGAGCCGAGCTACTGCAATCGCATTGTTTCTTACGCGGAGAAGGGGGACCACGAAAAAGCGGAGGAGATGTTTTTCCTGGCTCGACAGTACAAGGAAAAATGCCCGATCTGCTATTACAACATTGGGCATTCGCTTTTCGCTCGCGGACTTTTTGACCGGGCGCTCTGGTGTTGGCAGCAGGTTCTGGAAATAGCTCCGGAACATTCGCAGGTGCATGCCCGCATTGCTGACGCACACTGGGCGAAGGGACAACTCTCCGAAGCTCGTACGCATTTCATCGAGGAACTTCGCTCGAGTCCGGGCGATTTGGACGTGCTTTTAGATTTGGGAGAGTTGCTGATTGAGATGGGGCAGTTCGACGCGGCTGCGGAAAAGTTCCGGCAAGTGCTGGAACTTTCGCCGGACGAATGCACGGCACACTACCACCTGGGGGCGCTGGCAATGAACGAGGGAGCGGGAGAGGGGGAGAGGGGGAGAGGGGGAGAGGAGGCATTGGACGACGCCTTGGAGCAGTTCCGCCGGGTGCTGCAGATCGATCGGGCTTATCCGGTGGCACATCTGAAGATCGCGCAGATTTATCGTCAGCGCGGCGACCATTCGGGCTCGCTGTTCCACGCCAACTGCGAACTGGCGCAGCAGACCAGCGACGAACAGACGCTGCTGGAACTGGGCAACCTGTTCATGGACCTGGGGCAGTTGCTGGCGGCGGAGACCGCGTATCATCGGGTGCTCTCGCTGAACTCGCAGAACGCTGCCGCACGGCATAACCTCGGCGTGACACTGCTGATGGCAGGACGCATCGACGAAGGAATCGAACAGGCGAAACTGGCGCTTCGCATCCAGCCCAAGTACATGCTGGCGATGCACAATCTGGCGCTTGCCTATATGTCGAAGAAAGATTTCACCCGCGCCCGCTTCTGGCTCCGCGAGGCTTTCGATATTGCTCCCGACGATATGCAGCTTCACCAACTGCAAATCCGCCTGCGTTTCTGTGCCGCCTGGAACTTCCTGAAATCCCTGCCTCGCCGCCTGTTTCGCAAGCGATCGCGCTGAAGTGAATGGCCACGGATGCACACGGCGCGGCAGAGCCGCAACCCAACCACGAAGCACACGAAGACCCACGAAAATGATTTCATTCTTTTTTTCGTGGGTCTTCGTGTACTTCGTGTCTTCGTGGTCAATTTTGTCAGAATAGAAAGAAGTTGCGCGATAGTAATACGGATAGAGGTTAAAAACTCGAAGTTCGAAATGCGAAACTCGAATCAAATCCAAAGTCCAAAATTCCAAATTCGAAACAGTCGTGGCTTCAGTGGTTTTGGTCATTTGAACATTCGAACTTCGAGCTTGTTTCGAATTTCGAACTTCGAATTTCGAGTTTTCATCCTGTCTTCCTGTGGCTAATTCCCGTGCATAGAATGAAGCGAGGTGCGTCATGGTGGCTGGCCATATTCAAACCGATCTTCACCATGTGGTGGGATCTCTGCGAAGCGTTGGGCGACGTGCGGGTCGGGCCGGAGGAGGAGGGGGGGGAGCGAGGACATGGCCTTTTGTCACGATCAGCCGTCAGGCCGGCGCAGGGGGTTATACGCTGGGGACGCTCCTGGCCGAGCGGCTCAACGGATTGGAATACGCGGAAGCACGCCTGGGCTCGCTAAACGAGACGCAACCCCCTCCTCCTTGGCAATGCCTTGATCGCGAACTGGTTGAACGGATTGCCAGGGATCATCATCTTTCTGCGGGCCTGATTGATTCGCTGCAGCATTCCAGCCATACGTGGATCGGGGAGTTCTTTGGAGGACTGAGTCATACCGACAATCAGCCCAGCGAACTTGCGGTCTTTCGGCGTGTGGCTGAGACGGTTCGTGCTTTGGCGGAGGCTGGGCATGTGCTGCTGGTCGGGTTGGGCTCGGTTTTCATGACACGCGACATGCCCGGCGGTGTGCATGTGCGGCTGGTGGCGCCGCTGGAATATCGCGTTCGCACCATGGCTAAAAAGCATAACCTTTCTGAATCACATGCGCGGGCAATGGTGGAGAATCTGGATGCGGGACGCGATTCGTTTTACCGGCAATATTGGCCGCACACGCCGCTGCACGCCGGGCTGTTCCATATCACGCTCAACGCCGGGCTCATGCGAGAAGAGCAGATGGTTGATTGCGTGCTGCCGCTGATTCGAAAGAAGCCAGAAGCCAGAAGCCAGAAGCTAGAAGTCAGAAGTTTGGAATAAGCCGCAAGATGGAAACCTTCTGGCTACTGGCTTCTGGCTTCTTCATGGCGGCGAGTTGGAGATGGCTGGCTCGGCTGGCGGCGGTGGGGTCCCGCTGCAACAGTGTTTCCAATTCCACCAGTGTTTCTACGGCGTTGTTGACCTCGAAGAGTTTGCGATTTAATCTGGCGGGGATCACTGTTTTGCCGATGTGGGAGAGGATTTCGAAGCCTTTGCCGCGGGTGAGGGAATCAATCTGGCTGGGGGTGAACATTTTGACGCGGAAGCGTTCGTCGATGTTTTTGGTGAGCCATTCGGTTTTGCCGGTGCGTATGAAGGCGGTCAGGGCTTGCAGGTTTCCGCTGGTGATGAAGTGATCGATCGCGGCGAGGTGGTTGTCGACGGTGAAGACGAACGTGCCGCCGGGCTTGAGGAGGCGATGGACTTCGGAAAGGCATTTGCCGGGGTCGTCGCAGATCGAGACGACATCGCCCATCGCGGTGATCAGGTCGAAGTGGTCCGCGGGGAAGGCTCGCAGGTCGATGGCGTCGGCTTGCTGGACGGTTGCGCGGGCGGCTTTGCCGGAGAGGTCCGGCTGACCCTTCCAGTCCTCCAATTTCTTGTGAACCTCCAGCAGCATGTTGGTGGAGAGGTCGCAGAAAGTTGTAGGATAACCGACTTTGAGCAGTTTGAGGCCCCATTTGCCGGTGCCACAGCCGAGGTCCATGACAAACGCCGACGTGTCCCGCGGCAGAAACGCCTTGAGATGATTCCATGTGATGCGGTCGTGAAACTCCCAATACGCATCGTCGTAAATCGAGTCGTACCGAGCAGCAACACGGTCGTGATACCGGCGATTCGATTCCGTGTTTTTATTTTTATTCCGTGACATCGTGTAACCTCCCGGAGTTCACGCTTGAACGTACCATGGGGAAGAACACGCTAGAGCATTTTTCACTCGCCCGTAGCGTTTTGGAGCCCCGCATGGCAATGCGGGGCTTTTGGCTCTCGCTTCCTGCGCATGTCATCACGCCACGACCACATGAAAAATGCTCTAAAGCGTGAACTC
>WQYP01000030.1 GCA_009781185.1 Phycisphaerales bacterium | reverse complement strand
CGGCGGACGGCTGCGATACGCTGATTCTCGGCTCCACGTGGCGTACGGACGGAGCACAGACCGCCGCGGCGGTGAAGGCAGCGCATGATGCGGGCATGCGGATCGGCATCACTGTCGATGCACGCGACCTTCGCTCGCTGCTCACCGACACCAACTGGTTCACCAAGGTTTTCCAGAAGGAGGGGGGGGGGCGCGACGGGTTGCTGGTGAAAAACGTCTCATTCCTCGCCAACGCCCCGACCCAGGAAGAATTCACGCTGGACGGCGAGCCGATCTCCTTCAAGACCGACGGCCCGTTCCGCGCCAACGCCGCCTCATTCGCGATCTGCATGCGAAAGCTGCGTGACCTTGTCGGCCGCGGCGGATTCCTGATCGGCGAAGATGCCGCGCCCGGCGGTACGCTGCTGAGCTTCGCGGAATTCGACCTGCATGCACCGCTGAAGAACGACCCGTATCGCGGTAATGAGGACAGGCGATACATGCTCCGCAGCCGCTGTGCCGCGGGACTTTCGCCGATCGTCGATTCGTTAACGCCGGACCTGACCGCCTTGGCCGCAATGCATGGCGATACGCCGATCATTCTCTGGCCGCCGAAGGATCGTCAGCACGACGCATGGTGGAAACTCACCCGCCAACTCCCCGCGAAAGGGTTCCGCATCGCATCGGACATGCTGCCGGTAGAGGGCTGTTTCACGACCTCATCGCCCGGGGTACACGGGACGTATTTTGATGGCGGCGACGGCAAGAGCATTCTGCTGCTGGCCGCGGAGGGAGCCGAGACCGCTTCCGTGACGTTGCAATTCCCCAATGCGAAGGTCACGGCGAACGGACAGCCAGTCGCCATGATCGGCAAAACCTTTAACGCCGGCGAATTCACACAGTGGCAGATCAAGACGTATGAAATCACCACGGCGAAGTGACAAGGTGACAAGGTGAAGGGGTGACAAGGCGAAAAAATGAACAATTATATACATGTTAACAAGTATTACAAATTGCCCCAATCTTCTCACCCTGTCACCTCGTCACCCTGTCACCTTGTCACCTTCTGCCTTCTGCTGCTGTTTGCCGCCGGCACGGCGAAGGCCGACTGGTCTGCGGTCCCTTTCGATCTGACCAAGAATGACGCGAACGCCTACACCACCGACATTCCCGCCTCCGCTTTCACCGCCGATGGACTCAAGCTGCCGCTTAAAGCCGGCACGACTTACACCCTCACCAGCAAGCAGCTCTTCACGGGGGATTTCAGCTTCGACTTGCAGCAGGACACCAGCGAAGTGCCCAACGGCAAGATCGCCTACTCCATCGAAATGGTGCTGATCAACAACGACAAACAGCGTAAAGCGGTCGGCACATATACCAGGGGCGGGTACGAACTCGCCAGGTTTTACTATCTCAAGGACGGCAAGGCGGCGGGCTTCAAGTGGGGCGACAACTGGTGCGATTCGAGCATTTCCGCCGGTCACGACGTCCCCGGCCCCATGGAATGGTTTCGTCTCCACAAGGCCGGCCGAAAACTCTGGTTCATGCAGAAATTCAAGGGAATTCCCTACCGCTGGGGCGCCATGTCAACGTACCCCCCCACCGATTATTTCCAGGAGGACTGCGACGCCTATCAGGTCGGCTTCGTGGTCCGCTGCACCGACGACGCCGCGGGCTCGCTGAAAATCAAATCGCTCACGATCACCGGCACCAATATCATTCCGCGAGATACGAAGAAACGTGAATATCTTTTCGATTTCGGGCCGGTCAACCAGGAACTGGAGGACGGTTTCATTCCGGTGAGCGAGTACACGATGTACACGCCGGAGAAGGGCATGGGCTGGGTGCTCCCGGAGCCGGAGAAGACGGTCATCGCCTCCAGAGTTCCAGGCCTGGACGACGCCCAGATCAAGGCGCTGGGCTATCAGCCGATCTCGCCCAAGATGTACGACTGGAACCAGGACCTGAGCCGCCAGGCCTACTGGATGCGGGAAAACGACGCCAAAATGTTCTACTCCGGCAGCCACGGATTCTGTTTCATCGAGTTCTTCCAGGAATGGCTCGATCTGCTCACGCCGCTGGAACGCGATTTCGTCGGCATGGGACGCTGCTACCATTTCGGAGCGGACCCGCTGTACTCCAAGGACGTCGAGGAACGACGCGGGTCCATGTATATCGATGACGATCTCTCCGCGGAATTCGTCGTCGATCTGCCCAACGGCCAGTACAACATGATCCTGGGCGTCGGACTCACGTCGTCGCTGATGACCGGCGAATCGTCGGCGTTCAACATGGAAATCAACGGCCGCGTCCGAAAACAGGGACTCGGTCCAAACTGGCAACGCTGCTGCCAATTCCCCGTCCGAGGCATCAACGTTGAAAACGGACAAATGCGCGTACGCTTCTTCGCCGACGTACGCAAAGCAATGGATAAATATTTCAATCACACCATCGGCACCGGCTGGATGGTCAACTACATGCTCATCCTGCCGGCGGAACAAAGGGAACTGATGGACCAGTGGGAATGGAAGATCATCAAGGAACGCGGCGAGATCATCCGTCGTGTGGCGTTCGTCAAAGGCGACCCGGCGGTCACGCACAGCGAAGGTCGCCTGCCCGTGCCCGCTGCGCAAGGCAAGCCCGCCGATCCGGGACAGACCGGCTTCCTCACCCTCAACGGCAAACCGCTCTACTTCCTCAAACTCCTCAACAACTACATCCCCGGCACGACCGAACATTTCGGCTACTACTGCCTGACAAATTTCCTCCACGCCTCCAGCGGCATGAGTCAGTCCAAACAGTTCTTCAAACCCGACTGGGAAAAACTTTCCTATTCCGATGATTATCCGTGGGGACTCGTCGATCGCCTGAACTGCGGCTATGCCTGGGGCTACCTCACCGGTATCGCGCATAACGAAATCCTCTCGTTCGTCCCGCAATCGGTGATGGGCGAAGGCAATCCGACCGTCGATTCCCGCGGCCGACGGAACCGCTGGAACATTCAACCGCCGCTCAATTCCGCCCTGGGCAAGGAAATCCAAAAAGAAGCCTTCACGATGATGTCGAACCAGCTCAGCATGCACCCGGGCATCGGGGGGCACTTCATCTACGAAGAACTCTGGCATCCGGAAGATTCGGGATACGACGATCAATCGTTGCTGCAATACTGGGGCTGGCTGCAGAACAAGTACAAAACGATCGAGGCGCTCAACAAAAATTGGGGAACGGACTTTAAGGACTGGGACGACATCGTTCAGCCGACGCAGGGCAAGCGGGAATTCTGGGAGTACACGCCGGAGTATGTGAACTTCCGTAAATTCCGCGGCTGGGCGCAGCGGGAAATGATCAAAAGCGCCTGCGACCTGGTACGAGCCAAGGAACCCGACCATTTCACCTGGGGCGCCAAGGGCGACTTCGGCACGCAGTCGTGGTACCCCGCTGAATTCATGGACGGCTTCGGCTGGTACTCCCCCGAAGCCGCCGCAAGCGTCGCACGCTACTTCGGCAAAACCGCCCTCACCTGCGGCTACCACCTCGAATGCGAGTTCTCCTACGTCGACGGACGCAAACAGTTCGACCACAAACCCGGACCGAAGCAGTTCCTCGGGAAAGCGGAACTCGATATGTACAATCGTCTGATTTCCTCCGCCTTCAAAGGGGCTAAGGGATTCTGGAACGAATGGTACAGCGACGGCCAGCAGCATGCTTTCCACCGCACGACCATGATCGCCAAACTCGCTCCGGAATACGGCGTTCGCCACTGGACCGGGCAGTTGGCGTTCTTTGATCCCGCGGCATTCGAAGGGCCGCCGGTGAAAATGGAGCGAGCCGCGCTCTACGCACAGCGGGCGAACCAGATGCTTTACCGTCTCAGCGAACTCTGGCTGCCCGCCGCGCCGCTGGAGCCCAAAGTGCTCATCCCCATGACCGAGGAGAGTTTCTTCCTGGGCTTTTTTGACAAACCCTACGCGGACTATGAAGAGGTCGGCCTTCGCATTTTGAGGGCGAGCAATCTCGCCGCGGACTTCATAGAAATGCCCGCCACCCAGGACCTGTCGAAATACCAGTTGATCATCATCGGCGACACGACCCAGGCCATCACCAAGGCCGACGCACAGCGTATCCGCCAGTTCGTCAATAACGGCGGCAAGCTCATCCTCATGAACGCCGGCGGCTTCGCGGACGACGATCACCCCCGTCGCTACTACAAGGACGACGGCAAAATCTATCCGCTGGAAGAATTCGCCGACCTCGGCGGATACACGCTCGAAGCCAGCAACCAATGGCACATGCCGTATTATGAAACGAACGTCTCCTGGGTCAAAAATGACATTGATCCATCGATATCCGACGGTACGCCGTTGGGAACGTACACCATCAACCACTATTACGTGCCGCGAGAGGGGTCGCAGGTTTTCTTGAAAGGCCATCTTGGTCAGGCAAACAAAGACGTCGTTCTCGGATTGATCAACGCTAAGCGTAACGTTGCCGTGGTCAATTTCCCGCCCAAGGGCAGCCCCGACAGCATGGTCCATCCGCTCTCGATCTTCTTCCGGAAAATTCTGACCACGTGGAAAATCGATGGCCGCATCACGCTGGACGGCGTTGACGACGCGTGGGATTTCTACGCCGGGACTCTCACCGGCGACGGCCACACGCTGGTCACGGTCTGCAACAATTCAGAAAATCCACGGAAACTTTCGCTCAAACTCAACACGCTTCCGCCTGGCAATTACGCCATCTCCGACGTCACCGGCGAACGTCCGGACCTGATCGCCAGGCCCGACGGCGGCCCGACGCTCAAGCCCAACGCCGCCGCCCGTGAAACCAAAATCGATCTCCAACTTTCCGCCGACCAGATCGCCAAACAAGGCATTCCTTGCAACGTCGCCGCCGGACAATCGCAGGTGTTCCTGATCCGCCGAGCCGACGACAAGGTCTGGGTTTCCATCTGGAAGCCGTGGCTCAAGGCCTTCGCCCAGCGGCCTCTGACCATCGTCTACGGCACCGCCCCCGCCGACAAATCCGGCGCCACCGACATCCAGGCCACCTTCGCAAAACTCGGCATCACCGCAACCGTCATCCCCGCCGACCAGGTCAAACGCCACACGCTCACGCACGATGTCCGCATCAATCCGAACGAAACGAACATGCAGCCGCGGGAAGACAAATCGAAGTGGTATCTCGTCGACAGCTTCGTCAACGACGTCGTCGACAGCGACAACAACATCATCGCCGTCGGCTCGATCGAATCGAACGCTTTGCAGAAGCTCTGGGTACAACCCAACGCATTTGTTTATGACAAAGTGTCCGAAAAGATCACCTCGCAGTACCCTGGCCCCGGCCGCGGCGTGATCGGCTCCGTCGATTCCGTCAACTTCGCCACCTACGACGTACGCTCACAATCCCGCGACGCGATCATCGTCGGCGGCTCCGACGACGCCGGCACCCGCGCCGCCGTGCAACAATTCATAACGCTAATCGCCCAACATTGTATCCGTCCCGTCCCGCCATCAACTCCGCCCGCCACACCGTCGACCAAATAACAGGGCAATCGTATCGGGCCACATAGCCCCGGCTTTAGCCGGGATCAGCCTTCATTTTCTGGCTGTTTCCCACATTGTGCCAGCGTGTCGTCGTGGTTTTTCGAAAGTCTCATATACAATTGCCTTGGCGGATGTGGCCATCTTTTGTGGCATAGACATCAAGTGGAGCCCCGCATGGCAATGCGGGGCTTTGCGTTGATCTCGCAAAATGGCACCGAAAACGCTTGCGGCGTCGCGAACCTCGCCTTGCATATGACCATTTGCTACAAAAAATAGCCACACCCGCCCTGGCCGATTCCTACTTTCCCACTTGCATTCCGTGAATTTCGTGCTATTCTTTTCGTCACGTGACAGGTGTTCGACGGGTCAACCGTCGGATGAAAAGGGAAGGCGGTGAGAATCCGCCGCGGACGCGCCGCTGTAAGAGGCGAATTGGCGTTCGGTCACTGAAGTGAGATTGTTCTTCACGCATTTCCTGCCCCACCCAATAACAGGAAATCGTGAAGCGACTCTGCCGTCCCTGGGCAGATCAGTTTCATTTCGGGAAGACCGTCGCTCTGACGTGCCTCAAGCCAGAAGACCTGCCTGTTGCCGGTTGTCTGTCCTCGCGAGATGGGACACGGGCCGGTTTCGTTTTTTATCAAACGAATTTGCCGCCGGGTTCCAGGGGCACGTCGCCTCTCACGGTTGTTGCTTTCCCCAGGGAAGCAGCCGTTTTGCGATCTCCTTGTCAGCGACCCACCACCATTTGTGCCTCGCGATGGGCACAAGGAGATTCCCCATGCGTATTTCAGTTGGTATTGTTGCGGCAGTCCTCGGGCTTGCGGTCCAGGGAGCATTTGCCATCTCCAATGATTTTTCGAGCAATCCGCTCACGGATTCTTCGAACATCATCCAAGGTCCCGATGCCGCCAACGTCGGCAATCGCTTCACCTACAACGTCGACGACCAAACCCTCACCGCCCACTACGATACCGCGGCCCCCACCATCAAGCTCCTCTTCCCCCTCGGCCAGACTTACACCCAGAACACCAGCTTCCAACTCACCGCCACCTTCGAGATTTCCGCCAACAATTTCGTGATCCCGTCCAGCTTCGGCGGCCAAGTCCCCTCCTTCGGACTCGTCAACTCCGTCACCACCGGCGACCAGCGAGCTTCCTCCTACGACCAGGACTTCAACGAAATCCCGGGCACTGCCTACGACATCATGACCTTCGATTACTTCCCCACCCAGGACAACACCTGGGACGGAAACTCGATCAATCTCACCACCATCCAAACTGACACAGGCTTGGGCTTTAATAAAAGCTTCGGGAATACAGTTACAAACTATGCAAACACATCCCTCCCCTTCGATACGTTCATCACCGTCACCCTCACCTACGACGCCGACACCATGCTCGCCACCCTCGACTGGGGTTCTGGTACCACCATTGTCGCCGACCTCACCGGCGATGTTTTCAGCGTCGATAGCTTTGCCATCACCCTCTGGAACGACCCCGGCATCGAGGGATGGGGCGATGATCCCACATCTGGCGATATCGTCTTCAAATCCTTCAGCGTCACCAGCGTTCCCGAGCCTGCGAGCCTTGGGCTTCTGGCTGCCGGCGCTTTGTTGATGGCGACGCGTCGCCGCCGTTAACCGTCAACCCCCGGCAGAGCCGGGGGCTAACGAAAGGATACCATGTCCGCTCGCCGCGCTTTTACGCTCATTGAACTGCTGGTGGTGGTCGCCATCATCGGCGTTCTCGTGGCCATTCTGCTACCGAACCTGGCCAAGGCCAAGGCAGCGGCGCGGCGAGCGGTCTGCTCCAGCAACCTCCATCAGCTCGGACTCGCTACCAATCTCTACCTCGACTCTAACAGCGGCTATTTCTGGCAGTACTACATCGACCAGGCCTCGCCTCAACCAGGACGACTCTGGTGGTTCGGCTTCGAGCTCAACGGCCCGGCCGCCACCGCCACCACCAACCGCCCACTCGACAAATCCCTCTCCCCACTGGCTCCGTACACCGCCAACCTCGCCAATCTGATTCAGTGTCCCGATTTTCCCTACAGCGACGCCCTTTATTTTCGAAAGTTCAACCAGCACGCCGCCAGTTATGGCTACAACCTCATCCTCGGCTCGCCTCCACCAGCGCCCACCACAGACACAACAAAACATCGCAATTCGTACATTGATCGTGCCACAGAAGTATTCGTTTTCGCCGACGGCGTCCATTTCGACTTCAGCACCACCTTCAACGAAGCCGCCTACATTCAGCACACAACCTCCGGCCCCTCAGGCTACGCCCACTTCCGACATCAGCTCAGTGCACAACTCGTCTTCATCGACGGCCACGTGGACGCGAACCCTTACGTTCCCCCCCCTGTCTGGAAATCCGTCGCCGGAATGCCCACCGGAAACCTCAACGACCTTCGCGGCTGGCAATGGATCTACGGCGACACCCTTCCCTGAAAGGCCCACCCATGCAAGAGGCGCAAGGACTCGCGCGACTGAAGCAATGTCCCCGTTGCCACCAGATGTTCGGCTGCCAAGCCAGCGGCCGCGGATGCTGGTGTACGCATCTCTGGGTTCCCGTCGCCGTCCTGGCAGCACTCCAACAAGACTACACCGACTGTCTCTGCAAGAACTGTCTCATCGAAATGGTCGAACGCTACCGCCATGCACGAGCCGGCCTCGCCGAAACCTCACCATAAATTGCATCTGCCCAGCCCTGATCCCTGCTCTAGTCGCAATGGCCGGTGCGAGTCTGTAAAATCATTGGCGATTCCACGAACCGGCATTCGAACAGCATGGTACGAACGTGAAAACGATTATTCTGGCAGGCGGAGCGGGCTCTCGACTCGCGGAGGAGACCATTGTGCGGCCAAAGCCGATGGTCGAAATCGGCGGCATACCCATCCTCCAGCACATCCTGAGCCTCTACGCCGACCACGGACACAAAGACTTCATCATCGCCTGCGGCTACAAAGGCGAATTCATCAAAGAATATTTCTGTAACTTCCGCTTCCGCAACAGCGACGTCTACTTCGACCTCGCCACGGGCAAGAGCCTCCTGACCAACAGCAAAATTCCCGACTGGCGGCTGAACCTGGTCGATACGGGCCTGACAACGCAAACCGGAGGTCGCATCAAACGCTGCTCACCATGGATTCAGAAGGAAACGTTCATGATGACCTACGGCGACGGCGTCGGGAATGTGGACATCGCAGCACTGTTAAAGTTTCATCGCACGCACGGCCGCCTGGCCACCATGACTGCCGTCCGACCGCCAGCGAGATTCGGCTCGCTGACCTTCGACGGCGATCGTGTCACTTGCTTCTCCGAGAAACCCCAGGTCGGCGAAGGCTGGATCAATGGCGGGTACATGGTCCTGGAGCCTCAGGTCCTCAATTATATTGATGACGATGCAACCATTTTCGAGCATGCCCCACTCGAACAACTCGCGGCCGAAGGCCAGCTCGCAGCCTATAAACACGAAGGATTCTGGCAACCCATGGACACGCTCCGCGACAAGCAGCTTCTCGAAAATCTCTGGCAGAGCGGCAAGGCACCGTGGAAAGTTAAAAGTTAAAAAGTTAAAAGTTAAAAGTACCGTAACCATGAACATCTTCCGCGAACGCAGCGTCTTTCTCACCGGACACACCGGTTTCAAAGGCTCGTGGCTCGCCCTGTGGCTGCACACGCTGGGAGCGAAAATCCACGGCTATTCACTGGCGCCCGAATCTCCCAACCTCTTCGAAGAAGCTTGCGTCGCGGAGACACTCGCTTCGCACACGATTGCCGATGTTCGTGACGCTGCCGCTCTTCGCTGTGCTCTGCAAACCGCCAAGCCTGAGATCATTTTCCACTTGGCCGCGCAATCGCTTGTCCGCCGCTCTTATCGTGAACCTCGCCAGACCTTCGAAACCAACGTGCTTGGCGTGGTGAACCTCCTCGACGCGGTTCGCCAACTCGAGACCGTCCGCGTTGTGCAGGTCATTACTTCCGACAAGTGCTACGACAACGCCGATACAACTCCTCGCCGCGAAACCGATCCCCTCGGCGGCTTGGATCCTTACAGTTCCAGCAAAGCCTGCGCGGAACTCGTCACCGCGGCCTATCGCAACTCCTTTTTCAACCACGTCTCTCTCGCCACCGCCCGTGCCGGCAACGTCATCGGCGGCGGCGACTGGGCCGAAGATCGCATCGTACCCGATTGCATTCGCGCCCTCGAAAAAGGCGAATCCATCCTCGTTCGCAACCCGAACGCTATTCGTCCGTGGCAGCACGTACTCGAACCGCTCGCTGGTTATCTTCTGCTCGCGGCTCACCAGTGGACCAACGATCACAATTTTTCGACCGCCTTCAACTTCGGTCCTACCGTAGCCAGCCATATCAGCGTACGTGAAATAATTGAGCGTATCATCGCCGTCTGGGGCAACGGCAAATGGCACACAACATCTTCATTTGGCCCCGGAGCACCACCTGGTAATGCGGTGGTTTGCGATCAAAAGGAAGCCGCCACTCTCCGACTCGATATGACCAAAGCCGCGACTCTCCTCCACTGGCACCCACGTTACACCATCGATCAAGCCATCACCGAAACCCTCCGCTGGTACAAAGCCCGCCACTCCCCCCACTTCAACACCCGCGACTTGTGCCTCGCCCAAATTGCCGACTACCAGCGTCAAGCGGAATATTTTCATGTCTGAATCCATTGACCATCTCCGCGACACCATCCTGCGGCTGGCCGCCGACTACCACGCCGCCGCTTTCACTCCAAAACCTTTCATACCCGGCGTCACACCCGTTCCGGTCGCAGGCCGTTGCCTCGATGCCGCCGACCTGCAACACCTCATCGACGCCAGTCTCGACCTCTGGCTGACCGCCGGCCGCTTCGCCGATCAATTCGAAAAAGACCTCGCACACTTCGTCGGCGTCCGCTTCGCCAGCCTCGTCAACTCCGGCTCGAGCGCCAACCTCCTGGCCCTCACCGCCCTCACGTCGCCCACTCTCGCGGATCGACAGCTCAAGCCTGGCGACGAAGTCACCACCATCGCCGCCAGTTTCCCCACCACGGTCAATCCCATCCTTCACAACCGCCTCGTTCCGGTCTTCGTCGATATTCTGCCCGGCACATGGAACATCGACGCCTCGCAGCTTGAAGCGGCACTCTCGCCCAGGACCCGTGCCGTCATGATCGCTCATACGCTGGGCAATCCCTTCGACCTTGATGCCGTCACCACATTCTGCAAAAAGCACCATCTCTGGCTCATCGAAGACGCCTGCGACGCCCTGGGCTCCACCTACGCCAACAAAAACGTCGGCACCTTCGGCGAATTGGCTACCTGCAGCTTCTATCCCGCCCACCATATCACCACAGGTGAAGGCGGCGCCGTGATGACCAGCGATCCGAAACTCAAAAAACTCGTCGAATCCTTCCGCGACTGGGGACGAAACTGCTGGTGCGAACCGGGCAAGGACAACACCTGCGGCAAACGTTTCGACTCGAAACTCGCATTTGACGATCAGGGCCGCGACCGTAAGGGAGCGACAGGCACCGATCCCCACCCCCCTTCATTGCCGCACGGTCGCTCCCTGACGGTCGCGGCCCTGATTCATACTTGCAATTATGACCACAAATACATTTATTCCCACATCGGCTACAACCTGAAAGCAACCGACATGCAGGCCGCCGTGGGTGTATCGCAGCTCCGCAAATTGCCGACGTTCATCGAAAAACGGCAAAGCAACTTCCACTACTTGCATCAATCGCTCTCCGACCTCAGCGAATTTCTGATCCTCCCGCAAGCAACGCCCAACTCGCTCCCCAGCTGGTTTGGCTTCCCCATCTGCATCCGCGAAGGAATGCCATTCACCCGTGAAAATCTCATCCGCCATCTCAACAAATACCAGATCGGCACACGCCTGCTCTTCGGCGGAAATCTTCTCAGGCAGCCTGCCTACCTGGGCATTCCGCACCGCCAGATCGGAGACCTGAAGAACACGGACCTCGTGATGCGACAGTTATTCTGGATAGGCGTTTTCCCCGGCCTGACGCACGAGATGCTCGATTTCACAGCCGCCCAAATCCGCACTTTCATCAAAAACCATTAACGGAGTTCACGCTTCAGCGTGTTCTTCTACAAAACACGCTGAAGCGTGAACTCCGGCGGAAAATTTCCCCCAATCGCCCTTTTGGGATAAATTTCAAATGATGGACCTGATTCCCACATCTCTTCCCGGCTGCTACGAAATCCGCCCACAGATTGTCGTGGACGATCGCGGCACTTTCGTGAAAACGTTTCACAAGGAAATCTTCGAAAAATGGGGACTGGCCGGGGCATTTGCGGAGCAGTTTTACTCAGTTTCGAGGCAAAAAGTGCTTCGCGGATTGCATTTCCAGTTACCGCCGCGAGATCACGCCAAGTTGGTCACGTGCATTTCGGGCAAGGTTCTTGACGCCGTCGTCGATCTGCGGAAGGGCCCACCTACGTATGGCAAGTATATGATGCTGGAACTGGATGCCGCCAAGGGCAACATGATCTACATCCCCAGCGGGATGGCGCACGGATTCTTCACGCTCTCTGCCGCGGCGACGCTGTTATACGGCACAACCACGACGCATTCGCCGACGCACGATTCGGGAATCCGCTGGGACAGCGTCGGAATCCCTTGGCCGACGGAAAAGCCGATCGTCTCGCCGCGCGATACGACATTCATCGGACTGGCCGACTTCAAGAGCCCCTTCGTTTTCGGACCTGCAAGATGAGTCAGCCATCTCGAAAAAAAGCGATCGTCACCGGAGCCACAGGCTTCCTTGGTAGGCACTTGGTCAAGCGACTCCACACGCTGGGATGGGAAGTGCATTGCATTGTCCGCGCGGAATCACAACACCACGACCTGATTGAACTGCTCAACAAACGGCAAATCCACGTTCACGACGGAACGATGAACAACATGATGTCGATCGTCGAACGCGCCGCCCCCGAGATAGTGTTCCATCTTGCCTCATTGTTTTTGCCTCAACACACACCGTCGGACATTTCCCGCCTGATCCGCAGCAACATTGAATTTCCAGCTCAACTCGCCGAAGCCATGGCCGCCCATCGCGTCCCCTATCTCATCAATACCTCCACCGCCTGGCAGCATTATCAAAACGCCGACTACAATCCGGTCAATCTCTACGCCGCCACCAAGCAGGCCTGTGTCGATCTCCTGCGTTTCTACAGCGAATCCGCCCCCCCCACTACCTCCTTTCGTGTCATCAATTTCGAACTTTTCGACACTTACGGCCCATCCGATCCCCGCCCAAAACTCTTCTCCGCGCTCCGCAACGCCGCCCACACAAACAAACCCCTGGCCATGTCCACCGGCGACCAACTCATCGACCTTGTCTACATGGACGATGTCATAGAAGCCTTTATCGCCGCGACCTTGCATATTCAACAGCCCGGGCGTGCCTCCCCCACCACCATGGAGACCTTCGCCGTTTCGTCCGGAAGACCTTTGCCGTTGAAAGAGCTCGTGGCACTGTGGCAAAAAATCACAGGGCAACGAGTCCACGTCCATTGGGGCGTACGTTCTGAGCGTCCGCGAGAAATGATGCAGCCTTGGAATCGCGGAGTGCCTCTGCCTGGCTGGCGCCCCCGTGTTGATATCGAAGAGGGTATTCGTCACATGGAAGGAATCGCCTGAAGAGCTCTGAGCGTTGCCTGGGTTATGATGCGCAGCACAATTCAAACCGCACTGCGACGGATCGAACATGTGATGCCCATACGCCAAAATACAAAGCGATGACGACGGACAAGGCAGCTTCCCTTGAGCCAAAGTTTACTTTTGTGATACCATCGCAGATGATTTTACATAGAGATGCCGAGCATGACCAAAGATACAAATAGATTGCGAGTCATTGATGCGCTTCGAGGGCTCGCTGCGGGGATAGTGCTGCTACAACACACTCGAACGATTACATGGGTTGGGATGACGGCGTTTTTGAAGGAACACCCCAACTGGTGGAACCCGGATCTTTGGCTGGCGTGGTTAATGTCGCCATTCCGCATGGGTTTTTTGGGAGTCCAACTGCTCTTCGTACTCAGCGGGTATTGCATCCATCGAAACCAGGCGAAGGCGCTGGCGGCCGGAGAGGATGTACGGCTCAATCTGGGGCATTACGCATTTCGGCGGTTTTTCCGCATCTACCCGACTTACGTCGCGGCACTGGCGTTCAGTGGGCTGATTCTGTACGCGCTTATACCGTGGCTCGTGAGTCTTGGCTATCCAATGCCGACGGACCATGAGAAGCATAGTTGGTACGTGCTGGGGATGAATCTCTTAACGATGCAGGATATTCTTGTGCCGCCATACGTAGACGTTTTCTGGTCACTGTCGATTGAGATTCACCTGTATGTTGTTTATCCGATCGTGTTGTGGGTAACACGGCGATATGGGCCGGCGATGATGTTGAAAATGACGTTGGCTGCGGCGATCCTGCACATGGGCGTGGGCTATGCGGGAGGAAACCACGCGGCGGTGAGACAGACACTGGCGTTCCTGCATTTCATGATATATTGGTTCACGTGGTGCATAGGGGCGTATATCGCGGAAATACAGTTTGGGCGGGCAAAACCGATTCGGATGCCGCAATGGGCACAGTGGGCAATTTACGGAATGTGCGCAGCGGTCGGAGCGGGACTTTCCGTGGTGGCGAAAGAATTGGGCGCGCAGGTGGGGCATGGGGCGGAGCAAGGCCGTCTACCACTGATGGCGGTGGGAGAAGTGTTGATGGCTGTGGCGATAGGTGGGGGATTGTGGCTGGCACTTCGTCCGGAAATGAGCCGAATTTGGAGTTCGATGGTGGGGCGGATGCTGGCGTTTGTGGGGATGTTCAGCTTTTCACTGTATGCGGTGCATCGGCCGATCCTGGTAGCGTTTACCGTGTGGTGGGGAGGGCAGTCGCACAGCATGTTGCCACCGTTGCTGGGCTGCTTGTGCGCGATTGGGATTGCGTACCTGTTCTTCCATGTGGTGGAACGGTGGACACTTATGCCACCGAAGGGGTTCCTTATGACTAAGAAGGTGCCGCCGACGGCGGTGGCATCAGTGGAGCCGGTACTGGTGAAGGAGAAGATTGGGAGATAGATGTGAGCGGGGAAGCCAACCGGGGACAGTGTATCGGAATTCTGCTTGAAAGAGCTATGGCTTATTTAATCAGCTTTTCCCGCAAAAAGTTTTTGAGCCGGAGCGGCACGAACTTTCGCCAGCGTCCGCCGACGGAGAGTAGTTTCAACGAATTCACATCTCGCGGGGCAAGGGGCTGCCATTGATCTAACGTGGCGAGCAGCAACCGGTACGCTTCCGTCATGGTGCTGATGGAAAAGCGGGCTCTGGCATCCTGGCGGCCGGCGTCTGCAAGGCGCTGGCGGAGGGCGGGATCCATGATCAATCGCCGTATGGCGTCTGCCGCTTTGGCAATATTCCCGATCGGAAATAGCAATCCCGTTCGTTCGTGACTGACAACATAGCTCGTCACGCCGCTGATGCGCGACGCCACGGGAACGCATCCGGCCGCCATTGCCTCAATCAATGTATAGCCGAAACCTTCGAATCGCGAGGGCAGGATCAAGGCATCGTGTTTTGCTATGAAAGCCGGAACCTCCGGCTGTGCAATCGTCCCAGTAAAAGTAACGCGATCACCAAGCGGAGCGCACAACCTCTTGAGTTTCTCCAAGTCAGAACCGCCCCCGGCAATCGTCAGATGCACCGGCAAATCGGCGAGTCTCTCCATGATCCTGGGTAGCCAGAATACGCCCTTGTCGATATCCTTGATGCGACCCAGGGAAAGCAACTGAAACCCTTTCCCGCATTGCGCAGGCTTGATGCGATCATACGCCGAAAAATCCATCATGTTGGGAATACACGCCACGCGAGAATGGGGAAGTAACCGCCTTAATTTCCGTTCAATTCGAGGCGAAACCCCAACGCAGAGATTGGCAAAGGGTGCCATCACCTTGGCTGCCGCATAGGTGCTCAGTGTGATGTTATGGGTGATCACCACCCGCCGGATCGACGACGGCAAATAGGCCGCCACGGATAATTCAACGAGGTCAGCAGTCGCGTTGACGAAAACGATGTCGTAACCGCTGTTGGCGATCGTGGAGACCAGCAGGCGGCAACGCTGCATCGGATCGGATTCCCGCGTGAGAATCAAACGTCCCTGATCCAAGACTCTCACGCCCAAACCATGGGTGGCGATCAGGTTGGGATCGCAAGAGACGTGGACCCATTCCAGCGTGATTCCCAGGAGCGCCAAAGCTTGTCGCATCGCGGTAAAGACGGTGAAAGTACCGCCGGAATGCGGATAAACGATGAACGCAGCTCGCCGCCCGTTTGCTGAGCAAGCGGAGGCGGCAGAAGCAGCGGCTGAGAACTGACAGGTCATGGATGAAACAGCTCCGGAATCAGGCTGGGGCGGGCAGCAAGTGTACTTCGGAACGGGTATGCGCCACGCGGTAAATGAGAAACAGGGGAAGCAGCACGTAGATGATGTTGACTTCGGCCACTATCAGTGCCTGCGAGATGCCGTACAAAATCGCAATGGAAAATCCAACCATGAAGCCTTGGAATCGCAGATCGCCTGCGAGCGCCCGATCCCACAACTTGCGGTAGAGGTAACCAATGCCAACCCAGATGATCGGGCTGAACCAACTGAGTTCAAGAAAGCTTTCAGCAAATCCCGAACACGCGGCGCCACCGGAAATCGTTAGCCCAGTGGCGCTCTGAATCATTGTAGCATCATAACCACCATGAAATGTAGTCCATGCGTCCTTGTCGGGAAAAAACTTACGGGGAAGGAATCGTCCCACCAACCCGATCGTCAGACTGCGGCCATATCCATAGGTACCGGTGTCTTGCACGGTTCGCATCGCCGCTGCACCGAAAACGTCTTCACCGCCTGTATCAGGGATTGTATCCGCTTGCGCGAAAAAGGACGGAATCACTTTGGAGATCGCTTCAAATCGATTTTTGGCGTCACCCGAGTTAACAATAGCGCGGGTCCTTTCCAGTGTGCCAAGGACCAGCCCCAGAATAACCGCCGCTGTGATAAACACCGCCTTGCTCGGCCGCTTGGCTCGCATCAAGTAAAACAATTCCAGGATCACAGCAACACGAAAAGTATCGCCGCGTTGCCCGTAGGACAGAAAACGCTCGATTGGAGGAATAAGCGAGGCGAAGAACATCAAACTCGCAATCGAACGATATTGTGGGCACAAAATGAAAATCTGGACCCACAGAATTGCCCCTGTAATCCATAACAACTTCAGGTCTGCCACATACCCCATTCCATGAGTCGCCGACGCTATCACGATTTGGTCGCTGCGTATGAGGAAACAAATGACAATCCCGATCATGGTGCAGGTCATCGCTGCCAGAAGCAAATAGCTTATCTGAAATTCCGATTGCCAATACGACAGCGAATACTGCTTCACGACACGAGATCGTCCCAGCCTCCACCCCCAGTAGACCCCCAGCACCGCCAACAATGCAACCCACACATACGCCGCATAAGCATCTTCCGGTAGCAATAGGAAATGGGTCTTCTGGTTCACAACGAGCCGATGCGCCGCGATAAAATAGGACAATGTGCCGACGAACAGCAGTGGATGGAACGGGTCTTTGATCTTCCCGATCACGTACAACGCGGCGGGAGCCAGCGACGCAATGACCAGCAGAAAGAGTCCGGCATTCAGGACTGCTAAATCCATGAGAAAACCCAACTTAAGGAACCTGGACCACAACACTTACGGCTTTTCGACGAATGTGGGAGACTAACGCCAACGCCGTTGCTACACAAATAACAAATCCGGAGAGAAAAAGCGAACCTCCGCCGCGATCCCATCCCCACCATTGCTTATGCGCTGTGAGATTCAGAACCGCAGAATAAGGATTGCCCGGCGAGATGTAACAGGTTTGATCGAAGTTTTCTTCTGTGCCGACAACCTTACGTGCTTCCCAGGAAGCGACCTTGTTTCGGACCCAAAAATCCTCGCGGATGGAATTGAAACTGCAATTGCCATAATTATAAAGAAACTTGCGAAACTTGCCCTCCTCTATCGTCACCTTGCAGGGTACCGGTTTCCAGAAAAGATAGGCCCATGCATCCTGCAGAGGAGGCACCGCGATCAGAAAAAACACGGCAGCAATGGCCAAAAGCCAGACCACCGTGGAAAAAGTAAAGAATCTTTTCAGACGACGCTTCCTGTCTATTTCAAACAAACATACAAAAATACTAAACCGGCGGAGTTCCGCCAGCTTATTCATTATCGGAAATATCGCGCTTGCCCATTACTCTACGGGCGAACGTTCTCCCCGGATGGGGGAGGTGCTGAGAATTTTAACCGAGACAAGAGTCCTTTCCACTGTTCGCTGTACGACGCGATCGAGCATTTTTCCGCTGCCGCCCGGCCCGCTTGCCCCATCGCATGCCGCTCGTCGGCATTCCCAGCCAGACGCTCAATCGCCTCGGCAAAAGCCTCCACGTCCGAATACGCATGCACGTAACCGCTCACGCCATGCTCGACGATGGAACCCGAATTCGGCGACGTCACGATCGGCAATCCGGTGGCCATCGCTTCCATCACCGAGCCCGCGGATCCCTCGCAAGTCGAAGGAAAAAAGTAAATGTCGAACTTCTCCAGCCATTGACGCACGTCCGACCGCGGAACAAGACCGATCAACTCCACATGCTTGCGCATCTCCGGCAGTATCGACTCCGAAAGGTCCAACCCACCCACCATCACGAACCGGATATTCCGTCCTGCCAAGCGACGAGCCACCTCCACGAAATACGGCGCCCCTTTTAACAAGCCTACCGCTCCCACGAATCCCACCACGATCGGCCCGCCCCCACCTGCACGTCCCCGGCGATCACGCACCTGAAACTTGCTGGCATCAATTGGGTACGGCAGCACCGATAGCCGCTCCGCCTCGATCCCCTGTTGAAGCAGGCCATCGCGAACATACGTCGACGCACATGTGATATGATCCAAGTGCTTCCACGTTGCCTGCTCAAACTGCGTCGCCTGCTCATAAGGAATGCTAAAATCTTCCGGCTTTTGCACGGGAATGTTCGACCACTCCCCAAACCGTTCCTGCTGCAACTGAGCTTCCGCCAGTTGGACTTTGCCGGGCGAGCACATCTGGTCGCCGAGGGTCTGCAGGCCTGATTCCTTCGCGACACGGCATAAGTCGGGATGAATGTTACGGATAAAACCAAACAGCGTGTCGGCTCGTCCCCAGCCGCGTTGCCGCACACGCGAAGCGAACTGCTCGGAGACCCATTCGTAAAACTGCTGCGGCGGCAGGCGCTTCCGAGCCGCACGCTCCTGCCACACTAACCCACGTAATGACACGACTTTACGATAATCCAATCCAAGGGCGTACCGATCGAGCATTTTTTGGCCTAACGGCCTGTTGAGCCACTTGACGACGTGTGCCAAGGCACGATCGAACGACCATGATTGCGAATACCATGTCGTATACATCCGTTCAAGCATGCCGGCGTGCTGAAATGCCAGCGGGATCGCGTAATGCAGACGCGCTCCGTCCTGAATTACAATGACGCGGCGTGCGGCGGCAGTGGTCGGCGAAGAAAAAGATGACATTCAAGTCCTTTTTTTACTCTTTTTTACTCTTTTTGTCTGTTTTTGTCTATTTTTGTCTGCGATTTTACGTTTATCGGCCATTTTTGGCGCGGATTACGATGTTTCGCGTTGCAAAAATAAAACCAGGTTGGCGGCCGTGAGGAGCGTCAACCTGGGGAGGGAGAGAGAGCAAAGTAAAATGGGAGGAGCCTTTCGGCTGCTTCGTTCGGTCGGCTAGTCGCAAAGGGCCGGCATTCGTTCTTCCACCACTTCGAGAGAGGCGGCGGGAACAATCATTGGGAGCAAGATGCCGGGGACTTCGACGAGAGCGTAAGCGTCGTGCGAACTGCCGCCATCACTGAGGAGGATAATTTGTCCTTCGAGTTCCAAACCGGGCGTCATCTGTTTGTAGAGGTCATCCAAGTCCGGAGCGTAAATGTCGCCGATGCGGAAGCGGATCAATTGTCCGCTCTTGGGCTCGTCGAAGAAGCGTGAGGTCGGCAAAGGGAGGGTTGCAATCGTTTCGCCGTCGAGCATGCGATTGACGTGGCTGTCGATCCAAGTATAAGCGTCGCGATTCATCAGGCCGCTTCCTTTCCAGCGAGGTGGCCTTCCAGAAGACTGCGGTACTCCGCGAAATCAACTCGATGCAGGGCATCGACAACTTCTGGGTCAAACTGAGTTCCCTTGCAGCGATCGATTTCCGCCAGCACACGGTCGAGCACCATCGACTCTTTATAGGTTCGGGAGGAGCTCATCGCATCAAAGGAGTCGGCGACGCACAAGATGCGTGCGAATAAGGGAATTTGTTCGCCTTTGAGCTTGCGTGGGTAGCCGGTGCCGTCCCAGCGTTCGTGGTGATGCAGAACAGACGGGACAGCGCGGAACATGAGGGGGATTTCCTGGACGATTTTCCGGCCAATTTCGGGGTGCATTTTGATGAGTGCAAATTCTTCGTCTGTTAATCGGGAGGGTTTACGAAGGATATGCTCCGGTACACCGATTTTGCCGAGGTCGTGAACGAGTCCGGCGGTGGAGATCAAGTCGATTTCACTGGGAGAGAGTTCGAGTTCAATGGCGATCAGGCGAGCGAGATGCGAGACACGGTCGGAATGCCCGCGGGTATAAGAGTCCTTGGCATCAAGAGAGAGCATCAAGGCCTGAAGCACGCTGGTTAAGAGCAGCTTCTGTGCGGGATCCACCGGGAACTCGGTGTTGGGCACGTCGGGGGCATCTCCCCGGACGAGCCGCAGATGCATAGCTGAGATGTCCATAGTCATGATCGTTATCCCGTTAGAAAATCCACCGACAATCAGGGTCAGAGGCTGCAGGGCAACAGGTGATGGTCGCAAGTGCACCTGAAACGAATCAGGCGGCAGCAACAACACTGCGTTCTGTGGCGACCCGATCGCGAGCCTGCACAGGGAGTTCGCCGCGTGCGGCAGCTCGTCGAACCAGTTCGCCTTGAATCCATTGGCGAGCGCGTTCGCTGGCAATGATCCAGAACAGGCCGAGCTGTTCATCGTTCATTGCCGCCAAGTACGTTGTGTAATCGTTTTCCATGGTCTTATCCCTCGCTAATCGCTCTGTCCCTCGTTTTCCTGTTTGTTGGAAAGCGTTGTCTCCGCCAACGCGCGCGACCTGACATGCAATCTCTCTGCACCTCAGGTCGCTACACAATATTTTGAAGATCCTCGAAAAAACCAGGCTGACGGCCGTGAGGAGCGTCAACCTGGGGAGGGAGAGAGAGCAAAGTAAAATTCGCTGACCCGGCGATACGATCGCAGGGCCTCCCTCGGTATCTCGAAGATATTCACTTGTCTATGATCAGCCGGGCATTTAGTGATGACCGGCGTAATTTCAAAAACCAGGCTGACGGCCGTGAGGAGCGTCAACCTGGGGAGGGAGAGAGAGCAAAGTAAAATCGCTAACCCGGCGACATAGGTACCGGGCCTCCCTCGATAATTTTTCTCCCTTGGATCCCCCGGCAGAGCCGGAGGCCAGGAAGTTCTGATATTCACTTGCCTATGATCAGCCGGGCATTTAGTGATGACCGGCGTAATTTCAAAAACCAGGCTGACGGCCGTGAGGAACGTCAACCTGGGGAGGGAGAGAGAGCAAAGTAAAATCGGGTATCCTCCCTCAGGATCCTCTCCCTCAGCTCTCTCCCACTCGTTTCTCTCCCTTTAAACCTCTCTACCTCGAAGTCCCGTCTAAAGCCGGAGCTATATGGGGCTATATGGAACGAGTGGCATCTTATTAACTTGTCGGACAACTTTTATTGATTCGCCAGCTTTGTGGGCTGACGTGGTTTTCAAAAACCAGGCTGATGGCCGTGAGGAACATCAACCTGGGGAGGGAGAGAGAGCAAAGTAATATTGCTTGGGCCCCTCCAGGCCGTTGTATTCAGTTTCGCGTGGCGATCGCGTCTTCTGCGGCAGTCTTGATGCTGCCGGCGGGGACGATGATCGGCATCAGGATTCCTCTCACTTCGACAACGGCATAAGCGGACTTGCTGGTGCCTTGATCGGAGAGAAGGGTGATGCACCCCTTGAGTTCCGTGTCCGGAGTCATTCGATTGAGAACATCCTGAGTCGAAGGAAGATGAACGTCCTTTAATTTGAACTTCACCTTCTGGCCTGGCTGCAAAGTACTCTTCTGCACAACTGGTTCCTCGTTAGCCAGTTCGATTCGGACAAAAGAGCTATAAGCGAGCAGCGTGCCAGTTGAAGTCGGCCATGAAAATTGCGAGGAATTGTTGGCGTAAGCCCTTATATGACAAGCAATTAAATTTTTTTTGATTTTTTGAGATTTGCTGGCACAGGCGGCAGTCGGAGAGAGGCGGTGTGCAAAGTCTTGCAATATGTGAGTAACGATGGATCGTGATGGGCGGGAAAATCGTGGGAAACAGCGGGGAATATCGTCAGAGACTAGATCTTGCACACGTGTGCAAGAGATGGCACGCGATGACGAAACGGCGGGTGCACTCCTGCGAACGGCATGCAAGCAAGCCAGCTAAATAATGGTACTTATGAGTTGGATGCTACTTGTTCACTAGACGACTTGGGTTTTGCCGCGTTGGCCGCGGAGCATGGCGAGGAGGTTTTCTGCGGCGAGTTTTGACATTTCGCTGCGGGCACGGACGGTCGCGGAACCGATGTGGGGGAGCATGGTGACGTTTTCCAGGGCGAGAAGGCCGGGGTGGATTTTGGGCTCTTCTTCGTAGACGTCGAGGCCGGCGGCGAAAATGGTTTTGCTTTTGAGCGCTTCGACCAGGGCGGCTTCGTCTACCACGGGGCCGCGGGCGGTATTGATTAGAATGGATGTTTTTTTCATCATGTGTAACTCCTTGGCGCCGATGAGATGGTGCGTGTCGGCAAGCAGCGGCACGTGAAGGGAGATGAAATCGGATTCTTTGAGCAGTTCGGGCAAGGTGACTCGGCGAGCTTCGAGTTGGGCCATGGGTTCGGTTTCTCGGCGATGGACGTAGAGGAGTTGCATGCCGAAGGCTGTGGCTATTTGGGCGACGCGTGAGCCGATGCGTCCTGCGCCGATGATGCCGAGGGTTTGGCCAAGGATGGACATGCCTTGGAGTTGCATGGGGCCCCAGCCGGTCCATTGGGCGTTGCGGACCATTCGTTCGCCTTCGCCGGCGCGGCGGGCGGCCATCATGAGGAGCGTCCATGCGATTTCGGCGGTGGCGTCTGTGAGGACGTCAGGGGTGTTGCTGACGTGAATGCCGCGGGATTGGCATGCAGTAATGTCGATATTGTTGTAACCGGCGGCGTAGTTGGCGATGGCCTTGACGCTGGGACGCTGCTGCAGGAAATCGTCGTCGATTTTGTCGGTGAGCATGGTCAGCAGGCCCTGCGCGTTTTGAGTGGCTGCGAGCAGTTCTGACCGCGTGCAGGGGCGGTCGTGCGGGAGGACGAGCACTTCGTGAGCTGCTTGTTTGAGGATGTCGATGCCTGCCCGCGGTATCGGTCGCGTTACGATAATTTTCATGTGGACTCCTTAATCTCCGGCATCCTTTTGAGTTAATTCCTTCCGCGCGAACCTGTCGGAAATTCCGAATATGGGGAAATGATACTTCATGATACCACGACGCGTCGCAATCGGGGGCCCAGGCCGGTGGCGATTTCGTAGCCGATTGTTTCTGTTGCGGCGGCGATGCGGTCGATACAGTTGGGTTTGGTTGGGTCCCAGGTGATGACGGTGACGTCGTCGCCGATTTGCGTGTCGGGCAGGTGTGTGATGTCGATGATGATTTGATCCATGGAGACGCGTCCGACGATGGGGGCGTCGGTGTTGTGGATCTGGACGATGCCGCGGTTGGAGAGGGCGCGGGGGTAGCCGTCGGCGTAGCCTACGGGAACGATGGCGAGTCGGCTTGGGCGTGTCGTGATGAAGGCGTGTCCATATCCTACGCCGGTGCCGGGGGGACGATCGTGGATGGCGAGGATTGGGGCGATCAGTTTTGCGATGGGCAGGAGGTTGGGGATTGGTGCGGCGAGGTTGGGCTGGAGGCCGTAGAGGGCGATGCCGGCCCGTGCCATGTTCAGTTGCGGGAGGGATTCGTCTTGGGCGTTCCAGACGCCGCCGGAGTTTTGGAGGTGGACTAACAAGTTGGGGTGGCGAGGTTTTAATTGGGCGGCGATTTTTTGCAATCGCTGCATTTGAAGGGGAATCGTGGCGTGTCCGGCCTCATCGCCGTGAGAAAAATGCGAGAAGATGCCTTCCAGTTTGAGCGACGGCGATTGGGCGAGGAGGTCGGCTAGTGCGATGGCTTTTTCCAAGGCTACGCCGCCGCGGGTTAGGCCGGTGTCAACCTGCATATGTATATTGATTGGATTGCCGTTCTGAGCGGTTTGGAGCAGGGCGTGGGCGGAGGCTTCGTCAGTGATGTTGATTCGTACGTGAGTTGGTACTGAGCTCATCAAGGAGCGTAGGTGGCTTATGCAGGTGTCCCATCGCTCCCTAACGGTCGCGGTACCAATTACCAACGGGGCGAGCACCAGTACGGCCATGTCGTGCATCAGGTCGGGGAGCACTTCATCCAAGGAGTAGACGGCGAGCCAGTTGACGCCGATGGTTCGGAGGATTTGCACCATTTCGCGGAGGCCGTGACCGTAGGCGTTGGCTTTTACGGTTGCGCAAATTTGGATATCGCGGCCTAATTTGGTTCGCACGGCCTGCACGTTGTGCAGGACTCTTGTCTGCGAAATTTCCAAGCGGCCCTGCTGTTCGATCATTGTTCACCTGTCCATGCGTCGAGTTTTACAATTCCGCGTCAAAGCCCCGCATGACCATGCGGTGCTCCGCCCCACCCCACCACTTCTGTCCATGGAAGCGTTGCCCGGTTCAAGCGGTCACGTACGGCGGCCCACATGCCGGCTTCGCTTTGCGGTTCCAGTACGAGGATTGCTTTGACGTTTTTCGCGTCTGCTTCGCGCATTGCGGCGAACATCAGACGGGCGTATTCCTGTGCGTCCTCGGGCATTCTCGTGGTCTCGTGCGGCGTCTCAAGGATAACATCATTTTGAAAAGTGAGCAGGGCTACGGGGCAATTGGCTTCCGCCCATTTTCGTACCCCCCCCCCTCCCGGCCATTGATTGTTTGTGAAGCGAAAGGCTGCGTGGCGTGGCGCGTAGTGCCGACTGTGCATGCCGGGGCTCTGGGCAATATCGCCCTCGGCCACGTTTTTTTTGAGCGTTTTGACTTCGCCGATCACTTGTTGGAGCTGTTCGAGAGTCACACCGCCTGGACGTAGCACTGTCGGAACAGGACTTGAGGCGTCTACGACGGTTGATTCGACGCCGATTTCGCAGGGACCGCCGTCGACGATCAGCGGGACTCGGCCGGCCAGTTCCGCGAGCACGTGCCCGGCGGTCGTGGGACTGGTGAAACCTGAGCGGTTTGCGGAGGGTGCGGCTACGGGGCCGCTGAAGCCGCGGAGGATTGCTTCTGCGACGGGGTGGCATGGCCAGCGTAAGGCGACGGTGTTCAAGCCGGCGGAGACCAGCGGGCAGATTCCTGCTGCGCGTTTGAGCACCAGGGTCAGGGGGCCAGGCCAAAAATGTTTGGCGAGCGTTTCGGCTACGTGTGGCCATTGGGCTGCGCACGCCTGGGCCGCTTCGAGTCCTGCAACATGGACGATGACAGGGTTGCCTGCGGGGCGTCCTTTTACTTTGTAAATTGCTTTGACTGCGTCCTCTCGCCGTGCGTCGCCGCCCAGGCCGTAAACGGTCTCTGTTGGAAAGCCGATCACTCCCCCACCGCGCAGCACGGCGATGGCTTGCTCCACCGGACTCCCCCCCGGTGGAGCCGGTGGTTGCCATTTGATCACTTGCGTTTTCATGGCCTTATCTACTCCATTCAACGACCTAAGGAACGGGTCTGAAATAACTTTCCGATTTGAGGCTACAGGATGAGGTCGCGACGCCGCAAGCGTTTTCGTTGCTCTGTTAGGCAATCAACGTCCATTTTCTTTCCGACAGCCAAGCCCCGCATTACCATGCGGGCCTCCAGCCCGCAAAGCGGTGTCGCTACTTTGGTTCGCATTTCAAGGCACACAGCCGCGGGCTTCGTTCATTGATGGAGGTGGATTGTAGCGATAGACTTTGAGGATGAGCAATGCCAAACGAGCGGTGGTGCTGTTGAGCGGGGGGTTGGATTCGGCGACGACGTTGGGAATTGCGGTGTCGCGGGGGTTTGAGTGTTTGGCGTTGTCGTTTGATTATGGGCAGCGGCATTTGCGGGAGGTGAAGGCGGCGGAGGCGGTGGCGAAGTTTTATGGGGTGCGGCGGCATGTGACGCAGAAGATGGATCTGCGAACGTTTGGAGGGTCGGCGTTGACGGCGGAGGTGGCGGTGCCGAAGGACCGCGGGGAGAAGCCAGAAGCCAGAAGCCAGAAGCTAGAAGGGATTCCAATCACGTATGTGCCGGCGAGGAATATGATTTTTTTAGCGTTTGCGGTGGGGTTTGCGGAGGTGGCAGGGGCGGCGGATATTTTTCTGGGGGTCAATGCGGTGGATTATTCGGGGTATCCGGATTGCCGGCCGGCGTTTGTGAAGGCGTTTGAACGCGTAGCGAACCTGGGCACACGCGCGGGAGTGGAGGGTAAGCGGTTTAAGATTCATGCACCACTGATGCAGATGAGCAAGGCGGAGATTATTCATACGGGGCTGACGTTGGGGATTCCGTATCAGTTGACGCATTCGTGCTATGATCCGGTGGGCGATACAAGTTGCGGGCATTGCGATGCGTGCTTGATCCGATTGGCGGGGTTCAGGGAAGCTGGCGTGACAGACCCGATAGAGTACCTGTGACCATTGTGGTAGAATGCAGGATTCTGGAAAGGAGCTTACTATTCTCACCCGGCTTCTCAAGGCCAAGATCCACATGGCGGTCTGCACGCAGACCGACCTGAACTATCACGGCAGCATTACGATCGACAGCGATCTGCTGAAGGCGACGGGTCTACTTCCCAACGAGTCGGTGATGATCGCTGACTGCGACAACGGCAATCGTTTTGAAACGTACATCATTCCAGGGCCGGCGGGCTCGGGAGTGATCGGGATCAATGGAGCGGCGGCGAGGCTCTCGGCTGTGGGCAACCGACTGATTATCATGGCGTTCGTGCAATGCGGGCCAGAAGAAGTGCAGGGACATGTTGCGAGAATCATCATCTGCGATAAGTCGAACCGGATCAGCGAACGTCTCGAACAGCATACGGCATTGCGGTGATCCAGATACTATGAAGAAGTTAAAAGTTAAAAGTTAAAAGGTAAAAGGAGCGGACTTTCAATCCTTTTACCTTTTACCTTTTCAGCGTCTGACTTGCAGCGTTCGTACGGAGAAATAGATCATGGGCGCGAGGCAGAGCAGACAGGCGATGCCGAGGATAAGACTGATCGCGAAAGTTCCGGGGACGACGGGACGGATGTAGCTTGCCTGCGACGCGAACATCACTACGACTTCGAGCAAGACGACGGCATGCACCGCGCCGACGATGGCTGCGACGAGAACTGTTTGGAAATTTTCTCCGCCCATACGAAGGCCGCAGAGCAGATATGTGGTGCCTAGACCTGCAAGGATGACAGCAGCGATGCCCAGGATTGCCACAAGCTGCCCGACGGTTCCCGGGGGAAGGATGCGGCCGACATTGGACGCATTGAGCGTGAAGGCCATGAGCAGGGCGGTGAGGGCGGAAATATAAACGACGGCGGCGAGTACCAGGCAGATGCGCGAAGCCATCCGTCGGTGCGTGGCGGCGGCGCCCAGGTGAAATACGTCAAAAGCTCGCGATTCCGATGGATTGGGAGCGGACGGATCGGCGTTTGGAAGATCGGATGCGTCGGGAGCGGTGAACGTGGACGGTTCGGCTGATTCCGTGGAGATGGGGGGAGCAATGGGGGCGGGTGCTTCGGGAGGCGGTGAGGGTCGTTCACTGGGAGTTGCCGCAACCATAACTGCACCGCAACTAGCGCACTTGAGCTTGATGCCGGCCATGGAAACTGCTACGGGATAGACTTGGCCGCAAGTTGGACATTTCACTTTGATGTGCATAGGCCCAGAACGCTCCGAGGAAAGCCTGCTTTGGACACTGCGTAGTGTATCTGAAAAGTGTCGGCAGTTCATCAAGCGTTGGGATCAGAGGGGTGTGGCCATTTTTTGAGGCAAACTTACTTGAGTTTGTGCCCGGCCATCAAGAATTACTTGAATTTCAGCCGGGTCAATGCCGGGTTGGCCAGCTTCGGCGGTTGCGGATCCATCTCCTTGAGAATCCCCACCAAAATGCCCGCGATGTAAAAATCTCTCGCTTTTTTATGGTCCGAAGGAATGATGTACCAGGGTGCTTCTTTGGTCGAAGTTGCCGGGAACATCTGCTCGTACGCTCGCTGGTAATGGTCCCAGTATTTTCGTTCTTCGAAATCGCCTTCGGCAAGCTTCCAGTGTTTGGTTGGGTCTTTTTGCCGAGCGATGAACCGCTGCCGCTGCTCCTCTTTGGAAATGTGCAGGAAGAATTTCAGCACGCGAGTTCCAGCGTCTTCCAGGATTCGTTCGAAGGCGGTGATCATGCGATACCGCCGCTGCCATTCCTTCGCTGCCCCCTCCCCTTCCCCGCGAAGCTCCGGGGCCAACAGTTTGTCGGCGTGCACCCGCACGACCAGCACGTCTTCATAATGCGAACGGTTGAATACACCTATATATCCCCGTGGCGGTGTTCTGTTGTGGCACCGCCAAAGGAAATCGTGACGCAGTTCTTCGGTGGTTGGTTGTTTGAAGCTGATCACCTGGATACCGGTGGGATTAACGTGATCGAAAACGTGGCGGACGGTACCGTCCTTGCCGGAGGCGTCGAGGCCCTGGAGCACCACCAGCAGGGATCGCCGCCCCTCGGCGTAAAGGTTCTCCTGCAGCACGCCCAGTTTTTGCGTGAGCGTTTCGATGGCTTCTTCCGGATTTTTGGGGACGCCGTGGGTGCGGTCGGTTTTGTGGTCCGAGAGGTCCACCGCCTTGCCCGGCTTCACACGCAAATCATCGAAATCTTTCAGTTTAAGCTTCATCATGATCATCTCCGTTTGAACCTTACTCCTGCCGGGTATCTTATCACAAAAAAAGCCCAGGGACTGCAGTCCTCACCCTCACCCACATCTCTGTTTGCGAAACTTTCCATGCGGTGAAGCGATTGAACGTCAATTTGCGGCTGTTTTCCCCTTTATCCATTTTTAATAAATACATGTATATGTTTATATTAAAAGTGGATATGGGATAGAGCATTTTTCATGTGGTCGTGGCGTGATGACATGCGCAGGAAGCGAGAGCCAAAAGCCCCGCATTGCCATGCGGGGCTCCAAAACGCTACGGGCGAGTGAACAATGCTCTAAAAAATAGGGAATGAGGATGGAGGGGCATCTACTTTCGCGCCAAAGCCCCAGATTGCCATCGTGGGACTTCACATGTGTAAAAGATGTGGATAGGGGTGAGGACTGCAATCCCTAGGCTTTATGGTTGGGGTGTGGCGTTATACGGCGTTTTTTACTTTCAGGGTTCGGCCCTGCTGGGCGGCTTCGATGGCGGTTAAGATCGCGTCGAGGGATTTGTAGCCTTCCACGCCGTCGACTTCCGGGGCTTTGTTTTTTAAGAGGCATTGTGTGAATGCGTCGCTGACGCCGGAGGTTGTTTGTTTTTCGTTGGTGGCCATTCGGCCGACTTTGTAGCGTTCCTCCATGCCGTTGGGCGAGCGGACGATCACGCCCCATTCCGGGTCGGTGGCGAGCATGAGGACGCCTTGGGTACCGTAGAGGACGGTGTAGTTGGCTTCAGCTTCGCCGTAGTTGGTCCAGGAGAGGATGATGGAGCCTGGGATGCCGGAGGTGGTGGTGCAGGTGAGCAGGGCGTTGTCGTCGGTTTGGATGAGTTTGCCGGTGTGATCGCGTTTATCGAGCGTCGTCAGAATGCCGGAGATCGAAGCGATGTCTTCACCGAGGAGGTATCGCATGAGGTCTGCTTTGTGGATGCCCAGATCGCCCGTCACGCCCAGCACCGCCTCTTTCTTTCGGAAGAACCATGTGTTGTTGGAATTTTCGATGCACCAGCTTTCCGGACCACGATGCTTAAACGCGGTACGGAAGGAGAGCACATTACCGATGCGGCCGGATTTGATGATCTGCCTCGCCTTGACATGTTGCGGCATGAATCGCTGGTTCAGGCCAATCATCAGAAACTTTTTGGCCTTTTTCGAAGCCGCGATCATCGCCTTGGCCTCTTCCCGCGTGGTGGCCATGGGCTTCTCCACCAGCACATGTTTGCCGGCCTTGAACGCATCGATCGTCTGCGGCGCATGGAGATAGTTCGGCGTGCCGATCACCACCGCGTCGAGCTCGACCTGCTCGAGCATCTGGCGATAGTCCGTAAACAACTCGCTCAGATGGTATTTTTCGCCGACTTCTTCGACTCTTGCCTGGTTCATGTCGCACAGTGCCGCGAGGACTGCGTTTTTGTTTGCCGCGATTTCCGGGATGTGCCTGCGCTGCCCGATGGCTCCGCAACCGATGATTCCGTAACGAACTGGCATGTGGTGCTCCTTAAAAACTCATCTAAGCAGCGTAAAGCCGTCGGCAGTTCCATGCAAGGGTAAGCACTCACACGAAAAAATGAAAAGCCCAGGGATTGCAATCCTTGGGCTTCGCTCAGATTTTACCATTTTCTTTCTTTATTTCCGACGGCGTATCATCATCGCCGCCGCGCCGAGGCCCAGCAGCGCGAGGCTGGCGGGTTCGGGGACGGCGGAGGGAGGAGTGATGCCGCTGATATCCAGGAATACGCCGGAGTCCCTGTTCACGATCGAATAGGTGATGTTGCCGTGCAGGGCGTTCCAGCCGGAGCCGAGCTTTGTGGTATTCGCGGTTGTCACGGTGCCGCCGTTGATGGTGATGGCGGAGTTTTGCAGAGTGGTGGCGCCTGCGGAACTGCAGTTGAACGAGCCGCCGTTGATGGTCAGGAGACCGGTGCCAAAGGATGCGGAAGCGGAATTGACTGACAAGGTGCCGCTATTGAACGTGAAATCAATGCCCGGCTGGATGTTGCCGGAGAAGGAGACCGAGCCTGAGTAGTAATGAGGGTCGGTGTTGCTGGTGGAGCCAATGACGATCTGATCGGTCACTGCGGGATTGGCGGGTTGGATTTTTGAGCTGAAAACGACACTGTCCGTATTCCCTGAACCTGTATTGGCATCTGCGAGCGTGAGCGTGACGGGGATATCGGGATGATTGATATCGCCTAAAGTGACGGCATTCAGCGTCAGAGCACCGCTGCTTTTTGTCGTGGTGATGGTCAGGCTGTTGATGACACTCACGGGCGCGGAGCCGAAGGTGAGATTGCCGCCGGCTGGAGTTGAAGGTAAAACTGCCGCCTAACGCATTTGGAGTTCAGAGCCGCGACCGTAAGGGAGCGACCTCGCGGCAATGCGTGAATAACGCAGGTCACTCCCTTACGGTCGCGGCTCTGATGGTCAAATGCGTTCCCCCTGGGTGACGAGGAGATCGGTGATGTGGCGGAACATTTTCGGGCGCAAGTATCAGATGGTGGTGGTGGTTGCCTGCGGTCTGATTTCCGATGTGATGACGGCTTACGGGAACGAAAAAGCAACTCCGGCTACGCAGGCCGCCACGGAACCGAAGGCCGCGGATGCTGTGACGGATCGTGATCGCGAGGTGCAACAGTTGCGGGATGCCATTGCGAGCAAAGCCGACGATCCAGAGAACATACGGCGTGAATTTCAAATCGGCGTGCTCCTGAGCCAACGTCCCGAGGTGCAGCGTCATCCGACTGTGGATATGCCGAAGGCGCTGGAAGTTTTCGAAGCGATTGTCGCGTGTTACGACCATCAACATTACTATCAATCTGAGATATGCAATTCTCTGAATGATTCGCAATATCTGGTTCCGCAGTCGGCGATTTTGGCGGCATCCATTATTAACGGGCTGAATAAGGGGCCGGAGAAGGCGAGAGAGTACCTTCACAAGGCGATGACGGATTTGCAATGGACTTACGAGAAGCGGAAGAAGGACTGGGTGGAAGCGCCCAAGCCGGAGATCACGCCGAAGCAACTCATGTATGAACGCAAGGAGAGATTGGAGGATCATGTGAAGCGATGGGAGCAACACGTACAGGATGGCAAGGCGGGGAAGGTTTTTGGGTCGCTGGAGATGTGTCTTGTGGAAGCGGCGGTGCGTCAATATGGTCTGAGTTTTGGGCCACAGCATCCTGACAAGGTGGCCGCGGCCATGGCGGAGATTATTCGGGATTTTCCTGACACGCCTATGGCGGAAGTGGCGAAGAAACGTATTGATGCCGCGCAACGTGTGATGGGGAACACTTCGACAACACGTCCGGCTCCCCGAGCGGCAGGCAAGCCTGCCGGCTAAATCATTTCCCGATTTATCGGACTTGCTCTTTCCATTTTGTAAACTCCGCCCTTGCCGTAGCCGATGTAAACTTGGGATATTTGAGTAGACTTGGCAATTTGGGTAAGCTTTGCTGAAGTCTTCTCGATCGGCCTGAGCCGAAATTGGAGCGCGACGTGAGCATTGAACCCACATCTTCGCATCGGGAATCCGTTCCAGAAAACGGACAAGTCACCAACGGACAGGTCACGAGCAACGGCTCCAGTAACAGCTCCAATGGAGCCAAAGATGTTTACACCACCGGCGAAGTCGCTGAAATCTGCAAAGTCTCCCAGCAAACCGTGATCCGCTGCTTCGACACCGGCCGCCTTGGCGGGTTCCGCGTCCCCGGCTCCAAGTTCCGTCGTATTCCACGCGACGCCCTTGTGAAATTCATGAAAGATAATGGCATCCCTATTGACAACCTCGAATCCGGACGGCGAAAGGTCTTGGTCGTTGACGATGATGCTGAGATTGTGGAGCTTTTTGTGGATGTTCTCAATCGCGACGGTCGTTTTGAAGTGAAAACCGCCGCCACGGGATACGACGCGGGCGTGCTTACTCAGGAATTCATGCCCGACCTGATGATCCTTGACTACATGCTGCCCGACGTCAACGGCAACGTCGTCTGCCAGACCGTCCGTAATAACCCCAGATTCGAACACATGAAAATCATCATCGTTTCCGGCGTGGTGAATCAGGAAGAGATTAACGAACTGCTCCAGGCCGGTGCGGATGATTTTGTCAAAAAGCCCTTCAACATCGAGAAACTCATCGAGCGCATGGGCGAATTGCTGCTATTGGCGTAAATACGATAGACGTTAAGGCGTCAAGTCGTTAAATCGTTAAATCGTCAAGTCGTATATACTCTGTTCACGGTTCACGACTTAACGACTTGACGATTTAACGACTTAACCGATGAGCCCCATGACCCAGACAAATGCCATTCTTTCCGACGAAGTCAAAACTCGTAAAGTCGAGATTGTTCTGCAGCAGCTCGACAGTCTGCCGACGCTGCCGATGATCGCGATGAGGCTCATTGCGCTGACGGGGTCTACTGAGAGCAAAACGGCTGAAGTGGTGGCGCTGCTCTCGGCGGATCAGTCGCTTACCTCGAAGATTTTATCGCTGGCGAATTCCGCGATGGCCGGCACGAAGCGATCCATCACCTCGGTCCGGCAAGCGGTCATCATGCTCGGCTTTGAAACCGTCCGCAATCTCGTGCTATCCGTGAAGGTTTTTGAAATTTTCCAGCAGCGTGTTGCTGACGACGAGCAGACCGATGCTCCGAGCCCTTTTAATCGGACGGAGTTTTGGAAGCATTCCCTTGCCGTGGCGACCGCGGCCGAGATGCTCGCGGAACTGTGCAAGCCTCGTCTGAGCGTTCACGACGCTTTTGTCTGTGGACTTCTGCATGATATTGGCAAGGTCGCCTTTGACACCGCCATGCCTCGGAGTTTCGCGCGTGTGGTCGAAGTGGCGACGATGACCCGCGGCGATCTTGCGGACGCCGAACGACGCATCATCGGCCTCGACCACGGCCTCGCCGGCAAACGCATCGCGGAAGCCTGGAACCTCCCGCAGATCATCTCACAAGTCATCTGGCTCCACGGCACCCCCCCACCGCCCACATTACCACAGAACGGGTCGCTCCCTAACGGTCGCGGCTCGGATTATTCCGCCTCCCACCTGAAGACCGGCGGCATCAGTCACCTGCCCATCGTTCTGCTCGTCGCTCTTGCCGACATACTCGTGCGACGCCAGCACATCGGCTTCTCCGGCAACTACCTCTTCCCCTACGAAACCCGGCAATACGCCCAGCACCTGGGCCTCACCGATCAGCACATCACCGACATAACCACCAAACTGACCGACGCTCTGGAAGCCCGCGCCCACGCCATCGGCCTCTACGATATGGAGTCCAGGCAGCTCTATCTCCAGTCGATCGCCAACGCCAACGCCGAGCTTGGCCGGGTCAATCAGCAACTCGGCGCGCAGAACCGCACGCTGACCGCTCGCAGCGCCTGTTTCGAAATCATGACGCGTTTCTATCAGCGGATCATGCCTCCCGCCAGTCCCGCACAGCTCCTCACCGCGATCGGCCAAGTCGCCCACCAATTCTTGGAGTCCCCCAAGCTCGTGCTCTTCTCCCAGGACCCCGATCATGCTCCCCCCCCCCCCCCCCCCCCTTCCGGCCCTCCCAGTCCCCCCACCCCCAACCCCACCCCCGCGGGCACCGGCGAGCGATTCGGTCAACAGCATCTGCTGTTCGCGGATTTGGGCGGTACGGAGCGTCATGCCCCAGGATTGGCTGACAAGCTGGAGGTCCGTCATCCCCGCCATGGAATTTCCAAT
>WQYP01000029.1 GCA_009781185.1 Phycisphaerales bacterium | reverse complement strand
CTGCACCCTGTCCCCCCCACACCTTGTCCCCCTGTCCCCTTATCCCCCCCTCACCCTGTCCGGCCTTCTCCGCCGCCTCGATCTCTTCGATCAGCTTCACCGCCGCCGCCGGCGTCATCTGCCCGTGTACCTGTTCGTTATGCACCACTACCGGCGCCAGCCCGCACGCCCCCAGACACGCAACCGTCTCCACCGTGAACATCATGTCCCCGGTCGTCTTCTCTTCCCCACGCAGCTTGAGCTTCGCTCGCAGCGCCTCGAGAATCGGAATCGAATTCTTCACATGGCACGCCGTCCCGTCGCACAGCCGCAGCACATGCTTCCCCTTAGGCGCCAGCGCAAAGTGCGCATAAAACGTCGCCACCCCAAACACCTTCGAAGGCGACAACTCCAGCGACGTCGCCACATACGTCAGCACCTCCGCCGGCAAATACCGATACTCCTCCTGCACCGCCTGCAGAATCGGTATCAATCGGCTCGCCTTCCGCCCATGCCGCTCAACGATCTCGCACACCTTCTCAAACTTCCGTCCCTCCTCACTGACCACATCTTCCGCAATCATCCCTTCATTCCTTTCACATTCGCCCGCAGCTTCTGCGACAACGCCGCCAGCGAACAATACAAATCCTCGTTCCTCACAATCATCTCTGGCGCCACATTCAAATGCGTCGGCGCAAAATTCCAGATCGCCCGCACCCCTCCCTCCACCAGTAGGTCCGCCACCTCCTGCGCCGCTCCCACCGGCACCGTGATAATCCCAATCGCAATGTGCATCCGCCGCACCAGCTTTGGCAGCCCTTCCAACGCCAAAACATACTTGCCGTGAATCCGCTTCCCCACCTTCGCCGGGTCCGTATCAAACGCCGCCACGATCTCCAGCCCATACTCCGCAAACTTGTGATACCCCAACAGCGCCGCCCCCAAACTCCCCACCCCCACCAAAAACCCCTCCTTCGCACTATCCCACCCCAAAAAATGCTCAATCGCCGCCGCCAACTCCCCCACCTCGTACCCCGTCTTCGGCCGCCCCACAATCCCCGTCACCTCCACATCCTTGCGCACCTGCGTCGGATCCAGCGACAACGCCCCCCCGATCTTCGTACACGAAACCCCCGTCGCCCCCGCCTGCCCAAGCTCCTTAATATACCGGTGATACAGCGGCAGCCGCCGCAGCGTCGCTTCCGACACCACCCGCCTCTCCCCCCCCCCACCACTCAACTCAGCCACATCCTTACCCATGCGCCCTGCACTCCGTCTATCGAGAAATTTATATCGAGAATTATTTCTCTAAATCTACCCCCAAAATCTCCTCTCTGCAACTCTTTTTTTCATCTTTTCAGTAATTCTTCCGTGCCGTACTTTTAGAGCATTTTCAATTCAAGTCTGGCGTGTATCCCGCATGTTGAAAGCAGTATCGCCACAATGACACCGGCGAGGACAACGCCGATGCACACACATGAAACGCACCATCATGGGGCGGGAAGTCACTTGCGCCGTGACCGATGGTAAACTCGACTTCGGTACATGGGAACAAATCTTCTACGGCGAATTTGACGGGATGCGTAGAAAACGTGTTCTCATTAAGATCATCGGGGAATAACCACCTCATTTCAGATTGGATATGATCCAAATATCTAAATAATCGGAAGGTGAAGATCGTTTTTCGTGGAGACTCTGGTGTCCGAAGCCTTGCGTTTCCACGCAAGGCTATGCGTCATCGCTGAAGCTGGGAATGAAGGTCGGCGGAATAATCACCGGTACCACCTCGCGATTCGGATCGTTTTTTTGCAGAAAGGTACGAAAGCCCCAGACATCGCGTCCGAAATAAATCCACACCTTGTGCGCTGCTGCCGCTTCTTTGAGCTTCTGGAATGATCGCGGCTTCACCGCTGAATCGATTTGGAAAACGACCACCGGAACACGTTTTCGCGTCCAGATCACGTCGGCATCACCGGCGAGTGGTTTGCCGAAGAGGCCTGGATCATCGAAAAGCAATTCGGTTTCGCGCCACGCCTGGCAGTCGAAGAGTTCGGCCATTGCCACCAGTCGCCGCTGGAAGGCGTCGTGATACGGCCCCCCCCCTTTCCCCTTGAGGGCTGATTTGTTGAGATTCATGCCAAGCGCGCGGATGCGTGCGACCAGGTCGGCCATCGCGGGGTCTGTGAGCATGAATTCTGAATCCATAAGGCCGCAATCGTAAGAGTGCGGTTATTGTTTCGCAATCTTACGATTGCGGCTCGGATGTTTCTGCTATAATCCCCAGTATGAAGATTCTTCTTAACGGTCACGATTATGAACTCCCCACGGGTACCACCATCACCGGGCTGATTAAGCTCCGCGACATCAAAACTCCAGCCTATGCCGTCGAACGCAACAGCGAAGTCGTCTTCCGCAAGCTGCACGACTCCACCGTTTTGCACGAGGGCGATAAAATTGAGATCGTTGTTGCCGTCGGCGGTGGCTAGTTCTCCCCGCCACCCCGCAAAGCGGGGTCGCTACCACGAATTTTGCGACTTTCACGAATTTTACGAGTCATCATGTCAACCATTTCTCCGCTAAAAATGGGTCCTTACACGCTACGGAGCCGCCTCATCGTCGGTACCGGGAAATATGCTTCGCTTGAACTCATGGAGCAGTGCCACGAAGCGTCGGGCGCGGATTGTGTTACCGTGGCGATTCGCCGCGAGCGGCTTTTCGACAAGAACTCCGGCCGCAATATCCTGGAATACATCAATCCTGACAAATACACGCTTTTGCCCAATACCGCGGGCTGCTTCAACGCCCAGGATGCCGTCCGCGTGGCGCATCTCGGGCGGGAATTGCTCACGCATTCCGGCTTCAAAGGCGCCGACTGGGTCAAACTGGAAGTGCTCGGCGATACCAAGACGCTGCTGCCTGAACCCGTCGGCACGCTGGAAGCTACCAAACGCCTCGTGAAAGATGGTTTCGCCGTATTGGTCTATTGTTCCGACGATGTGATGCTCTGCAAGCGTCTGAAGGAAGCCGGTGCAGCGGCGGTGATGCCTGCCGGTTCGCCGATCGGATCAGGCCAAGGCGTGCTCAATCCCAACGCGATCCGCATCCTGATGGAAGAACTCAAGTCCAATGATCCCGCGTATCCGGTGATCGTCGACGCAGGTGTCGGCACGGCCAGCGACGTGGCCGAAGCGATGGAACTCGCGGCCGACGGCGTTTTGCTCAACACGGCTATCGCTGGCGCGAAGGACGCTTTGGCCATGGCCCAAGCGATGAACCACGCGTGGCGAGCTGGTTACCTGGCTGCCCGCGCCGGTCGAATTCCACGCAAGCTGTATGCTACCGCCAGCAGTCCTTGGGAAGGGCGAGTGAACGCCTGAGTCCCGTCAGCCCCCGGCTCTGCCGGGGGTTCGCACGCCGGTAACGCTCATTTCGCTATCACATCACCGGCATAACCTCCGGCAGAGCCCGGGGCTGACGGCTTACAGGGCGTACAGTTTCGTCAAGTCTACCGTCAGCATTCCGTCCGCGAGCCGCTCCGCCAGCATGGCTGGTAGCGGTCGCGTCGCGGGGCCGTTCGTGACACGCCCCATCAGGTCGTATCGCGATCCGTGCCCCGGGCAGATAAATTCCTTGTGATCCTCCTCCCATTTTGCCATGCATCCCTTGTGCGTGCATTTCGGACGGATCGCTGCCGGTTCTCCTGACGAATTCACCACGACGATCCCATACATATCCATGAATCGCGTATTTGCTGTTCCCGCCGGAAAATCGCTCGCTGGCCCCAGGTTTACCACGCCGCTGGTAATCAGCAGCTTTTCCTTTTCCTCCGTCGAAGCACACCCCCCCAGTCCCCCTCCCACGCCGCACATCACGGCTGCCGTTACTCCCGCCAGCACGACCATTTCACGCCGCGTCATTGCCGAATCGCCGTTCACATTAACCTCCTTGCGTTGTTTCATGTGGACCATTCCATGGCACATCTTGCCGCCCTTCGCGGAAATTCGCCAGCCTCGCCAGTGTGAAGAGCAGATCGCTGAGCCGATTCAGATATACCAGCGCCGTCTCCAATCCACCACCCTTCTCTCGCTTCATCAATCGTACCAGCAGCCGTTCCGCTCGCCGGCAGACGGTTCGCGCCACGTGCAGCCGCGCCGCCGTCACACCGCCGCCCGGCACAATCAATCGCTTCAGTACCGGCAGTTCCGCCGTCGCCGCATCGATCTGCCCCTCCGCCCACGCTACCTCCTCCTCACCGACGGAACCCCCGGCAGAGTCGGAGGCTGACGGATGTGGCGTCGCCAAGTCCGCACCCAAATCCAAAAGTTGCCGCTGCAATTTCTCAAGCACCATTCTCAATTTTTCATCTTTGCATTCCGCGATCGCCAGCCCGATGCCGCTGTTCAATTCGTCCACCGTCCCGTACGTTTCAATCCGCAGGTCATCTTTTTCGACGCGTGTGCCATCCAACAGCACCGTCTCTCCCCTGTCACCCTGTTTTGTGTAAACTTTCAATGCAAGACCTTTCGATTTTTAATTTTTAATTTTTAATCTTTGATTTTGTCATCCGCCACCCCGCAAAGCGGGGTCGCTACAAGCATTTCGTGTTACGCACTCTACACCCCCAAATCGAAAATCGAAAATCAAAAATCAAAAATCGAAAATGACCCCATCCGCGTTACAATCCTCACATGTCACACACGCTCCTCTACGGCGGGACTTTCGACCCCATCCACCACGGCCACCTGATCGTCTGTCAGCGAGCCCGCGAACTGCTCGTTGCCGATGAGGTTCTTTTGATCCCTGCCTCTGTTTCGCCTCACAAAATGGTTGGTCATGTCAAATCTGCCACTCCTGCTGCGCATCGTCTTGCCATGCTGCGGCTTGCTGTTGAGAACATTCCCCATTTCACCGTCGATCCGCGTGAACTTTTTCGCGCTGGTCCGAGCTATACTGCCGACACACTCGACGAGTTGCGGCGTGAGCATCCCAATACCCGCTTCACGCTGCTCCTCGGAGCTGACCAGCTTCCTAAATTCCACACCTGGGTCCGCGTTCAGGACATCCTTGCTCCAACCCCGCTCCGCGACATCGCCATCCTCGGCCGCCCCTTCGGCGACAAGGATCCGACCATCACCCTCTCCTCCGGCCTTGCCGCCGTTCGCGAGCATCTCGGCCCCGACGTTGCCGCGCGATTCGAAGAAGCGGTCCTTCCTACCCCGCTGATCGAAATCTCCGCCACCGACGTCCGCAACCGCGTCCGGGAGCATCTTCCCATCCACTACTTGGTGCCTCCTGCCGTCGAAGCCTATATTCGAACCCACGACCTCTATCCAACCCCCGGCAGAGCCAAGGGCTGACGGGGTATGGGCAAACGCAATTTGGCGTTCAGAGCCACGACCGTAAGGGAGCGACTATTCACTTTGCCGGTTGCGTTGCCGGCGAAGATGACGCCGAAGGGCTCTCATCGCCCCACCCCGTGGCCCCATTCTGATCCACTTGGAAACTCGTTTTCCACACCGCGTTACCCAGCGGCTTCCAGGCCGGATTGTAAGTGTCCTGCCTGGACGCGATGATCTTGGCTCGCGCCAACTCTCGTTCTTTCGCCTGGGTGCTGCCATCGCCCAGTTGCACGCGCCACGCACCCGAGTTGCCCTTGCCGTCCAATTGCATGAACTGCGCCGCTACCGAGTTGTCACGCACCACTCGCGTTTCCGTGCAGCCAGGCACAGCGAGACAACATAACCCAAGTAGCACCAGCTTATTCATAGCTGCCCGCAGTATACCCATTCATCCATTGAATCGTCCACGCCCCCGGCGGCCTCTTCCCCTTCCTCTCCCTTTGCCGCCGTCTCTGCGACCAGCGCCCTTGGCACGACGCTCCTGCCGTGCCCGCTGCCGGGCCGCCTCCTTACGCTCCTGACGCTTGGCGAAATTCTTTTTCCGCTCCGGTCGCGGCAAGCGTTCCTCTGGCGGTCTTACCGCCACTTGCGGCCCTCCCTCCTGCTTCCGCTGTTCCATCTGACGCATGGTGGCATCTCCACTGATACTGGATCCGTGTTCGAGAAGCCGCAGATCAAGCTGGCGGGAGGAGATATTGACATGCACGATCTGTACGCGTGTACGATCGCCCAGCGCGATGCGGCGACCTGTCCGCTGGCCACGTAAGGAACCGCTTCGCTCGTCGAACTGCCAGAAGTCGTCCGGCAGGTCTGCCACGCGAATCATGCCTTCGATGAGGAATCGAGTGGATTGCACGAATACGCCGAAGTTGGTGACGCCGGTGACGACGCCGTCGATGACATCGCCGACGTGCTCGGCGAGGAGCTGGAGCACTTTGACTTGCCGAAGTTCGCGCTCGGCATCGGAGCTTCGTCGCTCCGTGAACGAGAGGTGCTTGCCGAGATTCACCAGCGTCGCATAGTCCGGCGTCATGCCCAGTGTCTCGGGCATCAGGCCGGCGCCGCGGCGGTTCCCAGGCTCGCCGCGGGATAACTCCGCCTCCTGCACACGCAACTCCACTGCCCGTGAGCGCTTCACTCTTCTGGCTTCTTTCCTCCTCGCCAGCACCGCATCAAACGCGCGATGAATCACGAGGTCCGCGTAGCGGCGGATCGGACTGGTGAAATGAGCGTAGTTGTCGCTGGCGAGGGCGTAGTGGCCGATGGGCTGCGGAGAATATTCGGCGCTGGTCATTGTTTTGAGCACCGCCAAATGCACGGCATACGCCATCGGCGTGCCGCGGACGGAGTCCAGAATCGACTGGAGTGCTTTGCGATCGAGAACCTTGGGCACTTTTCGGCCGGCGACCATCATGAACTGCCGCACCTGCTCCGTGTTGATCGCGTCGGGGTCCGGGTGAATACGCCGCAGCACCGGCAAATTGGCCTTCGTGAGCCACCGCGCAACCGCTTCGTTCGCCTCCACCATGAACATCTCGATGATTTTATGCGTGAATGCGTCATCCTCCGGCAACGCATCCACCACGTGACCCTCCTCATTGATGATCAGCTCCACCTCCGGCAGGTCGAGCACGATCATTCCCTCGGCCAACCGCCGTTGACGAATCACCCGGGCCAAACGGTCCATCAGCACCAACAATCGCCGCACGGCTTCGCTGACCACCGGCACATTCGGATTCGGCGGCGATTCCAGCAGCCCCTTGCTGTACGGCTGACCCTCGCCCTTGGCATCGTCAATGATCGCTTGTGCCTGTTTATACGTCAGACGCTTCTTACTCTGAATCAGCGTATTCGCAAACCGCGTCCCCACCACACGCCCGTCAGCGTCGTAGCGGATGAACGCACTCTTGCAGACCCTCGGCTGATCTTCCTGCAACGAGCACACGCCATTGCAGAGCACCTCCGGCAGCATCGGAATCACATATCCCGGAAAATACGTGCTATTCCCACGGATTCTCGCTTCGATATCCATCGGCGACTCCACGCCGACAAAAAAAGAAACATCCGCGATATGCACCCCGAGTTCCCACACAGCCGCACTGTCGCTCCCTGACGGTCGCGGCTCGGATTTGAGCTGCCGCAGCGAAATTGCATCGTCGAAATCGCGGGCGTCGTCGGGATCGATCGTGATGATCGTCTCGTCCCGCAGATCTTCACGTTCCCCGGAAGCCAAAAAATCCTTCGGCTCGTAATTCATTGCCGCATCGCGCGCCTGGTTCATCACCGCCTCAGAAAACTCCCGCGGCAACTCAAAAAGCCGAATCACACTCTGCAACTCCACCTCCGGTTCCCCCTTGGCCCCGAGAATCTCCGTGATCACCCCCTGCGCCAACAAATCCCCCTGTGGATAACGCAACAGTTCGAGCACCACCTTATCATTCTCCGCCGCGTTCTTCGCCCCAACGTCCCGCACCTCCACCGGCGTCTTAAACACATTCCCATCCGGCACCACCACCCAGCGGTCCCCCTGCTTGACCAGCGTCCCGACCACCCGATTGGTCCGCCGCTTCACGACCTCCACCACTCGCCCGGAGATACGTCTTCTGTCCTGCGTGATCACCTGTGCGACGACCTGATCCCCCGTGACCGCATCAAGATTCTCGCCCACCGGAATAAACAAATCCCCATGAACGTTAGGCTCATCGGGAATGACAAATCCAAACCTTCGCATCGTCTGGCGATACGTTCCCGTGATCTTGTTTTCCATTGCCTGTGTCAACATTCTTACTCCTGCCTTCAACAAATGAAGGCGATACCAAGTATACCGAGGTTCTTGTTTTTAATACGATCTGGAATGCGTCGTTCTGGAAAACCCCGCGAGCCCCGACGTCCCGTACCCACCCATGTGGATTAGTCAACACTATAACAGAGTTGCCCGCAAAATCAATCGGCTGTTTTATCAACCACCTTAAATAAGAGTAAAGGAGCCCCGCATGGCAATGCGGGGCTTTGGCACCGAAATCCTTCCCAAAGCCTCGCATTACCATGCGGGGCTCCCACCCTCAATAGCCTTCCACCGTCGCGCCGGTCGTCAGCGATTTGGGATCAAAAATCCCCGCCGGATAATCCGCCGGCGACATCGGCACAAGATCGATCGTCTGTAGGGTGCGTCCGACTCGCTTGCCCGCCACGACACGTCCCTCAACGCGGTGCAGATCCTCAAGTGTACATTCGTCTTCTTTCGTCCACTCTGTTCCGCTTTTCGTCCAGGAAATCTGCTTGACGCAGACATAATCGTTCTGCGGATCGAAGTAATAGTTTTGTCGGGAGTCGTTGCCTTCGTACCGCAATCCGATGCAGCCGGCGGGCGTCTCGGGGCCAGCCTCCAGCAACTGGAAATTCGGCCTGTAATACATCCAGCTCAGCCACTGGCTGTTCTCGGGCCAGAAATCCATCGTCGCCAGGAGCGGAGAACCGCGATGCAAATTCACATGGACCTGCGGTTTCTCGTTGCTCTCTTTTCGCGAACTCCACGCATACGTGTAATCCTTGTTCATCAACTCTTTCTGAGCCGGTTCGTTCTTGTCCGCCCATGCCAGCAGTTCCGAAACCTTCATGCCTACAAGTTTTGGCCCATCGAAACCCGGCAAATGATGATCACATCGTATCTTCTCGCCGTCACGCCAGATCACCTCCACACAGTCCACCCACCCTCCCCGGTCATCCACAACCACAGCACGGTAATGTTTCAAAAAACCGTCGCGGTTCCGCTCGATCGCATCCAAAATCGGCTTGACCTGGTCCGGTATCGTTGTCGCTACTCTGCGGATAGGTGTTTCCTTAGGCACTCCCAGCGCATAAATATCCGCCGGCCCCGTTTGCGGAAAATCGTATACGCCTGTGCTCCACTCCTTGCCCCACCGCTCACGTTCTCCTAACGACAATCGCTCTTTGCTCTGCACCGGCAAATGCGTCGCCGGGTCCGCCCACAACTGCCACAACAAAAAACGTTTCCCCAGCGCGTCCTCGCTGTACTCGTCAAACCGCACCACTTTCTTGCCATTGAGCACGTCGTCCTCTTTGACGATATACGGCAACACGCCCTTTTTCACCTGCTCCTTCTGACTTGCCATCCCCCGCTCATACGGCCCCACCACGCGCTCCCATGCCGTCTGCGGCGTCCACTTGCCAGACGGATCATTCATCTGCTGCTGGAGGATATGTCCGCTTGTTTTCATATAAAGCAGATCCGTGTTTGTCTGGCGATTGCCGTACCTCACGTCGCCATCGAAGAACACCGTGTAATCCTCCCCCGTCTGCAGATTGGTCCAACCCTCTTTCCACCACCCCGCATCGCATTGTGTATGCATCCACGTCTCCCGCTCAAATGCCGCCTGTACATCGGCCAGCGTCAGGCTCGCTCCGGTTCCCATCAGCATCACCACGATCGCGATCACCGCCGCGATCCCCGACGCCGCGGCAAACCCCGTCGCCACCGCCCACCGCCATCGCGACCGCCACACCGGCTTGGCTCTCCCTTGAATCGCCCGCAGCACATCCTCCGCCACCGACCGCCTTTGCCCCGCTGTCTCCACCGCCCGTTCCAATCGCTTCTCAAAATCGTTTCTGTTTTTGTTCATGGGTCCACCCTCAAATATTCCCGCAGTCTCGCCATCGCCCGTGACAGTTGCTTGGTGATCGTTCCCACCGGGCTCCCGACCACGGCCGCGATTTCCGACACCTGCAGCCCCGAGAAATACCGCAACAAAATCACCTGCTGCTCCTGCTCTCCGAGCCGCCCCAGAGCTGCGAGCACCTCGGCCGCATCCTCCACCGTCGTCGGATCAGTCGCCGCCATCTCCGGAAACTCCGCCGTCACCCCCCCCCTACCCACCCACTTGTTCCGCCGTACTTGATCGATCGCCGCCCGCCGCGCTATCGCCACCAGCCACGCCCCCAAAGCGCCACCTCGCCATTCCCCCAACCGTTCATACGCCTTGATGAACACTTCCTGCGTCACATCCTCCGCGGCATGATGATCGCGCAAGATTCCCCAAACCATCGCATGCACCTGCCGCTCGTACCGCCGCACGACCTGAGCAAAGGCACCCTGCTCCCCAGCCAGCACATCATCGACAATCTGTTCATCTGTTCGCACGCGCTCGACTTCCACGGTCCTCATATTTTATTAGACGTAACTTCCGCCCTCTTTGCGGCAAAAAATCCGCTGCTTCTGGAAAGTGTGCCCATTGGTCCCGTAGGGACTGTTGAGAATAGCCCACCCATTTATGGGTGAACGCACACCCAAACTCATCGCTCGTAGGTCACCACGAAGCGGCTGGCGTCGGTGCAGTCGATGTGCACCGAGAAGATCGCGCCGTCATCGTGCCGCTTCCCACCGGCCAGCATCACGGAATGCTTCCGAACCAACGGCCAGATCACTTCACGATCCGTCTTGGGAATCTCAAAAGCCTCCACCGCCGCCGGATCAACCCACTCAAGCTGGCCTTCTTCAAATTCCCGTAGCGGAAAATCCAGCGGCTTGGTGACCTCGAAACAAAACATCAGCCAATGCGATTCCGTCCCGGCCTGCGATGCGTAGCCTCGTTCAGAAACAATGCCCATCATCCGTACATCCGCCAGCGCCAGCTCGATATGAATCTCTTCCTGGATTTCCCGCAATGCACATGCATATGGCGATTCACCAATATCCTGTTCGAGCTTGCCCCCGATCGGCGAATAGAGATCCTTATTCGGAAACTTCGTGCGATGCAGAAGCAGGAGCTGTCCCGCCTCGTTGAAGATGTAGACCAGCACGGCGATTTTGTAAGGAATCTTCATCGCTGTCCTTGCGCGGGCGAGAGGGAAAGAGGAGCGGACGGCGGAACGATGTATGGGTGCGGATCGAGCGGCGATTGCGGCAGGAGAAAATCGTCTGGCAGCACAGGCTCGTTGTTGGCGGGACGGCTCTGCGGCTGCTCGCCGGAGGCCTTCCTCTCCGCTTCGTTCTGCAGGTACGCATACTGTTGCACTGTTTGCAGCAGCAGTTCCCGCGTTTCGCCGGGCATGTTCTGTTCTTTTGCCGCGGCGATCGCCTTCTCCATGCAGGCTTTCGCCTGCTCATAATATTCCCCCAGCGCCAGCGCCGCGGCCTGCTGGGTCAGCAGATTCACGTCCCGTCCGCCGGTGAGTTCCACCGCGTTGCCCAGAAGCATGGCCGCTTCTAGATAGTTCCGCTGGGCGGGATCATCGGTCGCAATCAGCAGATGAGCCAATCTCGTCGACGCCGCAATGTTGCCGGGCTCCACAGCCAATGCCGCGCGAAAGTATCTCTCCGACTTGGCATACTCCTTCAGTTCCATGTAGATGGCCCCCAGTTCCACGCACGGCTCAGACATCTTCGGGCTTAACTCACGAGCCGTTTCTTCCGATTGGATCGCCGGACCAAATCGCCCTTGTTGCCGCAGCGCGCGGCCCAACCAGAGGTAACACTTCGCCTCCTGCTGTTTCAATCGGGCAGCCTGGCGAAACTTCACTTCCGCATCTTGCGAACGATCCGCGATCAGCAGCATCTCCCCCCAGTCGCAAAGAATGTTGCAAAGCATGTCGTTATCGTCGCGAGAAAGTATCGAAGCGAGATCAAAATGCTTATCCGCGGCGTCGAATTGCTGGGCCGCGGTTAACACTTTGCCCATCGCGACATTCGCCTGAACATCCCGCTGATCGGTATCAAGGGCCTCCTTGGCCAGTTGCCACGCGCGGCGGACATCGTTGCTCTTCAGAACCGCACAAGCAAACGCCGCCCGCAAATGGATCTTATCCTTTGGCGTAGCGGAGCCGACGCCACGCACCACAAAACGATCAAATGCGTCACTCAGAACCTTCACCGCATCAGCAGTCTGTTGCAGTTCCGTCAGCAGTTCGCCAAGTTGAATATGCAAAAGGATCTGATCGGGCGTTTCGCGGATGGCCGCTTTAAGCTTGTCGACTTGCTGAAGTAGCGTCTGTTTCGGATTCACCGATTCGGCCGGCCCACTGGCCGCGGGCGCCGTCGTCGGCTGGACACTCGACGTCACAACGCGGAACGACTTCGGCGGAGACATGCTGACATAAGCTGCCGTACCCAGCGTCGCCAGCGTCGCAACCGTAACAATGTACCGCCTTACCGCCATGAACCTCCCACGAAAGCGGCCCATTCTAACACGCCGCCCCCCTCATTCGCGAGAGAGCACCGCAGGGCTATGTCGTTAAATCGTGAAATCGACTTGACGATTTAACGACTTGACGATTTAACGATATGGCGATGCGATGTTCCACGAGAACGCCCACGCGGCCTAGACGCCCGCCGCTTATCCGTGCATACTCCCGGCATGAAAACGCATCCTACCTTCGGCGTCGTCTTACCCGCGGCAGGTTCCGGCACTCGCTTCGGCAGCGGTGACAAACTCCTCATGGACCTCGCCGGACAAACGGTCCTCGAACGCTCGCTCGCTCTTTTCGTCTCACGCGAAAACGTGCAAAAGATCGTGATCGTCACGTCGCCGGACCGTTTCGAGCCGTATCGGCGGCAACTGCCAGCGATGATCGCCTCGGAACGCCTAGCCTTCGTCGCTGGCGGACGGGAACGCTGGGAAAGCGTCCTCTTCGGCCTGCGGCACCTCGCCCAACTGAAAAATCCTCCAACATTCGTAGCCGTACACGACGCCGCTCGACCTCTCACGCCACCCAGCGTGATCGATCAGGCCTTTCGAACCACCGAATCGCACGGAGCGGCTCTACCGTGCGTCGCGGAACCCGCAACACTGAAAAAAACAGCACCGGACAACAGCGTCAGCGAAACAGTGGATCGACGCGGACTCTTCCAGGCACAAACGCCGCAATGTTTTGGGTTAGCGAAGCTGCTATCCGGCTACGAAACGCTGTTGGCCGCAGGACAAATAGCGGACGTCACCGATGACGCCCAGGTTTTTGAGCGGATTGGCGAGCGTGTCATAATCACGCCGGGGGACTCGCTGAACATGAAGATTACGACCGCGGGCGATTTAGCGCTGGCACGGGCTATCTTCACCCACGGGTCGGCTCCGGCGTAGGGTGCGGCGATGGGGGGATAGGGAGAGGGGGATAGGAGAATTGTCTCCCTGTCTCCCCATCTCCCTCTCCCCCTATCCCCGCAGCGTGTCCGATAAACATTCTTTATCCAGTACTGCAAAATCATTTCACAATAGGTAAACCCGCTACGGGATTACGTCGATACGCTGGGTGGAGGCAATTTTTGCGCGATCGGTCACGCGATCGCTCAGGAGATCTGTCCATGGCGAATGAAAAATCAACCGCAGCCCCCAAATCCGTCGAAGCACCGGCGGCCTCGGAGACGCCTGCCAAAAAAAGCCCCATGCTCAAAATGACCCTCATGGCCGCGATCGTCCTGGCGCTGGAAGGCGGCACCGTCGGAATCACCATGATGGCCTCCGGCGGCCCTAAAAAAGTCACCGCCGAAAGCCTCCCCGCCGCCACCACCAAACCCGCCTCCAAGGATGTCGAGATCGAACTGCTCGACGCCCATCTACCCAACCGTCTCAGCGGCGGAGGAAGCCTCTACATCTACGATCTGCAGGTCGTGACCACTGCCGAGAAAAGCAACGAAACCAAACTGACGGAACTCTGCAAGGAACGTAAAGCGTCGATCCAAGATCGCATTCGCACGATCGTTGCCAGTGCCGACCCCAAGACCCTCTCGGAGCCCGGCCTCGAAACGCTTCGCCGCCAGATCGCCTATCAGGTGGAGGAGGCGGTCGGGAAGGAACTGATCAAGGAAGTCCTGATTCCCAAGTGCACCCCGATGCGTGGGGACTACTAAAAAAAAAGCCAAAAAATGGCCCGTCGACAATCATCGACGGGCCAGAGGAGAGCGGAATAAACTGAATTGGCCGTTTATTTCCGGCGGCGAGCCATCAAGCCCACCAAGCCCAGACCTAACACACCCAAGGAAGCAGGTTCCGGCGTTCTCGGAGTCGGGCCGCCCGGGACAACAGTGATCGTGATGGTGAAGTACTTCTTGGCGATCCAGGCATAGTTCCCACTGCCTACAGCATCGGCCTCGAGGTAGTTGTCCATCGAGATCGTGTAACTGCTGTCTGCATTGTTGAAAGCGTTCGAGGTAGCGGTAGCGTTCCAGCCACCCCTGGTGCTGTCGAAAACAGCGTCGGTTTTGAGGGACTGGACCTCGCCGTTGTCAGCAAGGACGTCTCCGCCGACAGTGACGTTGACCGTGCCACTGCCTCTGAGGGTGTAGATGCCGCCCTCGGTAATAGTCACGAGAATATTGGTGGGGGTATCGAAGTTGACTTTGAGATCGAGGAAGCCGTCCGTGGTTTGCGTGGTGATCACGGTGCCGTTGGCCAGAGCAACGAAGCTGGGGGTGATACTCGCGGTGAAGTTGTAAGAGATCGTACCGAGAGCATCATTGGTCGTCACGACCGGATCGCCGTTGTACCTGTACATGGGCGACAAGCGTACAGTAGTGGGAGTCGCATTGTTGGCGTAGTAAATTTCACGATTACCATCGTCTCTCAGGACGTCGGCGGAGGTGTAGGGGATGTAGTTGGCAACGGTGCCAGCCTTGACGGAGGATGCGGCCGTCGCGACGATTGCTGCGGCCAGAATTCCTGTGATACTCCAAGAACGTGCGCTAAGCATATTCTCTCTCCCTGAATAAAAAACTAAAACTGCAGAAAGGGTCCGCAAAACCCGGGCGTACAATACACCCTTCCTTCAAGCCCACCGCCCAACACGAGCGACGGATCGGAGTTCTTTGTCAGTCGCCTGATTCGCAGAACCAGACCGCGAAATAAGCGTCTAACCTGAGGCCATACAACCATTGCGAAATCGCACCACAAAACGGGACAAATTCACAAAGCCAGTGGCATTTTCAAATTGTCAATCGGGAACCTGAAGCGGGGATGTGTCTCTCTCTCCCTGCAACCAGTAGGGCTCATAATGCTCTACCGTGGTCCGATGGCTATAAACTACACCAAGCCCGAGATTAGTCAAGAAAATTCTTATAAATTATGCAAATTTATCGGCTTACCTTATTAAGGTACCCGATAACATTCCACCCCCTACTATTGACCAGACCGAAAACGAGCAGTTTTTGCTTAACCGCCAAGTGCTTTCACTCGATAAATTTGAACGTCAACGGCACATGCGGAGTTCCATCATGAAAACAGTGCTCACCGCGAAAGAACACCAGCAACTCGTTACGGTCCTGCGAGAATTGGATCATAACGCCATCAAAGAGCGGCGACGGCTGCCAAGGCGGAAAACCCTCATCAACCTCTGGATGCAGCGGCTCGGCAAAAACGCAAGACCCAAATTCTCGGAGATTCTCCTCGTCAACGTTTCCACTAACAGCGTCGGCCTTTTGTCCAAAGTCGCCTGTCTGACAGGAGAGAAACTGGTTCTGCCGTTACCATTTATCGAGGGGGGCGGATGGCTGGTGCTCTGCGAGGTACGCAATTGTCAGAAGCTCGTCTGCGGCCAGTTCAAAATCGGTTGCCGCTTCATCGACAAAATCGAAGACGAAAACGGCGACGCTAAAATCCCCGACCAATGGCGTAAGAATTGCGTTTCCACGCAAGGCTAACTGCGATCAGAACAACAAACGACAGCGGCAGCGTTACCAATGCCGGTTGATTCAACGGAACGACCGCACGGGACGCCGGCAGCCCGTAAATCTGGGTGAACGCATCCGCGGAGAGCAGGATCCACGCCAACGAAGAGACCAAGCCAACGAGGATCGACGCGACGGCGCCGGCAGCAGTCGTGCGTTTCCAGAACAGCAGCATGATGAGGGCGGGGAGGTTCGCGGAGGCCGCGATGTTGCAGGTCCATCCGACGAGGAGCAGGACATTGATTTTTGGCAAGTGCGAGCATGAGCGAAACGAAGTTCAGCCGATCAGGCAGATGCCGCCATGTAAGACCTCCAAACAGCGGCGAACCGCCCGGAGCCAGAAGCGAAACGCCTTCCTTATTGACCGGGTAATAGATGATGGTTCTGGAGCCGTCAGAGTCGGTGATCTCTTTTTCCTGCCGCCACGTAGTGATACGGGAGTGCAGGAGGGTGCGGAGGAAGTTCATTGGGCTGAGCGGTCCAGTTTCGGAAACTCGGATACCACCGGCGAAGGCGATGCCGTTGATGAACCAGGGGACTTGTCCGTGAGCCGCGAAATAGCCGGGGACCGATTTCGGCATGTCAGCCCCCGGCTCTGCCGGGGGTTTTTGGCCCGGCGGATGGAGGACAACGGCGCAGGTGGTAGAAAGCGAGGAAGATCGCGATCAGGATCAGCAGCAGGCCGTAGACCAGGGCGAGATTCAGGCCGTGGAGGTCGATGCCGCGGTCGCTGTCAGGCGGAACGAAGCCCTCGGCGATATAATCAGGAGCGAACAGGTTCAAGAGGATAAAACCCGCATAGAGCAGAAAGTAGAAGAGGAAAAGCTCCAAACCATACCGCATCGCACGGCGGGTAGAGGGGGGCTGATCTTCCTGTGAAAAATCGGACATGGGCATCTCCTTTCAAATTTCTTCGCCCTTGATTACCGGACTCTTCGGCGAAATAATTGTTCGTCATGCAGGAATATTTGCGATATAAGAGTAAGTAGTCGGTCGCACCTGCGGCCTTTGGCATTAAACAGGCATCACCACAACGAAAAGGAGCGTCAGTGAAGGACACTCAATGGATGAAACGATCAGGCTTGGCAGCAATGATCATCGTCAGCATCATAGCCGGCGCGGTATGGGCACAATCCACGCCTACGACCATGCCCAGCCCCCCCACCACCGCACCCGGCGAACAGGAAATCGCCATCATCAACGGCGTTCCGGTCAACGCCAAGTGGTTCAACCAGATGCTCATGTCCGTCGGGGGCTCGCGGGTCCTCCAGCAGGCCATCGACCTCATGGTCGTCGAGCAGGAATGCAACAAGCAGCTCAAGCCCATGTATGGCCCGGAATTCGAAAAGCTGGTGCAGGCCGAAATCAATCGCACCCTGGACCAACTGGAAGAACAGGGCGTCAAGCACGAGGACCGCACCAAGACCTTCTTCATGCTGCTGCAGCGTGCCGGCAAAACCGAGGACGAATTCCTGGTCCAGATGCGGATCCAGGCGGGTCTGCGGATGCTGTCAGCCGGACGCGTCGACCCGCCGACCGAAAAGGAAATCCAGGACGCCTTTGAGGTGCTCTACGGCCCGCGTGTCGAAGCACGCGTCGTCACCACCAAAACCCGCAACGACATGACCACGATACGCAAACGCCTCGAAAACGGCGAAGCGTTTGAGACCGTCATGACCTCGACACCCAATATCGTCAGGGTACAGCCGCAGGTCATCGCCAAGAGCACCAACTTCGAACGGGAGGTGGACAAGCAGATCCGGGATGCCGCCTTTGCCGCCAAGGAGCACACGCTCTCCAACCCGGTGATGGAGAGGACCGCCGCGGGCGACGAGCTCTTCCATGCCGTGTATATTGACAAGATCATTCCCATGGATGCGACCGCGAAGCTCACCGATCCGATCATCAAGGCGAGAGTCGAGAAGATCGTGAAAGCCTCCAAGGAGCAGCGTTGGATGGCGGTCATGGCAGCCAATCTGCACCAGAACCTGCGAGTCGAGATCAAGGACCCCATCCTCTCGCGGCAATACCAGATCGCCAAGGAATTGCAGCAGGCCGCGACACAGTCCGCCACGCAGCCGGCCGCGACGCAGGCCGCTCCGTCAGCGACGACGCCTCGATAAGGCCCTCCAAGTTCCGACACAAACGAGCCACCGGGACTTGAGTGTTCCGGTGGCTCTTCTTATTTTAGGTAACGCGGGCCTCCTGCCCGCCCTCTGTTAGCCCCCGGCTCTGCCGGGGATCGTCGTATCGCGGGCCTCCCGCCCGCAACCGTGCAGTTTTTTCAAGGTTCTTTCAGGTGAGGTTTTCATGGCCGGCGGAAGTAACGAAGGTTTTACCATTGACGTCTCCACGCGGATTCGGCGGTTGCCGCCGTATCTCTTTGCCAGGCTCAACGCCCTGAAAGCGGAAAAACGCCAGGGCGGCGCCGACGTGATCGACCTAGGAATGGGCAATCCCATCGACCCGTCTCCGAAATTTGTGATCGACAAGCTCGCCGAGGCCGCACAGGACCCGCGGAATCACCGCTACTCCGTCAGCATCGGCCTCTACAACCTCAGACGCGAAGTCTCCCGCAAATACAAACGACTCTACAACGTCGATCTCGATCCCGATCACGAAATCGTCTCCACCATCGGCTCAAAAGAAGGCTTCTCGCACCTCATGCTCGCCCTCCTGTCCGCAGGCGACACCGTCCTGGTCGGCGACCCGGCCTATCCGATCCACATGTACGCCGTGACGCTCGCTGGCGGCAGCGTCGTGAGCGTCCCGCTGGGCGACGATGAAGCCTTCCTCGAACGGATCGAACAGGTCATGCGGTTCCTGCAACCGCGGCCGAAGTTAATCATCTTCAATTATCCACATAATCCCAGCGCCCTGACGATCGAACCAAAATTCTGGACACAAGCCGTTGCACTGGCCAAAAAATACGGCGTACTGCTCATCAGCGATTTCGCCTACGGCGAAACCTGCTTTGGCAATTACAAAGCGCCCAGTCTCCTGGCAACGCCCGGTGCCAAGGAAGTCGGCGTCGAATTTTCCACCATGAGCAAACCCTACAACATGGCCGGCTGGCGCGTCGGGTTCTGCTGCGGCAACCACGAAATGGTCCGAGCCCTCTCCAAAATCAAAGGTTATTACGACTACGGCCATTTCGCCCCCATCCAAATCGCCAGCATCATGGCCCTCCGCCACGGCGACGAGTTCGTCCAGAATCAGTGCAAAATTTACGAAAAACGACGCGATATCCTCGTCAAAGGACTGCGAAAAATCGGTTGGGAAGTCGAAAGTCCACGAGCAAGCATGTTCGTATGGGCAAAAGTCGCCCCGCAGCACCTCGCAGGTCAGGGAACGCTGGATTTCTGTTTCCGACTGCTCGAAGAAGCGGACGTAGCCCTGGCACCCGGTGCCGGCTTCGGCCCCAACGGCGAAGGATACGTACGCATCGCCCTGGTCGAAAACGATCAACGCATCAAACAGGCACTCAGGCAAATGGACGCCGCCCTCAACGGCAAAAAGAAACTCCAACGCCCCCGAAACAAAATGCCCGGCACCGTGAACAGCCCGCCGGACATCGCAACGCCAGGCACACAGGACACAAGCAACTCCTCCATCATCGGCGGATAGTTTTTGATCACCGCATGAAGAAAGTGGTCGTAGCAATGTCCGGCGGGGTGGATTCATCCGTGGCGGCAGCGCTGCTGAAACGCCAAGGTTACGATTGCGTCGGCGTATTCATGCAACTGCATGAATCATGTTCATCAAGCGACGCAACGGACGCGAAGTACGTGGCGAATCAGCTGAACATTCCGTTTCACACACTGAATTTCCAGCACGATTTCGACAGAATCATTGACTACTTTGTGCGGGAGTACAACGCCGGCCGAACGCCGAATCCGTGCATACGCTGCAATAAACATCTCAAGTTCGGCAAACTATCGCGTTACGCCCAGACCATCGACGCAGATTTCATCGCCACAGGACATTACGCCCGAACAGCGACTGTGAACGGCCAAACGCATCTCCTTCGCGGCCTCGATTTATCCAAGGATCAATCCTATGTACTCTTCGGCGTACCACGGGAAAAACTTCCGCGAATACTCCTGCCGATCGGAACAATGGAAAAGAAGGACGTGCGAGCGGTCGCCAAGGAATTAGGGCTGCCGGTATTCGACAAGCCGGATTCGCAGGAAATCTGTTTTGTTCCGGATAACGATTACGTGCAACTCATCATTCGGAAGTCGCCCGAGAGCATCAAGCCGGGAGAATTGGTGGACGCCACTGGCAAGATGATCGGCACACACCCAGGCCATCAACATTTTACAATCGGCCAGCGAAAAGGCCTCGGCATCGCCTTCGGCTATCCCATTTACGTGACCGCTATCGACGCAAAATCCAACCGCGTCACACTTGGCCAAAAAGAAGAACTGCTGCGAAAACGGCTCATAGCGAGAGAAGTAAACTGGCTCAAAAACGACGCCGCCGGCCCGCGAGAGCCAGTACGGGTGCGAGCAAAGGTACGCTACAATTCCAAACCCACCACCGCAACAGCGGTGATGACCGGACCGGACGAGTTAACGGTTATCTTGGACGAAGCGGTATCCGCGATCACGCCGGGCCAAGCCGTCGTCTGCTACGAAGAAACCACCGAGCGCCTCATCGGCGGCGCCTGGATCGACTCCGTCAACGCATAAACAAAATTTTGATGAAGTAACATGATTTAGCCGGCAGGCTTGTCTGCCGCTCTTCCGCCCCCTTCGCACCACTGCCGCCACATAGAGCGAAGAGCATTACAGAAATGCCCCGCAAAGTCAGCAGCATTCGTCAAAGGCGATTGCAGCAGACGCGGTCGGAGGTCCCGGCGAAGAACCGCCAGAGCAGACGAATCGCTGGCAAGCCAAACCGCAATGCCAATGTACTCCTCTGACGTCTGCGCAATGAGTTCGTTGAGGCCCACCGCAGTGAGAAGGCTCACCCCAACGCGGGACATATGCGTTTTCCCTGCAAGAGTAACGATCGGCACATTCATATACATCGCTTCGCATGTAGTAGTCGTGCCGTGATAGGGGAACGTATCAAGGGCGAGGTCAACGTCGTAGTATTGCTGCAGATGCTCCGCGGTGGAACTTTGCCGTCCGCGGAGGATCAGGCGGTCGCTGGAAATGCCATGGACAGCGAAGCGGTTATAAAGCTGCGCCCACATGGCCCGGTCTCCAAAAAGATTGGACTTAAGCAACAGCCTGGAGTATGGAACCTGATGAAGGATCACAGCCCAGAGGCGGATCATCTCATCGGTGATCTTTGCATGGCTATTGAAGGAGCCGAAGGTGAATGGCCGCGGGCCGGGAGCTTGCACGAGCGGCACATCGACAGGCGGACGATAACACCACGCACATCGCGGCAGCCGACAGAGAACTTCCGTGTTGTGCAATTCGGTCAGCCCCGGCAAATCAGCAACAGAATCCGTGACCCGCCACGCAATCGTTTTGAGCCCGACAGTCACAGGGTAGCCAAGATAAGCCGCTTGCACCGGAGCGGGCTGATGGGCGAAAATACGCAGACCATTGCCAGCGGTGTGCCCGGCGAGGTCGATGAGAATGTCGATACGGTCATCGCGGATGATGCGGGCCGCCCGATCTTCCGCGACGCCCGCCAAGTTCCTCGTCTGAGCACTGCCGGCAACGAACCGTTCGGTGAACGTATCCGGCCGATTGATGATCGGATAAGAAAAAAACTCAAAACTGGAACGGTCGTACTGCTCGAAAAGGCCCAGAAGAAAGTATGCAACGGCATGCTCGCGCAAATCCGGCGAAACAAAACCAATCCGAAGACGACGCTCAGGCTCATTCGATTTCACATGCGTCAACGGCACGATATCCGTGGTAATCTTGGCACACCATTCCTCATGAATAGCACGAAGTTTTTCAGGCGAAGTATGCAAATCGTGGTTATAGTCGCGAAGAAGATTGCTGACGGTCGGAGCATTCCCCGGCTCAAGTTCCATCACATGCGTATGAGCTTCGATCGCTTTGTCAATCTGGCCCAACTCGAGATACACATTGCCCAGATTATTGAGCGCCAGTGCCCGCGTATTCGCGCCGGCCGAATCCCGCGATGCAACATCAATCGCCTTCTCCCACGCAACAACAGACTCGGTAATTTGTCCCGTCAGAGCCTTCACGATGCCGAGATTGTTGTACGCACAACTAAGATTTGGATCGAGCGCGATCGCCTTTTCATAAGCGGCAATCGCCTTGCCGCCATCGAGCCTGGCACGATACGTTTCGCCCAGCGTATTCCACGCCCGCGGATTGTCCGCATGGACCTCCAGCGAACGCGTCACACAAGCAAGCGCCAGATCGGTATTTCCCACAGACAACGCGATCAGCCCCAGATTATGCAATGCCTGCCATTGCACCGGATTGAACTGCAAGATCTGCCTGTAAAGCTGTTCAGCCTCCGCAAGGCGGTTGGCGTGATGCAAAGCAACAGCCTGATCGAGCAGAGTTTCCGTATTCACAATATTCAGCGGCATAAACTTCCCCGTGAAACATTATTTCCCCGATCGGCGGAAATAGCCATAACGCTGGAGATACGCCAGTGGAATCAGGAAGATCAGCAGGAAGAAAAAAAGTGCAACGATCCCCGCGAGCTTATGGGCCTGGAACGCGGCAGCAATGGGAAAAAATAACGCAATGAAAACGAGAAATAACAGGAACAGAATCGTTATGTTCAAAAGTCGCAACATAGGCACATCCCGCGAACGGTCATGGAACCTTGAAGTTAAAAAGCAAAACACCCGCAGCAATCAAAACCACACCCATCGCAAGAATCTGAACCACCAGCAGCAGTTGCTTGAGATGGAAACAAGGCCAGCGAACGTACCACGGACGAGCCTTCGCCGCGAGGAACTGATCGACCAGGTGCATGATGCCGGCAAAGCAGCTCGTGACACCCAGACCGCTCACGAGCATCGCGATCATGCCATTGGTACGAAGCCATTCGAATTGTTTCACGAGCCGATAAGCCCTGCCGCCCGCCAGAAGAATGAGAAGAGCAAGACCAAAGAGGAGGAGTACCTTGGGAAACATGTGAGTGGGCGCGGGAGGGAATGCGGAACCATCAGAGCCGCAATCGTAAGATTGCGTTTTTTTTTGGGGGGGGGCGGGGGGAACGGAAGGGGAGGTGGCATCGGCTGACATGGCTGCACTCGATTCACTCGCCCAGCGAAGAGGGCTGGGGCGAGGTGTTTTGTGTTTGAGGCTCTTGAACAAAAAGCCAGCGGAGCATCAGCAGAGGAACGGCAATACACAGCAGAGCGTCAGCGATATTGAAGATATAGGGATACCAACTGACATAGAAACGAAGCATATCACGCACGCCGTGGAAAACAATACGGTCGTAGAAGTTGCCGATGGCGCCGGCAATGATCATCCCCAAGGTCACATGAACCAAGGCATGGTTAGCGCGACTGGTCAGGAAAACCCCGAGGATAATGATCATCGCGATGATGGACAAGGGAATGAACCAATCGACCGCCCCTTGGAAGGAGCCGAAGACGGCGCCATGATTGACGGTGGTGGAAAAGCCAAGGACATGATCGATGATGGGTTGAGGGTCATAGAACTGTGCCGGATGCCGCCCTGTCGGTGTCTGCGGCCCCCCGATCGGATAAATCGGAGGAGGCACACCATCGGGGAAAGCCCAGGCTTTGAAGGACAAATCAGCCGTCACGCCCACGACAGCAGGTACGAGAAAGCGGACCCATGCGGCGGGCGATGCGTATGCGCGTTTGGATGGGAGCGAGCTATTCTTCGTCTTCATCGCCGCCGGCCTCTTCTTCGGAGGCGCCCTCTTCGTCGCGAGCGATTTTGCCGGATTCCAGGAGACGGGAGTATTCGATACGGTACTTCGCCCACGGTACGGCTTCCAGGCGAACGCGCGGGATCGGCTTACCGGTGCCCTGGCAGATGCCGAAAGTGTTGTTGTCAATGCGAATCAGAGCGTCTTGGATTTCGCGGAGGATTTTGCGCTCGGACTCGATGAGGCCGAGCGTAAATTCCTGTTCGAAGTTATCCGTGCCGACGTCGGCCATATGGATGGGCATATTGGAGAGGTTCGAGCCGCCTTTGAAGGCTTCCGACTCCATCGAGCCCACATCGCCGAGGATTTCCCGGCGTTTCTCCAGCAGAAGATGGCGAAAATATTGCAGATCCGCCTTACCCAAACTGGCGGAAGCCTTCACGGGAACTTTCACAGGCGTCTTCACGGATGCCTTTTTGGCGGGAGATTCCGGCAACCGAGACTTCGTGACAATTTGGCGAACAATCTTTGGCTTGCTCTTGGCTTTCGCGGTAGAAGCCGCTTTCGTGACAGAAGCTGCTTTTTTAGGGGCGACGACTGCCGACTTCTTGACAGCGGCAGCTTTCTTCTTGGGAGCGGCGGCCTTGGTCATCTTTTTAGGGGGGGATTTCTTCGCCATGGATACGTAACCCTGCCATGTTCGAGAGTGGAAAACATTCCATCGGCGGGGATCGGCTGACCGAACCTACGCGACGCCGAGTCCTACTTTTATAACCGTTCTGCATAAAAGTGTCAAATAACCACAAAAAGAGAAAAACCTTTCAAGAACGCCAGGATATTTCGCCAACTCTGCGGTACCGCTGCACTTATGACGCTTTCAATGGAAAGACCCCTAGAGGAAACAACCGCCGCAAGGTCCTATAATGGCACGATGTGGCTGTAGTGATTGGGCAGGAGTTATTCGTGATCGGGCGATTTTGGGACGAAGACTTTAAGCGCCGAGAAGGTTCGGCCGATATTGGAGTTATCGGATGAGAGTTATGGATCAGACGGAGCGAACCATGGCGACCGCAAACGACACCCGGTTTTCCCCCCGACAAGGTAGCGGTCTGTCGAGCGTGAAGCGAGAGCGTAAGCTGCCGATCGGACTGCCGATGGAGGCGATGGAAGCGGCCAGGGTCAGCTTGGCGACCCGTTCGCCGTTTCGTGTGATGCCCGGCGGCGTGGCGGAATTCAAGGATCGGCGCCGCCGTCGCCGCGTGGCAGTGCAACCGATGTACACGAAGTTGAGCTTACGCGTGCTCAGCAAGGCAGGCGGGCCGTTGGAGGGACATGTGCTGGACATCAGCGAGACTGGCATGTCGGTGCAGATTGACGATCAGGTCCCGGTGGGTCAGCCGGTGACGGTGGAGTTTGCGATCGCCGGGCTGGGGCGGTTACGGCAGGAAGAATGGCCGACGATCGCGGCGGCGGCCGAAGTCGTGCGAATCGATGACCTCGCGGACTTCCCGCAGGGACCCTATCGCACTGCACTGCGGTTCGTACGAATGTCCACCATGGCACAGGCCCAAATCGCTCGCTTCGTGGCTACCCAGTAATTTTTAATCTGGTAATCTGGTGATTGGGTGATCTGGTGATTGGCGCTGTCGCGTATGCGGAAGTGCCATCCAAATGCCAGAGTGAAAAAATCACCAGATCACCAAATTACCAGATCACCAGATTCAACACTGCGGAGGCACGCGTGCGGGCCGGATTTTCTCGTGTTCTTACTCTCCTGATCGTGGCGGGGGCGCTGGTGGTGTTGGGATTCTGGCTCTTTAGCGGTGAACGTCGAAGCGAGGAGAAACAAGTTGAAATGCCCACGTCCATGTCGGCGGCAAGGCTGGGGGGCGACGTCCGTGCGATGACCGTGAATGTGCGGATGGCGAGTCCGAATGATGGGATGAACATCTGGCAGAATCGCCGGGAGTTTTTGGTCAAGACGCTGCTGAAATACGGGCCGGACCTGATTGGATGCCAGGAGGTCACACCCGCACAAGGCGCGTACCTGGTCAAAGAGTTGGGAAAGTGGTACGACTATTATCCGCGAGCGGGCGTGGGGAAAGAGGGAGAAGGTAGTGAAAGAGGCTCGCTCGCGGAAACGGAGGGCAGCAAAAACTTGACGGAAACGGTGACACTGACTTTCGCTTCGCTCAATACGCTGTTCTTTCGAGCAGATCGCTTTGAGATCGTTGACGGCGAAGCCGGGCTGGTGCTGCCGGGAGAGTTGCAGCGAAACCCGACGGAAAACACATTTTATACGCTAGCAGTGCTGCGGGAGAGACAACCCATCTCCTCCTCCCCTACCGACATGACCGAAAGTAGCCACAGACAGATACAGACAGACACAGACAAACGACAAGAGTGGATTGTCGTGAACACGCACCTGAGACATGATGAGGCGTTTGCGGAGAAATGTGCGGCCGGCATTCGCGAGAAAATCGCCGCCGCTCGGACGAAGTACCCGGGAGCACAAGTGGTGCTGATGGGCGATATGAATCACAACATGAATTCCAAGGTATACGCCAGGCTGGTGGGGAAAACCGCGGCGGATGGAGGCGATGGAGCAGGCGTGCTTTCGGATTGCTTCGATTACACCCAACGACGTCCTAAAGAAGCGTGGGGCAATTGGCATGCTTTCACCGGCGTTTCGCGGACAGCCCTGCCCTCTGACCTGATCTTCACCAGCAGCGACCTAAAGAGCAAACCGGCAGAATTAATCCGGGACAAAGACGCAAACGGACGTTACCCGAGCGATCATTTCTTCGTGATGACCGAAATCGAATTGCTACCACGACCGTAAGTGGACGTCAGTTCGACGTAAGCTCTTTTCAGCACGAATGCGATGCTTTCCCGCGAATGTTGAAACGTTGATTCGTGGATACGGATTGCGGTGGATTCACATCAGCAGGCGTGGTACGCTATTTTAGGAATATATTGGAGGATGCAATGATGACTATCTATGCAGCTCTGGAAGTGGATGGCCGTTTTGAACGCGGCCAAATCGTTCTGGACGAGCCGCCCGCCTTGCCGGAAGGCACACGATTGCGTGTTCGCATCATGGTGGATTCGGAGAAACCAAAGAAAGAATGGCCGAAGGATTTCTTTGAACGCACCGCCGGACAAGCGGATTTGTCGCTTGAACGTCCGCCGCAGGGTGATTATGAGGTACGGGAGCCGCTGGAATGAACTACCTCCTCGATACCAGCGTTTGTATCGACCACCTGCGCCGGCCAGATTCACCCATGCATGAATGGATGCGATCCCAGGGACCAGATTCCGTTCGTATTTGTTCGGTGGTTCGGACTGAATTACTGTTGGGGGTTCATAAAAGCCCTACGGAGCGCAACCGCAATTCTGTGGCAGCTTTTCTGGCAATAGTCACCTCCATTCCTTTCGATGATGCCGCAGCCGATGTTTGCGCCAAAATACGAGCCGATCTTGAACGCAAGGGGCACGTCATCGGCCCGTATGACTTGCAGATCGCCGCCATCGCCGTGCTGCACGGCGCGACGCTTGTCACAGGAAATGCAAAGGAATTCAGTCGGATTCCTGAGCTTCAGTGTCTTGCGTTGGGAAATTTAGCGACAGACAAAATGCAGCCATAAAGAAAGATGTAGATTGCCAAGCGAGATCACACGGGACGGAGCGGGATTAAGCGGGACTCGTAGAGAACGGCGGGAGCGTGACTTACGAGCGAAAACGGGCCAACATATCGAAGAGCGTCTACATCGCACAAACAGGCCAAAACAGGCCGAAATGGCCAGTTACATGAATTTCCGCTTGATCATCCTCGACGCCTTCTACCGATTCTTGCCGCGTGATACAGATGAAAACGACAACGGTGCAATGGCGCAGCTTTACAACCTTGTGGATCGCTACGCTGATGAGACCGGCGCTGCGTTCGTGCTCATTCACCATACCAGCAAGGGCGACCAGAGCGGAAAGTCGATCACCGATTTGGGCTCCGGTGCCGGAGCCCAAAGTCGTGCGCCGGATGCTCATATCGGTCTGCGTTATCACGAAGAGGATGACGCCGTTGTGATGGAGGCCTCGGTTCGTAACTGGCCACCGCCTGCGCCGCTGTGTCTCCGTTGGCAATATCCGATCTGGATTCCCGATCCGACGCTGGACCCGGCGGCTCTGCGATCACCCGGTAGCCGCAAGCGCAAGATTGACGAAGACGCAGCCGTCGTTGCTGATCGGATAGAGCATTTTTCATGTGGTCTTGGCGTGATGACATGCGCAGGAAGCGAGAGCCAAAGCCCCGCATTGCCATGCGGGGCTCCAAAACGCTACGGGCGAGTGAAAAAAGCTCTAATACAACTGAAACGTTATTTTTTTTGCCACGATCATTTGCTCCGCAGTTAGCAATATAAAAATAGCTTTGCGTGGAAACGCAAAGCTGAACGCATCTTATGCGTCTCACACATACGATCCAGTGGATCCCCGGCATCCTCGGTGCTCTCTGGCGTCCGAAGCCTTGCGTTTCCACACAAGGCTATTTGTGCGGAATCGTCATATAAGCTTCCGCGTCCAGCCAATGTCGCTGCATGATTTCACACTTTCTCTTGAGTTGTTTGATCAGGTCTGGTCCCAGCAGGAACGTATCTTCATTTTTCGCATTGTCCGCTATGACCATCTGCCGCATTCCGCCGTTTTCGAGAATCGCCGCCATCTCCGCCGCGTTATCGAGTTCATCCCGCATGTAACTGTTGAGCAATTGCAGATCCGGATCGCCGGTCCAGTCGCCGATTTTTGGTGGAATGTGCGCCGGCCCCATCAACTTCTCCGCGTTGCGATCCCGCACCACTCCCGTCGCGAAAAAGTTGTTCGCGCTCCGCATCACACATGCATACAACCAAAGCGACTGACCCATCCGCGAAAGCAGCTCTCCCGTCGGCGAATCGCCCATGTTTTCCAGCGTCCCGGCCACTCGCTTGAGCCGCGAGCTGAATGCGTCCATCGCTTTGAGTCGTGGGTCTTTGTTGGTTGCCATCGGCTCGATCGGCCCGCCCTCCAATTTCGCTCCGTGCCAATCCCGGTAATCCATCCGCGCTTCGTTGACGTCTGTGTTGAAAACATATGGCAAGAAATACGACTCCTCCTCCGCCGTGAGCTTATCGGGCATAATCACCAGCGGCCGATTCACGATCCGCATCGATACCCCGTAATAATTCCCCGTCAAACGCCACGCCACCTGCTCCTTGAGCCGATACGCATCGTTCATCGCAATCAGCGCTTCGAGCAATTCGTCGCGACGCTTCGTTCCCACCCACTTCTCGCAGAGCTTCCGCACAAACAGCAACCGCTCCACCGACCCGTGTGCCGGCTCCTTCAAAAACGCGTCAACAATCTCCACCACCTTCTCCACCACATCGTCCAGTTCTCTTCCACGGTTGTAGTTGTATCCAAAATTCAGACCGATCCGTGTCACCTCCGGTTTTTTGATGCCGTCGAGCATTTTGGCGATTCCGACCGGATCGAAGATTCCGCGTACCGGGTTGTCCATGATTCCGCCGCTCGACGGCACTCCCGTTGCGTTCACCTGATGCTCGACGCCCTTGGTCCAGTGAATGTGGAAGTGGAAATTCTCATCGATCAGCGAGTTCATTTCCCGCCACTCCGCTTCGCTGAAGTTACCGTCCATTTGCAGGTCCAGCATCCGTTCCTTGCCGGCTCCTTCGCGGATCGCTTCCATCAGCCGTTTGGCGCGCTGTGCCGTCGAGATATGTCGGCAGCATGCCGGTCCGTTCGGCCCTGCGTAAAGCCAGTCCGCCCAGCACAGCCCCCCGCCCGCATCGTTGGTCGCCAGCCGCATCGATCGAATCTCCGGAACCTCCCGCGCCAGCTCGCCCATCATCTCCTTGATCATCTCCAGCATTTCCGGATGATCCACGCACGGCGCAAAGGCCTCCCGCTTCGATCGCCTTGGATGATCCACACGTGCTCCGCGAAGATGCGGATACTTCGCGAAAAACGCCTCCGGCAAAAAGAACGGAATATGCGTCGAAAACGACGCTTGATACCCGTACTTCTTCACCACCTTCGCCTTCGCCCGCAGCAACTCCCGGTTCTTTTTCACATGCTTCATGTCCAGGAACGGCTGCATTTTTTTGTGCGGGAAAAACTTCTGCAGCGACGAGAGCAGCGACGTATACTCATGCCACGCGCTTCCGCCGCCCCATCCTCCCTCCGGCACATCCGCCTGCGTCTTCTCCGCCAGCGAACTGACGCCAATACAAACCTGTCCATGTTTCTTCAACGGCGAAGCCAGCTTCGCAAATGTTTCAAAATCCTCCACGTTCCGTGTCACCGTGGATACGCCGATGATTAATGTTTTGGCCACTGTCGATCTCCTTTTTGAGTTTCAAGTTTTAAGTTTTCAGTGCTCATGGAGTCCGGGCGTTGCGCCTTCCATCAGTTCCGGGCGCACCGGTGGCAGTTTGATGCCTTTTTGCAATTTGCCGTCCTTGACCAGCCCGTCCTGTGGCCGCTTCGCTAAAATATCCACCAGCCGTCCTCTCCACATCGCCATTCGCTCCGCATGTTTTGTATCATTCGCCAGATTGTATAGTTCCTGCGGATCGTTTTTCAGATCGAAGAAAAACTCTTCGCCCGTCATCGTTTCGTACATATACTTTTCGTTTCCGTCGGTCAGATACTGCCAGCCACCGTTCGGGCGGCAATGTTCGCCGTGCATGAACTCCCGCCATTCCTTGGGCTTCTCGCCACGCAGAATCCCCGATAAGCTCCGTCCCTCCACCGTTTTCGGGATCGGCAGGCCTGCCTCCTCCAAAAACATCGGCATCATATCCTCCAGCGTCACCGTGTGATCGTCCCGCACATTTCGTGGCACTCCCTTCATATTCCGCGGCAGTTGTACAATCAATGGTACATGTGACGATCCTTCAAAACCATTCATCTTCCGCCACATGTGATGATCGCCCAGAAGTTCGCCGTGATCCGAGCCGAAGACGATCATGGTGTTGTCGATGCAATGTCCGAAACGCAACATCCACCGCAGAACGCGTCCGATTTGAAAATCGATGTTTGTCATTTGCGCGAAGTAAGCTCGCCGCGTCCGATCGTGCATCCGCTGCGGCACCCGGCCCGTCGCCGCCACCTGGTCCGTCAGCGGCGTATCAAACTTTTTCGCCCAATTCCCCACCGGTACCGGCGGCAGTTCCCGGTCCGCATACCGATCATAAAAACTCTGAGGCGGATCGTACGGCGGATGCGGGCGATGAAAATTCAACGTCATAAAAAACGGCCGCGACGGATCACGACGCTCCAACCTCTCAATCGCCTTCGTCGCCGTCCACGCATTCGGATGCAAATGTTCCGGATGCACCCACGGCTGCGCCACGATCGAGTTCGGCCCCAAATCCGTCGCCGTATCCACAATCTCCCCGCCGGTCTTCTCACGCAGCCAAATATTGTAATCCGACGTGAAATAAGGCGTGAACTTCTGCGTGTCGTACAGCTCATTAATCTCATAACCAAAATGCGCCCGTTGCGGATGAAAATGCGTCTTACCCACGTTGATCGTCTGATACCCCGAATTCCGCAGCAACTCCACCAGCGTATTCGCATACCGCCACGGCACCCCATCCCGATACCCCAACCGCCCCGTATTGCTCGGCGTCATCCCCGTCAAAATCGATATCCGCGTCGCAATGCAACTCGGACAACTCGTATACGCATGTGTAAACGTAATCCCATGCCCCGCCAACTCCGTCAAGAATGGTGTTTCCACCGCCGGATGCCCGATATGCTCCATGCAGTCAAATCGCCATTGATCCGGAAAGATATAAAGAATATTTGGTCGTTCGCTTGCCATGATATGCTCCAAAATAGTTAGCCGGCATGCTTGCATGCCGTTCGGCCCCGGTAGGGGCCACAGCCTTTAGCCCACGGCAAGCGGCAACAGTCGCGCCGCCGTGGGTAAACCGTCCCCCCAAAAATCGCCGTCGCCCCGCCAGGGGCGAAAGCAACCACCAGAGTATCCCCCCCCTTCCCCCCGCTGGCAAGCCACACATCCCATCATTATACTTCGATAATCCGAGACGCGACCGTAAGAGAGCGACCACGCGACAATCCGGAAAGGAAATTCCCATGCTCAAAAAACACCTCTTCGTTTCGCTCGCGCTCACGCTGTTTCTCTGCGTACTCACCGGTTGCCCACCCGTCCGCGACATCGCGGTCGAATGGCAGGCCAATCAAACCACACTCGCCGATGTCGCCAAAAACGCCGTCGATGAAAACGCATGCCAGGCGGCGCTGGAAAAATTGACCGACCAGGCCCTCCTCGCCAATGTCGCCAAAAACGCCAAACTCCCCTCCGTACGCCAGGCGGCGGTCAAAAAGATGGCCGACCAAGCGTCGCTCACCCAGTCGCTCCTTGCCGACGTGGCGAAAAACACGGCCCATCCGGACACGCGTTTATCCGCGGAGCAAGCCGCCCTCGTGGATGCTCTGAAGAAGGATCCAGACTGGCATTCGCGTATAAAAACGATAAGAGAGAAGCTGACAGCTCAAACCGCACTCGCCGACTTCGCCAAAAATGATGAAAGCTTGTCCATACGTTTAGCGGCGGTGAGGAAGCTGACCGATCAGGCAGCGCTTGCCGATGTCGCAAAAAACGCTAGAGACTGGCTCATTTGCAAGGAGGCGGTCCAAAAACTGACCGATCAGGCCGCACTCGCCGATGTCGCCCAAAACAATGCACACCGATTAGTGCGTCAAGCGGCCAAGACAAGACTCGCTGAACTGGAGAATATCAAATGAAAATGTCCGTCTTGTTCATGCTCATGCTGCTCCTCTGCGGACTTGTCGGCTGCATGCCGGTCTACGCACCAATGCCCGCTCCCCCAACACCTGAAGTGAAATTCTACGGCCTCTCCGACTCCGCCCACAAAATCGTCTTCGTCCTCGACCACTCCGGCTCAATGCTCGACACGTTTGATTTCCTGCGCCAGGAGACGATCCGCTCCGTCAACGCCCTGAATCCTTCGCAGTCTTTCAGCGTGGTGATGTTATCGGAGAGAGCGACGGTGATTTATTCGCAGTTGCAGCGTGCGACGCTGGAGGTGAAGAAGGATTTCGCGTCGAAGTTGCAGGAATTCCGCGCACAGGGAATGGCCGAATGTGTGCTCGAACCGTTCCAGGAGTCGTTCGAAAATGCCTTTGCGATGCGGCCGGAGGTGATTTACTTTTTGACCGACGGCCGGTTTGATCCGCGTCTGTTCGACGTGGTGGCGAAGCTGAACAAGGACAAAAAGGTGCGTGTGAATACGCTGGGGTTTGTCACCAATGATCCGATCTCCGAGGATCAGCTCAAGGAATTGGCGAAGAAGAACGGCGGGTTTTATAGGTTCGTTGAGGAAAAGGACCTTGGGAAGTAATTATTAGAAAAATTCGAATGACGAATGACGAATCAAATCCAAATGTCCGAATAACGAATGACCAAAACGTTCGTAGCGCCCCCGCTTTGCGGGGTGGTTTCGGGCATTCGCTCATTCGTCATGTCGCCTTGGCGTTCGTGTTGGCGGTGGGTTGCAGAACGGCTTGGGGAGAAGTGGGGGGGCTGAAGGTGACGTGGGGCGAGGCGGATCATGCGTCGGGGATTTATTATGTGAAGCAGACGGCGTCGCTGAATGTCATGGTGGAAAATGCAACGGATGGAGAAATGGTGTTGGATGGGGAAGTGGCATTTGGGCCGGTGAGTGGGGTGGGGAAGGAGTTTAAGGCGGTCTCAGTGACGCCGATCAAGGCGACGGTCGTGGGGGCGAATCAGCGGGCGAAAATTCCGTTGAAAGTAGAGTTCGCAGCGGCGGGGGTGTACGAGCTGCGGTGGACCAGTGGGGAAAAAATAACGATGGCGGTGGAGCATGCGGCGGGGATTCAATTGCAGGCGATCTTTGCGCCGCGAGTGGGGGAGGAAGCGGAGACGGCGGGAGGGGGGCGGTGGGTAACGAACTTGTCGCGGCAGGCTGGGCTGATCGCGGGCTATCTGCAGGATTATGCCCAGCAGACCAGCGTCCGGCGATTCGTGCTCGATGAGCGATTCGGATTTGATCCCAAAATGCAGATAGGGCTCGGCATGGGAGCGTCGCTGGGACTGTCGGTGAAGCAATTGGATGGATTGTTTGTAGATGTGGGGAAGGCGAAAGCGGGATTGGTGCTGCGGGTGGTGGTGTCTGTTGGAGAGAAGCCAGAAGCCACCCTCCCCCGTAGCCAGAAGTCGGAAGGGGCAGACCATCAGAGCCGCGACCGTCAGGGAGCGACAGGCGCCGTTCCCCCCCCTCCTCCATTGCCGCACGGTCGCTCCCTGACGGTCGCGGCTCTGAATGTAGAAGAGGTTCGCGTCGCGGCGTTTCGGCAGTATTTGGCGGAAGGAATGAAACGGGCACATGGCGCAGTGAAGGGGATTGTCGTGGTACCGGAGACCGCGGAAAGGGGGGGGGGGGGGCGGATGAGGAGGCAACCCCGCGGGGGGTCAGGGCGGTTTTCCCTGGGGGGGAGGGGGGGGGGGAAAAGGCGGGATAGGGGGATGGGGGGGCGGGGACAGGGTGT
>WQYP01000028.1 GCA_009781185.1 Phycisphaerales bacterium | reverse complement strand
GTACAGGACCAACGATCGAGCCGTTCGTCGTGCCATCGCCGAGTTGCAAAGTGCCGGCCGAAATCGTCGTTCCGCCGGTGTAGGTGTTGGTGCCAGTCAGGGTGAGCGTGTTGGTATCGAGTTTAGTCACCGAACCCGTGCCAGAGATCGCACCGGCGAAAGTCAATGCATTCGATCGATTGAAGATGAGCGTACCATCGTCAACGACATCGCCGAGAATACTGCCGGTCGTGCCGCCATTGCCGATCTGCAAAGTGCCAGCCGAAATTGTCGTTCCGCCCGTATAAGTGTTGGTGCCGGTCAGGATCAGTGTGCCGAGATCTTGCTTGTCGATTCCGCCAGCACCTTGGAGTATGGACGCGATGGTGGCCGTCATCGTTGACCCGGCCGAGGTGCCATCGCCAACACGGATAATGTTGGCACCAGCGGCCAGTGTGATTGCTCCGCCCGTGATCGTGTAACCGTCAACGAAGAACTGCATGCCGCCCGACACCACTTGGCCGTCGGTGTTATCGACGGTGACGGTGCCGGGCGTGCCGGAGAAGATTGCAAAAATTCCACTTTCGTACGGCACGTTGGGGATGCCATTTGCATCGGTCCAGTTGTTGTTGGTGACATTCCACGTGCCATTGCCACCCTTGACCGTGTTGGGCGTATAAGGAGCGTCGCCATTCCAGAAGTTGATCGATCCACTCGCGCTGAGCAACAGATCGACTTGATTGGCCGTCGAAGTCACGATGGTGTAAATGCCATCGACGGGCTTTGTGCCGAGTGTGAGACCATTATCGGTCAGCGAGCCTGTATAGTTGAAAATCCGATACAAACCAGGCCCAAAAGTTCCGCCGGCCGATTCCGACACGTTCAACGTACCTGCCAGCGTCAGGTCGCCGCCGACATTGACCAGATCGTTCAGTGTGCCACCGGCCACATTGGCTTCTCCGAAGCGGTAATTCAGGACCGAGCCACTGTTGAGTGTGAGATCGCCCTTGATGGTCAATGTGCCAATCGTTCCGTCCGCTTGGCCAGGATTCAAGATGCCGCCGCTGGCGATCGTGACACTACCGCCGATGGTGCCGATGCCGCCAAGCTTCGCGCCGGACGCGACGGTCGTCAGGCCAGTTGCATCCGTCTGGTTGCCATTGATGAAGAGCGATCCGCCGGTCACGGTTGTTGCGCCGGTGTAGGTATTGGCGCCGGTCAATGTGGTGATGCCGGCGAGCTGCTCGACCGTCCCGCTGCCAGAAATCGCGCCGGCGTAAGACCACGCATTCGATCGATTGAAAATGAGTGAGCCGTTGTTGGTAACATTGCCCGTGATACTGCCGGTCGTGCCGCCATTGCCGAGCTGCAAGGTGCCGTCAGCGTCAATCGTCGTTCCGCCTGAGTAGGTGTTGTTGGCCGTGAACGTGGTATAGCCGGCGACCAATTCCACAAAACCGGCGCCACTAATCGTCGGGGCGAAAATATAGTTATCATCAACGGTGCTCGTGTGGTTGAAAATCAGCGAGCCCGTCGCACCCAGTGCTACCGACGCGGTGCTCAGCGTACCTGCCGCGGCTACAGTATCCCCTTTCGCCGCACCAATATTAATGACACCCAGTCCACCATTGCTGGAAACCGTAACGCTCGTGGCACTCACGGTGCCGCCGTTGGAAATGGTCAGCGTACCGGTGGCAGAAGCGCCGACATCTAAGACACCGGAATTCGTCCATGTCGAGCCGGTCCCATCGACGGTGGCCGTGCCATTGGAACTCCCCAGGTCGCCGACAAGACCATTGACACTGGTAACCTTACCACCGGCCAAAATGTTTAGCGTGCCGTTGCCGTTATAGCCGACATAGAGGGAGCCGGAACTCGTCCATGTCGAGCCGGTCCCATCGACTATGGCCGTACCATTGGAGCCCGCATTGGAGCCGATATTGCTGACGCCACTGTTAACGCTACCGCCGCCAGTGATTTTCAGCGTGCCAGTACCGTTCCAGCCGACATAAAGGCTACTTGAATTCTTCCATGTCGCACCGCCGCCAGTTCCATCGACGATGACCGTACCATTGGAGCCCGCAATGTCGCCGATCGTGACCTTGGCAACGGAAACATTACCGCCGTCTGTGATTTTCAGCGTGCCGCTGGTGACAGTCGTATTGCCCGTGTAGATGCTGGTGCCCGTAAGCACAGTCGTACCGGTGCCGATTTGATTCACCGCGCCGGTGCCGGTAATCGCGACAGAATAGGCTATCGTGGTACCACTCGCGGGATCGAACGCCAGAGTCGCATTGTTGAGTACAGGACCAACGATTGAGCCGTTCGTCGTGCCATCGCCGAGTTGCAAAGTGCCGGCCGAAATCGTCGTTCCGCCGGTGTAGGTGTTGGTGCCAGTCAGGGTGAGCGTGTTGGTATCGAGTTTAGTCACCAAACCCGTGCCAGAGATCGCACCGGCGAAAGTCAATGCATTCGACCGATTGAAGATGAGCGTGCCGTTGTCAACGACATCGCCGAGAATACTGCCGGTCGTACCGCCATTGCCGAGTTGCAAGGTGCTGCCGGCGTCAATCGTTGTCAGGCCGGCATAGGTATTGTTGGCCGTGAACGTAGTAAAGCCGGCGACCAGTTCCACCGTACCAGCGCCGGTAATCTGTGGAGCAAAAGTATAACTACCATCATCGCTCGTGTGATTGAAAACCAACGACGAATAGCCTGCTGTGTGCAGATCGACCGTTGGAGTGTCCAGCGTTCCCGGCGCGGCCGCGGCACTCCCTTTCGCCGCGCCAATAGTGATGACGCCCTGCGAGCCGGCGTTGGCAGCCACCGAAACGCTCGTGGCGCTCACGATACCGCCGTTGGAAATGGTCAGTGTGCCCGTGCCGGAGCTACCGACAACGAGGGTGCCGGTATTCGTCCACATCGACCCCGCGCCATCGACCGTGACCGTGCCCACGGAACCATTGGCACGTCCAATATAGCCATCCGTGCTGCTGACCTGTCCACCGTTCGTGATGGTAAGCAAGCCGACGCCAAAGACGCCGACATTGAAATCACCGCTGCTGATGGTCCAGGTGGAACCCGCCCCGTCAACGGTTGCCGTGCCCGTGGTGGTATATCCGATATCGCCCGCGGTGGTGTTGGTGACTTGTCCGCCATTGGCAATGTGAAGCTCGCCCGAACCACAGTTTCCGACAGTCAGGCTCCCGCTATTGGTCCAGGTAGAGTGGATTCCATCGACGCTGACCGTGCCCGTCGAACCGGTATCATATCCGATGATAGCGTTGGCGTTGCTGACTTGTCCGCCGCTCGTGATGGCCAGCGTGCCCGTCCCGCTGTATCCGACGTAGAGATCACTGTCATTGGTCCAGGCAGAGCCACTGCCATCGACCGTGACCGTGCCGGTCGCGCCTGATGCAAATCCACCAATGTAGCCATTGGTGTTGCCGACTCTGCCGCCGTTGGTAATGGTCAGCGTGCCGCTGCCGGTGTATCCGATCACGAGGGAGTTCCTGCTGGTCCAGGTGGATCCAGTGCCATCGACGGTGATCACGCCGCTGGCGCCGGAACCATCATATCCGACGTAGCCAGTGGCGTTGTTGACCTGCCCGCCGTTGGTGATGGTCAGCACGCCCGATCCTGGATATCCGACATAGAGGTCCGAACTGTTGGCCCAGATGGAACCAGAGCCATCGACCGTGACCGTGCCCGTCGAACCAGCTGCGGCTCCCATGATGCCGCTGGTCGTGTTGGAGACCTGTCCGCCGTTGGTGATGGTCAGCGTGCCCGAGCCGGAGTTGCCCACACGAATCCCACCGGTATGCGTCCAGGTGGAACCAGCGCCATCGACGATGACCGTGCCGGTGGAGCCCGCCACGGGGCCAATGGTGCCATTGAAGTCGGTGACTTGTCCACCGCTGGCGATGGTCAGGGTGCCGTTGGAGACAGTTGTGTTGCCGGTGTAGACGCTGGTGCCCGTGAGGATGGTCGTGCCGGAGCCGATTTGATTGACGGAGCCTATGCCGGTGATCGCGCCGGTGAAGGTATACGTATCCGATCGGTTGAAGGCGAGGATGCCGTTGTTGGTGATATTGCCGATGACGTTGCCTGTGGAGCTACCATCGCCGAGTTGCAGTGTGCCGGCGGTGATTGTTGTGCCGCCGGTGTAGGTGTTGTCGGCGGTGAGGATCAGCGTGCCGAAATCTCGCTTGTCGAGACCGACACCAGTGCCCGTCAGTACGGACGCAATGGTGGCCACATAGCTTGCTCCGGTCGGCGTGCCGTCGCCGACGCGGATGATGGCGATGCCCGTACCAGAGTCAGTCTCGACCAGATCGATCGCGCCGCCGGTAATCTTGTATCCGTCAACGGCGAACTGCATGCCGCCGGAGATCACCTGGCCGCCGCTGTTGTTGACGGTGACAGTGCCTGGGCTGCCTGTGAAGATCGCAAACCCCCCGTTCTGATACGGCCCGTTGGGAGACCCAGTCTCGTCCGTCCAGTTGGCGTTGGTGACGTTCCAGGTGCCGTCGCCGCCTTGGATGGAGTCAGGCGTGTAGGGAGCGTCGCCATTCCAGAAGTTAAGGTTCACAAACGCATTGACCAGATTGACCTGCCCGGCGGTCAACGTGTTGATGGTGAAATTGCCATCGGGCATATTGCCAAGCGTAAGGCCGTTATCGGTGAGTGTGCCGCCATAGTTGAAGATGCGATAAACGCCGGGGTCAAGCGTGCCGCTGGTGGACGAAGCAGTGACGTTCAACGTGCCCGCCAGGGTCAGGTTGCCGCCGACGACGACCAGATCGTTCAGAGCGCCGCCGACGACGCCGGCCTCTCCGAAGCGGAAATTCAGGATCGACCCGCTGTTGAGCGTGAGATTGCCGGCGATGTTCAACGTGCCAATCGTTCCGTTGGCTTGTCCGGGCGACAAGATGGCGCCGTTGGCGATCGTGACGCTGCCGCCGATGGAGCCGATGCCGCCGAGCGTTGCGCCGGTCGCGACGGTGGTCAGGCCGGTCGCGGCAGATTGATTGCCGTCGATGAACAGTTTTCCGCCAGTCACGGTGGTTGAGCCGGTGTAAGTGCTGGCGCCGGTCATTGTGATGGTGCCGGTGAGCTGATTCACCGCGCCTGTGCCGGAGATGACGCCGCCGAAGGTGATGGCGTCTGATCGGTTGAATATCAGGGTGCCGTCATCAACGACATTGCCGACGATGCCGCCGGTGGTGCCGCCGCCCCCTCCGTTGCCGAGTTGCAAAGTGCTGCCGGAGTAGATCGTGGTTCCGCCGGTGTAGGTGTTGTCGGCGGTGAACGTGGTGTAACCGGCGACGATTTCGACAAAACCGAGGCCGGTGATTTGCGGAGCGAAAAGATAGCTGCCGTCGGTGCTGGTGTGGTTGAAAACCAGCGACGAACTGGTTGCCGATGCCAGATTAATCGTCGAGGTGTTCAGCGTTCCCGGCGCGGTCGCGGCGCTGCCTTTCGCCGCACCGATAGTGATGACGCCCTGTGAGCCAGCGTTGGCGGCAACCGTGACGCTCGATGCGCTCACGACGCCACCATTGGAAATGGTTAGCGTGCCCGAGCCGGAGCTTCCGACAGCGAGATCGCCGCTATTGGTCCAGGTGGAGCCAGCGCCATCGACGGTGACGGAGCCGATCGCAGTCGCATTCAATCCGATGGTGCCACTGGTGTTGCTGACTTTTCCGCCATTGGTGATGGTCAGTGAGCCGGAGCCGGAGGTTCCGACGCAAAGATTGCCGGCATTCCAGGTAGAGCCAGCGCCATCGACCGTTGCCGTGCCGGTGACACCCGATCCATATCCAATGCTGCTACGAGGACTGCTGACAGTTCCACCGTTGGTGATGGTCAGCGAACCTGCGTCGGAGTTTCCGACATAGAGGCTATTGCTGTTGGTCCATGTTGAATTCTTTCCATCGACGATGACGGTACCGGTCGAACCCGCATTACAGCCAAGGAAGCCATCCGTGCTGCTGACGGTTCCGCCGTTTGTGATGGTCAGCGAGCCAGCGCCATAGATTCCGACAATGAGTTGATTGGCATTGGTCCAGGTGGAGTTTGTGCCATCGACTGTCACCGTACCGGTCGAACCGGATGCATATCCGATGTAGCCGTCGGTGTTGGTGACTCGTCCGCCGTTGGTGATGATGAGTTCGCCTGTGCCGTCGTTTCCGACGTAAAGGATGCCGGTGTTGGTCCAGGTGGCCCCCCCCCCCGCGCCATCGACGATGGCGGTGCCGGTGGAGGCGTCTCCGTCGTCGATGTAACCGGTGGCGTTGGCGACGGAGCCGCCGTTGGTGATGGTCAGGAGGCCGGAGCCTGAGAAGCCGATGTGGAGATCGCCGGTGTTGGTCCAGGTGGAACCCGCGCCATCGACGGTGACCGTGCCGGTTGAGCCTGCGCTATACCCGATGTAGCCGATGGCGTTGCTGACGGTTCCGCCATTGGTGATGGTCAACGTGCCCGCTCCAAGGTATCCGACATCGAGTTCACCGGTATTGTTCCAGATGGACCCCGCTCCATCAACCGTGACCATCCCTGTCGCACCTTGCCCAACGCTGCCGGTGGTACTGTCGACTTTTCCGCCGTTGGTGATGTGAAGCTCGGCCGCCCCGGAATTGCTCACATAAAGGGTGCCATTGATGGTCCAGGTGGAGCCATTGCCGTCGACGGTGACGGTGCCGCTGGAGCCGGAGGAGTGTCCAATGTAGCCATCGACGCTGGTGACGGTTCCGCCGTGGGTGATGGTCAGCTCGCCGATCCCGGCATCTCCGACATGGATCTCACCGTAATTGGTCCAGGTGGAGCCTGTGCCATCGACGGTGACCGTGCCTGCCGCTCCAGCGCCCACGATTCCGTTGGCGTTATGAACCTGTCCGCCGTTGAGAATGTTCAGTGTGCCGGTGCCGATGTTTCCGATCACCAGATCGCCGTCGCTACCCCAGGTGGACGCAGCCCCATCAACCGTGACCGTGCCTGCCGAGCCTGCATTATATCCAATGTAGACATTCGTATAATTGACTATTCCGCCATTCTTAATGATAAGCGTGCCGTCGCCGTCGTAGCCGACATAGAGTTCGCCGTCATTGGTCCAGGTGGACGCTCCACCTGTTCCATCGACGATGACTGTGCCGATCGAGCCTGCGCCATAGGCGATGTAGCCAATGGTGTCGGTGACGGTCCCGCCGTTGGTGATGGTCAGCGTGCCTGCGCCAAAGTGTCCGACATAGAGATCGCCGTAATTGGTCCAGGTGGCCCCCCCACCGGCTCCATCGACCGTCACCGTGCCCGTCGAATAATATCCTTCGTCTCCATGTCCGATGTAGCCATCGGCATTGGTGACTTGTCCGCCATTGGTGATGTGAAGCTCGCCGGTCCCCCAGTATCCGATACTGAGATCACTGCTATTGATCCAGGAAGAATCAACGCCATCGACGGTGACCGTTCCCGTCGAACCGGGATTGAATCCGATGCAGCCGGTGACGTTGCTGACATATCCGCCGTTGGTGATGATCAGTTCGCCGGTCCCGCCGACGGAGTTTTCCGCCAAAATATATCCGACACACAGGTCACTGCTACTGGTCCATGTGGAACCTGCCCCATCGACAGTGACCTTTCCCATTCCCCCCGATTCCGCTCCAATAACACTATACCCGCTGCGGACCAGTCCGCCGTTGGTGATGGTCAGCGTGCCGGTTCCAGCGTTTCCAACCCTGAGATCGCTGCTGCTGATCCATGTGGACCCCGTGCCATCGACGATGACGGTGCCGGTCGAGCCTGCGTCATAGCCGATGTAGCCATCGGTGTTACTGACTTGTCCGCCGTTGGTGATGGTCAGCGAGCCTGCCCCGTCGTATCCGACATAAAGGTTCCAGGAATTGGCCAAAGTGGAGCCAACCCCATCAACGATGGCCGTGCCTGTCGAACCCGCATTATAACCAATGTAGGCGCCTACATTGCTGACGGTTCCACCGTTGGTGATGGTCAGCGAGCCAGTGCTTCCAAATCCGACAAAGATGACACTGCTATTGGCCCAGGTGGCCCCTCCCCCCGTTCCATCGACGGTGACCGTGCCGGTCGACCCCGTTGAAGTTCCAATGAAACCAATGGTGTCGCTGACTTGTCCGCCGTTGGTGATGTGAAGCTCGCCAGTTCCGCCGGCTCCGATAAAGAGTTGATCGCTATTGGTCCATAGAGAACCCGCTCCATCAACGGTGACAGTGCCGGTCGCACCGGATTGCGCCCCGATGTAGCTCATGACGTTGCTGACATGTCCGCCATTGGTGATGTGAAGCTCGCCTGTTCCGTAGTTTCCGACATACAAATCGCCGCTGTTGGTCCATGTGGCCCCCCCCCCTTCTCCTCCAACGCCATCGACCGTGACCGTGCCCGTCGAACCGGAGAGTGTTCCAATGAAGCCATTGGTGTTGCTGACCGTTCCGCCGTTGGTGATGGTCAGCGAGCCTGCCCCGGCATTTCCGACAAAGAATTCATCGCTATTGGTCCATAAAGAGCCGGCCCCATCGACCGTGGCCGTGCTTGTCGGACCAGGTTGTCCCCCAATGAAGCCCATGACGTCGCTGACTTGTCCGCCATTGAGGATGTGAAGCTCGCCGGTTCCGTAGACTCCGACATAGAGATTATCGCTATGTGTCCATATAGCCCCTCCATTGGTCCCATCAACCGTGACTTTGCCCGTCGAACCCAATTCGGATCCAATGTGGCCGCTGGCGTCGCTGACCGTGCCGCCGTTGGTGATGGTCAGCTCGCCCGAGCTATAGTTTCCGATATGGAGATCGCTGCTATTGGTCCAGGTGGAACCAGTTCCATCAACGGTGACCGTTCCGCTCGAACCAGTGTTATATCCAAGAAAGCCAGTCGTATCGCTGACCTGCCCGCCATTGGTGATGTGAAGTTCGCCCGCTCCGCCGTATCCGACGTAGAGGTTTCCGCTATTGGTCCAAGTGGAACCAAGCCCATCGACGTAAGCCGCTCCTGCCGCGGCGTTTCCGATGATGCCATCGGTGTTGGTGACCTGTCCGCCGTTGAGGACGTTGAGCCGGCCCGAACCGACGTTTCCGATCACGAAAGTGTCGGCAGTGGTCCAAGTGGATGCCACCCCGTCAATCGTCAGCGTCCCCGCCGAGCCTGTGTTATATCCGATGTAAGCGTTTGCAAAGCTGGCGGTTCCGCCGTTTCTGAGGATCAGTTCGCCGGTGCCGCTGTAGCCGATGTAAAGCTCGCCGCTATTGGCCCACGTGGATGCTCCACCAGTCCCATCCACTATCACCGTCCCCGTCGCCCCAGCGTTATATCCGATGTAGCCAGTAGTATTGGTGACCGTTCCGCCGTTGGTGATAATCAGTGAGCCCGAGCCGTCGTTTCCGACATAAAGATCGCCGCTGTTGATCCAGGAGGCCCCCCCCCCTCCTGTTCCATCGACGGTGACGGTGCCGGAGCTGGTACCAACGCCGATGTAGCCATTGACGCTGTAAACCTGCCCGCCATGGGTGATGGTCAGTGAGCCGGAAGCCCCGGGGGTGATACCGATGCCAATAATTCCACCGTCAGGAACGACAGGCACCCCATTGTACCCGATCATCAGATCGCCACTGTTGATCCATGTGGATCCCGCTCCATCGACGGTGGCCACTCCCGTTGCCCCCAATGCAAATCCGACGTATCCATCGGAGTTGCTGACCGTGCCGCCGTTTTGAACGATCAGTTCGCCATAGCCGGACCCAGCGACATAAAGGTTGCCGTCATTGGTCCAGGAGGAACCGTTCCCATTGACGGTGACCGTGCCGGTCGAGATCGAAGAGTATCCAATGTAACCGTCGGTATTGCCGACGATTCCGCCGTGCTGGATGGTCAGCTCGCCTGCCGCCTCGTATCCGACATAAAGAACACCGCTATTGATCCAGGAGGACCCACCCCCCCCCGCTCCATCGACGGTGACATAGCCAGTTCCGCTTTCGCTATATCCCACGTAGCCATCTGTGCTTGTGACTTGCCCGCCATGGAGGATGTTCATGGAGCCTGTGCCATAATCTCCGAGGTAGAGATCCCCCGTATTGGTCCAAAGGGAATCTGCTCCATCGACGGTGACCGTGCCAATCGTATCCGTTACAGCCCCATTATGGACCACGGTAATGACGCCACCCGGTCCCAAGGTTTCTAGCGCATTGGTATTCCATCCAATAGAGCCATTGGTATTGCTGACCTGTCCGCCGTTGGTGATGATAAGCGTGCCGAAGCCGGCGTTTCCAACAGAAAGCTGCCCATCGTTGCCCCATGTGGAGCCAGTTCCATCGACGGTGACCACGCCGGTCGAACCGGTCCCAATTCCGATGTAGCCATCGGAGTTGCTGACCGCTCCGCCGTTGGCGATGGTCAGCGAGCCCGTCCCGGAGTTTCCAACATAAAGGTCACCGGCATTGGTCCATGTGGCCCCCCCCCCTGCTCCATCGACCGTGACTTTCCCTGCCGCCCCACTGCCGATGTAGGCATTCATGTTGCCGACCTGTGCGCCGTGGAGGATGTTCAGTTCGCCATCGCCGGACAATCCGATACAAAGATCGCCGCTGCTGGTCCATGTGGACGCGGCCCCATCGACGGTGACCGTACCAGCCGAGCCCTCATCGTATCCAATGTAGACGTTGGCATAGCTGACTTTTCCGCCGTTTTTGAGGATCAGCTCGCCCGCTCCGTCGTATCCGATATAAAGATTACCGGTATTGGTCCACGTGGATGTCCCACCCGTGCCATCGACGATGACCGTGCCTTGTGAGCCAGAGGAATATCCGATGTAGCCTGTGATGTTGCTGACTTGTCCGCCGTTGGTGATGGTCAGCAAACCCATCCCGGCGTTTCCGACCGCGAGGTTACCACTGCTGAGCCAGGTGGAACCAACCCCATCGACGCTGACCGTGCCGGTAGAACCCGGATTACCTCCAATGGAGCTGCTGGTACCACTGACTTTCCCGCCGTTGATGATGACAAGCGAACCCGAGCCGGAGCTTCCGATCCAGAGTAAACCGCTATTGGTCCAGGTGGAACCAACCCCATCGACGGCGACCGTGCCGGTAGAATTGGAATCATATCCAATGTAGCCAGTGGACGTATTGCTGACTTGTCCGCCGTTGGTGATGGTCAGCAAACCCGCGCCGGAGTTTCCAACATAGAGGGTACCGTTATTGGTCCAGGTGGAACCAATCCCATCGACCGTGACGATGCCCGTCCCACTGGCGGCATCTCCGATGGCGCCAGTGGCGCTGCTGACAGCGGCGCCGTTGGTGATGGTCAGCTTGCCTGCCCCGGAAGCTCCGGCATAGAGGCTCCCGCTGTTGGTCCATGTGGAGCCGCCGCCATCGACCGTGACCGTCCCCGTCGCACCCGGGAGTCCGCCGATTTCCGCAGTGGTATTGCTGACCGAGCCGCCGTTGGTGATGGTCAGTTCGCCAGCTCCCGAGCATCCGACGATAAGCACATTGTCATTGGTCCATGCGGACCCGCTCCCATCGACGACGACCGTCCCTCTCGAGCCGCCATTGGCGGCGATATTGCCGCTGATGCCGGTGGAATTGTCCTGGCCGACGACTTTTCCGCCGTTGGTGATCGTCAGCGTGCCCGTGCCGTAATTTCCGACAACGAGCTGACCGCTACTGGTCCATGTGGACCCCGTGCCATCGACGGTGACCGTGCCGATGGAGCTGGCGTTATATCCGATGTAGCCGATGGTGTTGCTGACGCTGCCGCCATTGGTGATGTGAAGCGTGCCAGCATCGGAGTTTCCGACGTACAAGGCTGCGCTATTGATCCAGTTGGCGTTTGTTCCATCGACGGTGACGGTGCCGGTTGAGCCAGAGAAGTTGCCGATGTAACCGATGGTGTTGTTGACGGTCCCACCGTTTCGGATGGTCAGTTCGCCCGCAGCGAGGTTGCCGACGATGAGAGTTCCGTTATTGGTCCAGGAGGCCCCTGTACCCTCCACCGTGACGGTTCCGAACCCGCTTGCGCCAATGAGGCCATTGGTGTTGGTGACCTGACCGCCGTTGGTGATGTGAAGCTCGCCTGTGCCGGAGGAGCCGATATAGAGAATCGCGTTATTGCTCCAGAGTGACCCGTTTCCATCGACGGTGACGGTGCCGGTGCCAGTGGCATTATTTCCGATGTAATTGGTTGCGCCAGTGACCTGTCCGCCGTTGGTAATGTGAAGTTCGCCCTGTCCGCTGCCGCCGACCGTCAAACCGCCGGCATTCCAGATGGAATTCGCCCCATCGACGGTAACCGTGCCTGTCGAACCCGCCAGACTGCCAATGGAGCCGCCGACGGAGCTGACCACTTTTCCGCCGTTGGTGATGGTCAGTGTGCCCGAGCCGGAGCTGCCGACCGCGAGCATGCTGCTATTGGTCCAAATCGACCCCGCCGCATCGACGGTAACCGTCCCCGTCGAACCGGCTTTCGATCCGATGTTGCCGGTGGCGTCGCTGACGCTGCCGCCGTTGGTGATGCTCAGCACGCCCGCCCCGAAGTTTCCGACGGTGAGGGTGCCGCTGTTGGTCCATGTGGACCCTACCCCATCGACCGAGACCGTGCTCGGCACAAGTACAGTCACCACCTGGCGAGGCCCTCCCAACGGGTCCGGCACGATGGTCGTCGTCGTGACCGCGTTATAGCCGATATAGCCATCGGTATTGCTGACTTGTCCACCGCTTTCAATGTAAAGCGTGCCGACTCCGGAACTGCCGATCTGAAGTACCCCGTTGCTGGTCCATGTGGAACCAACCCCCGTGATCGCGACCGTCCCCGTCGCCCCCACGTTATAACCAATATAGGCGTTGACGTTGCTGACCTGGCCGCCATAAATCAGCAGCAAGCCATTGGACGTCTGACCCACATACAAGTCCCCCCCAACGTTCCAAATCGAAGGCGATGAAATGCTCGGAGAAATATCACCACTACCAGCAATCTGTTGGGCGGCAAGCGGCGGCGTCTCGAACAACAACAAAAACGGAATCAGCGCACTGATCCGTATCGCGGTCCTGGCCAATGAGGCGTAGCGCTGGAATCGGCGATGAATGGTGAAATAGCGTTGAGGACATTCGTCCATGATGTTCTCGGTCCGTACGGAAGGCCTCGGCTTGCGCTGACAGGAAATTGGGTTCCCGCCCGAGGCCTCCACTTCGTGCCATATCGGCACAATCCAAGCCTCACTGAGGGACAAACCGATAAGAATCGCGATTGGACGCGACGGTGAGGGGAGGAATCTGAGTACGTCCGATAGTAGTTGTCGGGGAATAGTTATTAGACGCTCTCTCAAAAGGGCATGGGGAGGACAGAGGGACAAGGGACAGGGGGGGGAGAGGGGGAGGAAATTGGCCAGGCATCTCCTCTGTGGTGGTTTGTTCTCGTATGCTCAACCACCACTGCGTTACCACGCGGTGCTCCCTGTCTCCCCCTCACGCCGCCCCCCTGTCCCCCTGCCGCTCGACGGCGACGGCGCGAGGCGGTAGTGTTACGTCCTTCTGTGTGAAAGGAGACGATGATCGTGACGGAACGGGAACGCTTCTCGGCGGTGATGGATTACCAACCGTTTGACCGAGTACCGGTGTTGTACTTCGGCATCTGGGGGGAAACCTGGCCATTGTGGAAGGCACAGGGGATCAGCGCGTGGAATGCGATTCCGCGGGAGACCGGGATGGATGAGGACTGGGAGGAGGGGAGTTGGGGTTGTCAAGGGTTGGTGGACAATCGGCCGCGGGCGCTGTGTGAGGCGACGGTGCTGGAGGAAACCGCCACGTATAAAATTGCCCGGACGAATATGGGGCGGTTCTTAAACATCGCAAGGATGGGCCGAGCATTCCGCAGCATTTGGAAGAAGCGCTCAAACCGACACGGGAAAGCTGGAAAAATTTCAAAAAATGTTTGGATGGAGCGGCGGCGGATCGGACGCCGGCAGATCGGGAAACGAAACTGGCAGCCTTCAATGCGCGCAAACGCCCGGCATCCTTCCTCGCAGGAAGCCTTTTCGGCTGGCCGCGGGAATGGATGGGCGTCGAACAATGGTCGTTCCTGGCTTATGACGATCCGGCCATGTATGAAGATATCATTGCGACGGTAACGGATTTCTTCATCGAAATACATCGCCCGTTCCTGAATCGGACGAAGTTTGAGGTCGCTTATTTCTTTGAGGACTGCTGCGGGCGTAGCGGGCCCATGTTTTCGCCGGAGATGTATTGGCGGTTCTATCACAAGCACTATTCCCGCCTGATCGCCTTCTACCGATCCTGCGGCGTCCAGCACATCCTGCTCGACAGCGACGGCGTGGTCGATCCGCTGATCCCCTGCTGGATGGAGAGCGGCGTCGATCTCCTGTTCCCCATCGAAGTAGGTACATGGAAAGCCAGCCCGATCACAATCCGTCAAAAATACGGTAAAGCCCTGCGAATGATGGGCGGCGTGAACAAGCATGTGCTGACCGAAGGTCCCGAAGCGGTACGGCGGAGTCTTGAGCCGCTGGTGCCGCTGGTGAAGGAGGGCGGCTACGTTCCGATGCCGGATCATCGTATCCCGCCGATGGTGTCGCTGGCCCAATTCCGCGACTATGTGCGGGTGTTCAAGGAAGTATTTTCCGAGCCGGGGGGAGGAGGGGCTGCCTGATTTCTGGCAGACGGGTGTGGCTATTTTTTATGGCAAATGGTCATATGCAAGGCGAGGTCCGCGACGCCGCAAGCGTTTTCGACGCTCTTTTACGAAATCAACGCAAAGCCCCGCATTGCCATGCGGGGCTCCACTTGACGCTTATGCCACAAAAGAATAGCCACACCCTGGCAGACCTCTTATTGCTCGGCCAGTTGTTCTTCTTCCATCCATCGGACCACTTGTGAATGCCGGAGTGCGAGTCCTCGTGACTTCGCCGGGCGGTCCGTTTCTCGTGTGGAGATTTTGTCGGTATTGAGTTTGTCGATTCTCAATTCGCCGGTGACTTCGATCAACCGCGGGGCCATCGTCTCAGGCCACAGTTTTTCGACGTCCGTTAAGATCACCACTTCACGTCCCACCAGCGTGGCGAGCCTTCTGTTTTCGCCCAGACCTGCGTGCCCAATCAAGGTCACGCGTTTGCCGACGTACGGCTCCAGTTGCTGCACGTCTCCAATCGTATTCAAATCCACCGTCACGACAGCATCGTTCCCACCTCCCCGTCCACAGCCCTCAACTCCCACCAGCACTCCCAACACCAGAGCTGATAACCCTTTTTCAAGCAATCTCATCGCTGAACACCTTTCCGTCGCCGCAAGGAGACCTGCCACATTTGCTTCCATGAGACAAGACCTTTTGCGAGGCGATCGGTTAGTGCCGAAGAAGGAAGAAGCCAGAAGGTCTCATAGTTGTGGTTGGTTCAACACTTCTGGCTTCTGACTACTGGCTTCTGGCTTCTTTTTACTCTCCATGCCCTTGCGACGCATCAAGCCGCGTCCAGATTCAAGTCTCCGAGCCTTACCCCCAGTGCATGGGCGATTCGCTTCACTGTCGCCAATTTCGACCGATTCGGATCCTTGAGCACGCGACTGACCATTGCCGCATCCATGCCGGTCCGCTTGGCGAGTTCCTTCTGGGTGATCCCCTTCTGCCTGACCAGATTTTGCAACGTCGGCTTGGGCTCGGGAATATCGACAAACTCCAACCGCTCCGTCGCCCTGCCCTCTTTTTTTGCCTGGCGGTGTTCCTTCTGTAATTGCGCGATGTGTTGGCGGCTCGCCTTTTGGAGTGCCTTAGAAGACTGTAGTTTTTCGATCAGTGTTTTAGTGGAATCCGTTGCCCCCGCCGTTTCTCTTACGAACGTAGCCAAAGCCTTGGCAAACGGATCCGCCAACTCATCCGTCAGCGCCTTCAACTGAGACCGCACACTTTCGTAATCGTCTGCTCGCATAGTCCACCCGTATGACCCAAATGACTTCCTGATTCTACGATGTGACGCACAACATGTAAAATGACTTTCAAGTCAATTATCGTCACAAACAACACAATTGTTTTGCGAATCATACTTCGCTTATCTGGATATCCCAGATCGTTAATTGGTCGAACTGATCATTCCAGGAGCAGTGCATATGAGCGAAGTACCTCGCGAACAGATGAACCGGTTCGAGTCCCGATTTCCCCTCGAAGAGAACCTGCTCGTCTCCAGTCGCGATTTTCTGCAAGTGACGCCAGATTTTCACCGCAGGAAGCGAATCACGCGGAATGGAATTCCACTTGCTTTTTCCGGGGTCTTCAAATGCGATGTTTATTCGCGGCATAATCGTTCCTTCCGTTATCGCCTGCTCACCCACGCATCATAATTGTGCTTACTCAACTATATGCTGCAAACGCGACGGATGTAAAAAAAAACGCATTTTTTTTATGTCAGCGCGCTCCCACCCCGAACGGCAGGCAAGCCTGCCGACTAAATAAGGAATGATGCCGATGGTTTGATGCGTTACCGTTCCGCCGTCGGCAGGCTGATCGTTTTGACGACTTCCATGACGGGGTCGGCGCGTAGCGTGGCGAGGGCTTCGGAGGTGGGTTCGGAGTCGATTTTCAGGAGCATCAGGGCTTTGTCGCCTTTTCGGCTGATGGTCATATCGGCGATGTTGATGCCGAGTTTGCCGAAGGTGGTGCCGACGAGTCCGATCACGCCGGGCTTGTCTTTGTTGACGATCAGGACCATCGGGCCTTCGGGGATGATGTCCATCCAGTAGCCTTTGATCGCCAGCAACCGCGGCATATTGTCCATGTACACCGTGCCGATGATCGTGTGCGTTTTGGTCTCGCCGCTGCCGCCCCCCACTTTTTCCGTGATCTCAAGCTCGATGGAATGTTGAATGGCGCGTTGGACGGCCTGGCCCATGATGTCGGAGCGGATGGCGATGCCGCGGGATTCGGCCAGGTGGAAGGCGTTGACGACATTGACGGTTTCGCTCAGGAACGGTTTGAGCAGGCTCATGACGGCTAAGCGTTGGAGGGTGTTGCTGATGCGTTTGGGGAGTTCGCCGTTGGTTCGCAGGGTGATGGAGTCGAAGCCTTTGTCGGCGATGGTGGCGAGGATCGTGCCCATGCGGGATGCCAGGTCGGCGTAGGCTTTTTCCTGCGGGGAGAGGTTGACTTCCACGCCGCCGGCGTTCACGGCGCCGACGAGGCCTTTGCCTCGCAGATAGGTCAGGAGGCCAGTGACGACGTCGGTGGAGGCGGCGGTCTGGGCTTCGGTCGTGCTGGCGCCAAGGTGCGGGGTGATGACGGTCTTGTCGCCGAGCTTGAAAATTTCGAGGTCCATCGGAGGCGGTTCAGGCTCGTAGACGTCGACGGCGGCGCCGGCGACGTGGCCGGTCTTGATGGCGTCCGCGAGTGCGGCTTCGTCGATGATTCCGCCGCGGGCGGCGTTGATGAAACGGACGCCTTTTTTGCACTTTGCGATTTTTTCGGCGTTGATCAGGCCCTTGGTTTTGTCGCCCGGTACGTGCAGGGTGATGTAATCGCACTGCGGCAGGAGCAGGTCGAGTTCTTTGATCATTTTGACTTGGCCGTCGAGGGCGGACTCGGCGAAGAAGAACGGATCGTGAGCGAGGATTTTCATGTCGAGTCCGAGTGCTCGTTTGGCGACGGCACGACCGATGCGTCCGAAGCCGATGATGCCGAGCGTTTTGCCGGCCAATTGCGTGCCCATGAAGGTGTTGCGGTCCCATTTGCCGCTGCGGAGGGAGGCGTCGGCAGCCGGGATTTTGCGGGAGAGAGCCATCATCAGCGCGACGGCATGCTCCGCGGTCGTGGTGGTGTTGGCGTCGGGTGTGTTCATGACCAGGACGCCCATCTTGGTTGCGGCCTGCACGTCGACGTTGTCGACGCCGACGCCGGCGCGTGCGATGGCTTTGAGTTTGCCGGGGTGTTCCAGTTCCGCCGCACGGATCTGCACGCCGGAGCGGATGATCACGCCGTCGTAATTGCCCAGGACCTTGGCCAGTTCGCCCTTCTCCCACTTGGGCTGCACGGTCAGCTTCACATCGGTCTGAGCCTTCAAAATCGCAAGGCCTTCCTCCGCCAACTTATCCGCGACGAGAATATCAAACATGAGTTGCTCCGAAGTAAAAACGCGAAGTATAGCACGAATGTCTAGTTGGTGCATTGGCGTTAAATCGTCAAGTCGTTAAGTCGTTGGTCAGTTGGCAAGAGGAGCAACGACTTGACGATTTAACGACTTGATGGCTTAACGACTTAAAGCGAGAGGATGACAATCGTGGCGGGGAATGACAGAGGATTGTCAGATGTGACAGAGGATGGATGGGGGTGAGGAAAAAAGGTCGAGTTTTGCAGGGATTTTTTGGGGGGCGATGTGGCATGACGATTGTATTTGTCAAAGAGGTCGCACGATTTGGGAGGAACGAATATATGGAAGGCAAGATGATTCAACAACGTGGAGGGGAAAAAAAGAGGACGGGGGTGCCGAACATGACGCCGATGGTGGATGTGGTGATGTGTATTTTGATTTTTTTTATGTTGGGGAGTTCGTTTTTTGTGCCGGAGTGGATGATTCGGCAGAGTGTACCGGTGGAGAAGGGGGTGGGGATGGAGCAGCCGGGGATGCCGGCGGTACGGGGACGGATCGTGATGGAAAAAGGAGGAGGAGGCGAGACGTGGGTGCGGGTGTTTGGGGAAAAGGCGCTTGGGATCGAGGGGGATCGGGCGGCACTCGAGGCGCTCATTGCGCGGAAGGGGGCGGAGATTTCGCCGGAGATGCAGGTGGTGATCTGTCCGCAAGGCAATGTGCGGTATCAAGATTTGATCTGGGTGTATGAGTGGTGTCTGAAGGCACAAATGCGAAAGGTGGGATTCGCGACGGCTTCATGAGGGTTATCGGATAGAGGATTATCGGACGGAAGAGGGATGCTGTTTGTGACAGAAGTGGCACGTGGCAGAGAGGGTTTTGACAGAATTGTCAGTGAGGGGAAGTGTGTGGACATGCGGGGAATGGGTGTTTGGAATTTAAGAGTATCGGCCAATTGCCGGGAGTTCTTTTGGAAATAAAGGCGATTGTTGGAAGAAAAGGAGAACTCTGCGGTGCGGCACGGAGGTTGCTTTGAAGATTAGACCGGAATGATCGTGTGCGCCAGCAGAAGGCGTCAGGTCTGTGACCTTGGCAGGAATGGCAGACCTGAATGAGGGATGAAAATCCCCCCAGGGACATCGGCGAGATGTTGATGTCACGGCGCTGTCATTCCCCCTTTGCAGGGCCCGTGGCGTGAAAATGAGGAGACTCGTATGACACAGGCGACGAAAAAAGTGGATCCGCAGGTGGAAGGCAATCCGGCGAAGGAGCAGTTTGTGGAGGAGGCGGGTCAGGCGGGGATGCCGCCGTGGTTGGAGGCGGCGTTTCCGTGGGCGGTGAGTGTGACGGGGCATTTGGGGTTATTTTTAGTGTTTGCGTTTGCGTTGTATGTGAACGCGCATCAGCCGCAGGATGATACGGAGAAGATTGTGATACCGGCGTCTTTTGCGGACGAGAGCAATTTGCCGATGGTGGAGCATCCGGGGATCGATGGGGATCCGAATCGCGATGCGCGGCAGAACATTAATGAGTTTGCCAAGACGCAGGGGTGGGCACAGACGGAATCGAAGGACAATGTGGCGAGCATGCTGGAAGGGTCGGAAGGGGATAATGTGGTGGATATGATAGCGACCGGGACGGGCGGGAGCGTTGGCAGGGGGAACGGAGGCGTGGGGAAAGGGTCGGGCGGGGTGCAGGCGCCGTACGGGGTGCCCGGCGGCGGGCGCGGGATCGGGGTGAAGTTCTTTGAGCAGAAGGCGACGGCGAAAAAGATTGTCTATATTTTGGACCACTCGGGGTCGATGCTCGATACGTTTGATTTTCTGCGTCAGGAGGCGATCCGATCGGTCAATCAGATGATCCCGGTGCAGTCCTTCGGCGTGGTGATGTTCTCGGAACGAGCATCGGTGATTTATCCGCAGTTGCAGCGTGCGACGACGGAGACGAAAAAAGATTTCGCGTCGAAGCTGCAGAACTTCCGGGCACAGGGAATGAACGACGATCTGCTGGATCCGGGCAAGGAAGCGTTTGAGGCGGCGTTTCAGCTGCAGCCGGAAGTGATTTACTTTTTGACGGACGGGCGATTTGATCCGCGTTTGATAGAGATCGTGACGAATCAATTGAATAAGGCCAAGAAGGTGCGTGTCAATACGCTGGCGTTCGTCATCAATGACCCGATCTCGGAAGATCAGCTCAAAGAACTGGCCAAGAAGAACGGGGGCGTGTACAAGTTTGTTTCGGAAAAAGACCTGGGGAAAGGGTATTAGTGAAAGTTAAAAGTTAAAAGTTAATTGGTATATCTGGCTTTCGTAATCAGTCCCTTGTTTTAAGGAGTATGGTGTGATGGGTTTTGGTAAGAAGGTTGTCATGGCGGGAGCGGTGGCGGTGGTTGGCGTGGCGATGAGTACGCCGGCGATGGCGGCAGGAGGAGGCGGGATGGTGTCGATGCCGGTGTTGGCGGCGGCGACGCTGCCGATGTGGGTGTTTCATGCGTTTGACTGGCTTGTGATTTCGCTGCTGATTTTCGCGTCCATTTCGGGGATCGCGTTGGCGATCGATGCGATGCTGCATGTGCGTGAAATCAAGATTGCGCCGCCGGAGACGACGGAACATCTGCGGAGCCTGATCGCGGGTCGGCAGTTCAAGGAACTGATGGACTTCACCGCGACGGATGAGACATTCATCAGCAAAGGGCTCTACGCGGCGATCCGCAAGGCACACCTGAAGTTCCCGGCAATGCGTGAAGCGATGGAGAACTCGCTGGGCGAACAATCGTCGCATTTGTTCCGCCGCCTGGAGCCGATGAACGTGATCGGGAACATCGGGCCACTGCTGGGACTGCTGGGGACGGTGCTCGGGATGATCATGGCGTTTTATGCGTTGCTTGCGACGGGCGGGAATGCCAAGCCGGCGGATTTGGCGGGTGGTATCGGCGCGGCGTTGTGGCATACGTTCTTCGGGTTGTTCGTGGCGATTCCGTGCCTCGTGGTGTACGGGTTGTATCGCACCAAGGCGGATAAGATCGTGACGAAGGCTTCGGTGGTGGCGGAAGAACTGCTCGAAGGACTGCGTCCGGAATCGAGCGATGAAGCGTCGAAGTCGAAGAAGGTTTCGAGCAGCAGCAGCAAGGCGACCGCGGCCGCTCCGGCGCCGCAGCCAGTGCCGCAGCCGGCGGAATGAGTTGGGATTTGGTGATTTCGTAATCTGGTGATCTGGTGATTTGAAATGGGATGATTTGGGCTGGTGATTGGAAATAACTTCAATCACCAGATCACTCAATCACCAAATCACCAGATTTTTCAAGGAGGTGCTTTATGGCACGCAAGGGCATTGAGCCGATGCACGATGAGCATGTGAACGTCACGCCGTTGATCGACGTGGTAATGTGCCTGATCGTGTTCTTCCTGATGGTCAGTAAGTTGGTGAAGGACGAGATGGTGGAGATGGTGATTCCGCGGGCGAATGTGGGGCTGGAAATGGAAGATCAGATGGGGCGATTGACGATCAACGTGGTGCCGCCGCCGTTGAAGGATAAGGATGGTAATGAGATTCCAGAGGCGCAGCGGAAGTTGATGCCGCCGACGGTGAAGATGCACGGGCAGGATATGATCACGGGGGACGGATGGAAGGCGCTCACGGCGCGGCTGCGGGATGAACGCAGACTGAATCCGGATCTGAAAGTCATCCTCCGGGCGGACGAAAATGAGAAGTATGACTGGATCGGGCCGGTGCTGGTGGCTTGTGCGCAGGCGGATATTAAGAATGTGAACTTTGCGACGCGGCAAGGGCAGTGATTCAAAGTTAAAAGTTATAAAGTTAAAAGGTAGAGGTGTGATATGAGTGCTGGCGGTGGTGGCGGCGGTAAGAAGAAGAAACCGATGAAGAAGATGGCGCATGTGGGGCCGAACATGACGCCGATGGTGGATGTGGTGATGTGCATTTTGATTTTCTTTATGTTGGGGAGCAGCTTTGTGATGCCGGAGGTATTTTTGAAGAGCAGCATGCCGGCGATCGACAAGGCGGGGCTGGGCGAGAACGCGGCGGAGGGGAAAATGCCGGCGGTGAAGCTGTGGATCAAGATGGCCCGTGAAGGCGATGATACGATCGTGCGGGCGTTTGACGCGGCGCCGCAGAAAATGGACAAAGTCAAGAATGACGCGGATCCGGCGACGGCGGACCAGACGACAAATGAAAACATTTTGAAATATTTCAAAGCGAAACAGGCGGGGCTCTCGCCGGATGTGCAGATCATTATCAAGCCCGACGGCAAAGTGCCCTACCAGGATGTGATCACGATTTACGATTACTGCATGGAAGCACAGTTCAAGCAAGTGGCCTTTGCGCCGGCGGGGTAATCAATAGCCACAGAGGGCACAGAGGGCACAGAGTAAAGCAACTTTTTTCCACTCTGTGTCCTCTGTGTTCTCTGTGGCTAAAAAAATTCGAATCGGATCATCGAATCGGATAGAATGACGGCATGACGATTCAGGTCGCGAAAATTTCGGCTGAGCAGTTTCATCACATCGAAGTGCCGGGAGGGTTGCGGTTTGAATTGGTGAATGGAGAGGTGATCGTGAGTCCGAGTCCCCGATCGTATCATTCTCATGCGGTTGCCGGGCTGATAGCGATTCTGAGGACACACATTCGAGCGTATGATCTGGGCCGTTTGTTTACGGAGCTGGACACGGAATTTAGCCCGCTTGATGTACGTCGTCCGGACTTGATGTTCGCCACGAAGAAGCAGTTGAAAAAAATAGATCCGAACGGTGCCGCGAGTTCGGACGATGCGGAACTTATCGTGGAAGTGATCAGTCTTGGTTCGGATCGTACCGATCGGGTAATCAAGTTCCAGCAGTATGCGAAGGCGGGTATTCGTTATTATTGGATAGTTGATCCTCAGCGTCGGACGTTCGAGGCGTATGTTCTTACGGGGAAATCTTATCGTTCGCATGTGAAAGCGAGCGGCGATGCGGTTGTGCGAGCGAAACCGTTTGTTGATTTGGCGATTCCACTCCAGGAACTTTGGTGGTAAAGGTGACTGATGCAGAAGCGAATTGTGGCGGCGTTGCTGATGGGGGCGGTGATTTCGGGGACGACGTGGGGACAGGCGCCGGCGGTCAAGATCGTGGCGAATTCGGATACGCAGTGGGCGCATGAGCTGTTGCAGTTGAATCAGCCGTCGCTGATCGCGGCGCAGGAGGCGGCGAGCAAGGGGACTCCGGCGGAGAATCTGTGGAAGGCGCAGACGATCGCGGCGACGTGGGATGAAATCGCCAAACAGGGCGAAACGGTGCGAATGGCCACGGAGTACGTGGCGGCGATGAATGCGTACCTCGAGCAGAATCCGGATGTGGATGGGGTCTGGGCGTTGGATCATGCGAAGTTTATTTATGGACAATTGTCACAGCGTGTGGTGACTCGGATGGAGAACTGGGTCAATACGCCGAAGGATCGGGCGGCGCTGGCGCCGATGGCGGAGTTGGGGGATGCGTTGTTGAAGAAGTCGACGGCGTCGCTGGATTCGGCGGTGAGGTACTACGAGTCGCGGCCGCAGTTCGATGAGAATGCGTATACGCGTGTGGCGACGGCGCAGGCGGAGGGGCATTATTACAACGTGTGGGGTCAGTATTTCAAGGCGATGTCGATGGAACCGGGGACCAAGGCGCGGAAGGATCTGCTGCTGGCGGGAGCGGGGTCGCTGGCTCAGTGGGCAGATGAGGCGACGGATAATGGGGTGAATCATCAGGCGTTGCTGCTCCGCGGGAAGATGCAGAGCGAGGCGGGGAATTTGGTTCTGGCGAAGAAAGATTTGGACAAGGCGATGCTGCCGGTGGCGACGGATGAAGGGGGTAAGCGGGCTGCTCCGGAATGGGTGGTGTATCAGGCGCGGTATCAGAAGATTGTGACGCAAATCCGCGAGCGGGATTTTGCGTCGGCGCTCAGTGCGTTTGAGGAGTTTAAGAAGACGCTGCCTCAGGACAACAAGCTTGCGATGATGTCGGCGGAGATGCTGCGGTATCGCATTGTGTGGGCGGAGGCGGAGACCAAGGAGGGCGCCGAGAAGAAGGAGACGCAGCTTAAGGCGATGGGGATTTTGGCGGAGATCATCAAGGCAGAGCCGGGATTCCGGGATTTGATTTACGAGCAGTTGGGCTCGCAGATTGCGGACAACACGGATGTGGCGGACCTTCTGCCGATGCAGCAGTTGGCGATCGCTTATGCCAAGAGCCAGGGTCAGCGTGGCGAGACGGAGGCGAGCAAGCAGGCGTTGCGTGAGGCGGTGAAGGCGTCGGTGGCGGTGAAGGAGAATAAGAGCTCGACGGCGTCGGATAAGCTCGAGGCGACGTATCTGGCGGGGATATGCTCGGCGGTGCTGAATGACCTGGTGCCGGCGATCCAGTTTAACGTGGAATTTGTGGAGCTTTCGTCGGCCAAGGATGAGCGAGCGAAGAAGGTGTTGGACATTACGATGGGACAGATCGGGCAGTTGAAGAAGGAGCATCCCGATGTGGCCAACAGTGCGCAGGTGAGGACGCTGGTGGAAAAGGCGTTGCTGCTGAGCGTGACGAAGTTCGGGGATGACAAGTATGCGTTTTACCTGGCGGTGTCGCTGGTGCAGGCGGAGAAGCTGGATGAGGCGGCGAGGGCGTTCGCGCGGGTGCCACAGAATGATCCGAAATATGTCGAAGCACAGTATGGATTGGTGAGCATCGCGACGACGCGGTTCAGCGAGCTGACGGGGAAACAGGCGCCGCAGGCGGATGTACAGCGGGCGGCGAATGATTTGTTCAAGACTTGCGGGAATTTTGTTGCGTTGCTGGAGAGGCCGCCGGCGGGCATACCGGCAGAGACGCTGAATCGGTTCCGTTCGTATCGGACGGATATTCTGTTCATTGAAGCGACCACGGCCTTGAATCCGAACGTGAACGATGGCCGCAAGGCGCTGGACCGGATCGAGAAGTTGTATAAGCTCCAAGGAGAATTGACGCCGAGGATGCAGGGGGCGGTGTTGCGGCTGAAAATTCAGGCGATGCAGACGAGTAACGCCAACAGCGCCGAGATCATGAAGGTGATGCACGAGTATGCCAAGGCGTTGGGGAAGGACCCGGTCGATGTCATGACGGCGATGGCGTCGCAAACGCTGGAAGAAGCGACCCGAATCGAGAAGACCGATCCGGCCCAGGCGAAAAGCCTGGCGAATTTCGTGGTGAAACTCTTCGATCCGATCATCGAGGAGAAAAACAAATCCGGGACCGCGGCGGATAAGAAGGCGGCGTTTGACCTGCGATCGATCAAGGCGCACATGATGGTTCTGGCGGGTGATTACATGGGGGCACAGGCGCTTTGCCTGCAACTGCAGAAAGAAGATCCGGTGCAGTTGAGTCCGTTCCAGACGGAAGCGAGGGCGATGTTTTTGAAGGCGAAGGAGACGCACGACAACAGTGAATATGCGAAGTCGTTGGATTTGTTCAAGCGGATTTTGCCGCGGTTGACGCCGGGGAACGAGGGATATTGGGAAAGCTGGCTGCGGATCATCCAGTGCATGGAAGCGATCAAAGGTGACGTGGCGCGGGATGAGATCAAGCAGAAGCTCAGGGATTTGAGGAGCTCTTCGCCGGACCTGGGCGGCAGCCTGTACAAGCAGGATTATGATCGGCTTGTGGTGAAGTACGGGGCGTAAGCGCGGAAATTCGAAATTCGAAACTCGAATGACGAATCAAATTCGAAAGTTCGAAAGTTCGAATGACCAAAACCATTGACGTCAGAAACTTCCATAAAACAACGTGCCACAAAATCCTTCTGGATGAATCGAAAAATTGGCAGGTCCTGCTCTGTCTCGATCCTCCAATCAGAACCGCGACCGTCAGGGAGCGACAAGTGTTATTTCCGCATTGTCGCACTTGTCGCTCCCTGACGGTCGCGACTCTGATAGAGGATTGAGATAGAGCAGGCAATCCAACAAAAACCCCCGGCGGAGCGGGGGCTGATGGGGGCGTCTTGGAGGGTATCGGGCGTATTACTGCGGGACGGGGGATTCGCCGCTTTCGCCTCGCCATTGTTTGCCGATGGTCTGCGGCATCTTTTCGTCGGGAGCCCATTTGCGGGCGTTGGGCGAAAGAGTCGGGTTGGGCGGGGCTTTGCCATTTTGCGCGGGATCGGGCATTGCGAGTTTCAGGTCGAAAGGTTTGGACTCGACGCCGTCGAGTGCCTGGATTTCCGTGATCACCATTGTGCGTGAGGCCGCGACGGCGAACTTGACGTAACGGGCGGTGACCGGCGAAGGCAGGAGCATCGTGTGATTGTGGGCGGCGAAGGTCTCCTCGTCGTTGTACATGTAGTTGACGGGAATGTCCTTCCAGTAGAGGTTGAAGTCGAAGTTTCCGGCGGACTTGAAGTCCTTGCCGTCGTCGCTGGTGAGGACTTCGACTTTGTCCTTGATTTCGCCTTTCATGGCGTCCTGCGTGGGATAGCCGAGGATGTGGATGCGGAAGGCGGCGATTTTTTCTGGTTTGCCCAGATCGACGGTGATCTCAGGCTTCATGCCTTTGGTCCAAGCGGGTCCTTCGGCGAAGTTCACGCCGCCGGAGAAGGAGGACCCGACGCGTCCGTCGGTGAGGCGTTTGCCGGACTCATCGTTGGCGCCCCAGACGCTCTTCTTGTCTGCCACGGGCGGGACGGAAACGGAGTAGGGTTTGTCCTGAGCGAGATTTTTGCCGTAGGTGACCCAGTTGCCGACGAATTTTTCGCCGCCGACGTCCTTGCCGTCGGAATAGCCATATTTCACGTCCGGGCGGGCGCCTTTGAGATTGACGGTCAATGAGTCAACGATCGGCTGGTCATATCCACCGACGTTGATGTTGAAGGTTGCGGGGAGTTTGTCTACCGCCTGCGTGTAGGAGCGAGGCACGATCGTGTAATCCTTCTGGCGTTCTCGCCAGTTGAAGGTGACTTCGACGGGCGAATTGGAAGGAGCGGCCAGCTTGTGATTCACTTCCATGTGGACGGCGTAAAGCGAACATATGCCATTGCTGCCTTTTTTCTTGTCCCATGAGCCCGGTCCGTTGAGCGAGTACTTCAGCAGCACCGACTTGGTGCCGGCGGGAACGCCTGTGACGGTCTCGAAGTGGATTACGTCCCACGGGCCCTTGATGTCGTCGTAGGTATAATCGGTTGTCCATGTCTTGCCGCCGTCGTAGGAGTGGAGGAAATCAATGTGATTGTTCTTTTCTTTGTTGTACATGCGAGCACCGTAGGTGAAGGAGGTGATGTCCTGCGGTGCGTCGATTTTGTAGATCATGTAGCCTTCTTTGCCGCCGTCGGTGTAGTGGACGGATCCTTGCCATTCGAGGAAGGAATCGTCGGAGCTGGCGGTGAGGTTATCTTCCGCGAAGAGGTAGGGCTTGTATCTGCCGCCCTTGAGTTCGGGCCAGAGGGAGATGGTGCCGGTCTGTTCGCCGTTGCCGACGTAGACGGTATTTTTGCCGAGCTTGAGCTGCGGCTGCGTCTTGGCGTTGAGCTGGGTGATGGTGTCGAAGGCGATGGATTGCAGCGAGGCGCCGGTATTGAGGCTGATTTTGACGAGGACTTCGTAGGAGCCGTTGACTTCCTTGATAAGCTTGAGGTCCTTGATGTCTCCGTCGATCTGCTGCCACTGGATGCCGTTGTTGGTGGAGACGGCGAGTGCGGCGTTGCCTGTGGCCTGGGCTTTGATTTGGAGGGAAGTGATGACGTTGGCGCCTTCGACTTTGAAGATGGCGAAGCCGGGTTTGGCGGCGTCGGCGAGCGCCAAGCCGTTGGCGCCGGCGGCGATGTTGTCGGACTGATAGACGGATTCAGCGAGATGAGCGGCGTCGAGGGCGGGGGTCCAAGAGCGGTCGCCGTTGCCGCGGATGCGGTAACGGGAGTTGGCGGATTCCGGATCCTTGCCGTTGTTGGGGACGAAGTACGCCGGATCGGCCTTGTAGTCGGATTTGTCTCGCTGCTGCACAGCGTTGGGTGATTGCGCATCCTGACGCGAATAATAGCGTGTATAGACTTCGCCGCTGCGCAGATTCAGAGAGTAACGGTGTCCGCGGTCCTGGTCGTAGAGGTAATAGCGGTACTTGAGGCCATTGGGGCTGAAATCGCCGACGATCTGGGAGAGTGAGCGCTCGGTGTCGGCGCCTCCGCAGTAGCCGTTGGGGCCGGTGCCGGTGGCGGCGTGGTAGAGAGCGATGTAGCCTTTGACGGGTTTTCCGTCGGTTTCGGGGCCGGCGAGGGTTTTGCCGACATCTTCGACGCTGGCGACGGTCTTGCCGTCGGGCAGGAAGTAGTACATGGAGAGCGAGTTGTCGTAGTGGTGGAACCGGCCGTCGTACCAGACGTCTGGGACGGTGTGATTGCTGATATCGAAATATCGGCAAGGATAACCCATGTAGAGCCAGGTGGAGCATTTGATGCCGGAGATGGTGGAGCACATGGTGTAGCCGTAGTCGTTGAACTGGCGGATGGGGTCGGTCTGAGCGAAGCCGTGGAGCATCATCGGGGCGGTCTGGCGGCGGGCGATGTGAGCCCAGTAAAACAGAGCCCACATCTTGTCGGCATCGCTCTGCCAGTTACTGGTGATCGAATGCACCATCGATTCCATGTCGGAATAGTCCGGACTGGCATCGGTGACGACCTTGAGATTGGCGAGCTGGGCATACGCTGGAACGGAGGCCAGCAGCACGGATGCGGCCAGCAAAGGGAAATAACGCTTCATGGAATTCCTCACGAAAAAAGAAACAACGTTTGAGAAGAACAACGATGAACAACCGCAAGAGATTGCGATTGTTTCAAGCTGATTGCAAAAAGCAACCGCGAGAGGCTTGCGGGGGTGTGGCCGGGTGTGACTATCTTTTATGGCAAATTGTCATATGCAAGGCGAAGTCCGCGACGCCGCAAGCGGTTTCGGTGGTCTTTGGCGAGATCAAAGCGAAGCCCCGCATTGCCATGCGGGGCTCCTCTTTAGCCTTATGGTTAGTCGTCGGCGTTTTGGCCGCCGTTTTGCCATGGTTTGCCGATGGTCTGCGGCAGTTTTTCGTTCGGGGCCCATTTGCGGGCGTTTGGACTTACGCCGGCGTTGGGAGGGGCTTTGCCGTTGTTGGCGGGATCGGGCAATGCGATCTTCAGGTCGAAGGGCTTGAACTCGTAGCCGTCGAGGACCATGACTTCGCTGATGCCCATGGTGCGGCTGGGAGTGACCTTGAACTGCACGTAGCGAGCATTGACGGCATCCTTTAATGGAAGCGTATGCACATGAGCGCAGAAAGATTCTTCGTCCGTCCACATGTAATTCTCCGGAACGTTCTTCCAGCGGAGGTTGAAGTCGAAGTTGCCGGCGGAGGTGAAATTCTGGCCGTCGAGGCTGGTGAGAACTTCGACTTTGTCTTTGACCTGGCCCTTGATGGCGTCCTGGAAGTCGTAGCCGTAGATGTGGATGCGGAAGGCTTTGCAGGATTGCGGGGAGCCGAGATCGACGGTGATATCGACGGGCTTGTTCCACATGGCGCCGTCCTGATAATTGCTGCCGCCGTTGTAGGGGGCGCCGACGAAGGTGTCGGTCAGTCGCTTTCCGCTGTCGTCATTGGCGCCCCAGGAGCTTTCTTTGGGCAAGGGCTTGATGCTGACAGTGTAGGGTTTGTTGGCGGCGAGGTTTTTGCCGTAAGTGGCCCAGACGCCGACGAATTTTTCGCCGCCGACGTCTTTGCCGTCGGAATAACCGTACTTCACGTCCGGACGGGAGCCTTTGAGGTTGACGGTCAGGGCATCGACGACGGGGTGGTCTACGCCGCCGACGTTGATGGTGTAAATCGCCGGCAGTTTATCGACCAGTTGCGTGTGCGAGCGCTTCACCAGCGAGTAATCCGCCTGGCGCTCGGACCAGTTGAAGGTGACTTCCACCGGCCCGTTCGAGGGGGCGGCGAGCTTGTGATTGGCTTCCATGTGAACGGCAAAGAGTGAGCAGACGTTCGGGCCGCTGCCGCTGGCCGAAGAGTTCATCAAATACTTGAACAGCACGGACTTGGCGCCCGCCGGGATATCCGTCACGGTTTCGTAATGGACCACATCCCAGGGCGACTTGGTGTCGGTGAGCGAGTAGCTCTGCTTCCACGTTTTGCCGCCGTCGAAGGAGTGCAGCATATCGATATGTGCTTTTTGGCCGCGGTTGTAAAAGCGGCCGCCGTAAGTGATGGAGGTCAGATCGCTCGGGGCGTCGATTTTGAAGACGATGTAGCCGTCTTTGCTGGCGTCATTCGGCCACATGGAGCCCATGTAGCCCTGGCTGCCTTCCGAGGAGACGATGTTCGACTCTTCAAAGATGTAGGGTTTGTAGGCGTTGCCCCAGAGCTGCGGCCAGAAGGTGATCGTGCCGGTCTGCTCGCCATTGCCGACATAGACGGTGTTTTTGCCGATCTTGAGCTGCGGTTGCGTCTTGGCGTTGAGCTGAGTGATGGTGTTGAAGTTGATCGATTGGAGCGAAGCGCCGACATTGAGGCTGACTTTGACGAGGACTTCGTAAGAGCCGTTGACTTCTTCGACGAGTTTGAGGTCTTTGATATCTTTGTCGATCTGTTTCCACGTTACGCCGTTGGTGGTGGAAATGGCGAGGGATGCATTGCCGGCGGCTTGGGCTTTGATTTGGAGGGAGGTAATGACGTTGGCGCCTTCGACTTTGAAGATGGCGAAGCCGGGTTTGGCGGCGTCGGTGAGAGTGAGGCCGTTGTTGCCGGCGGTGATGTTTTCAAGGCCTGCCGTCTGGCTGGCGATGTGGGCGGCATCGAGGAGTGGGGTCCAAGCGCGTTCGCCGTTGCCGCGGAGATGGAAACGTGAGTTGAAGGATTCCGGGTCCTTGCCGTTGTTGGGCACGAAATAAGCCGGATCCGCTTTGTAGCTCGCGTCGCCATCCTGCTGCTGCACGGCGTTGGGGGAATTGGCGTCCTGACGACTGTAGTAGCGGGTGTAGACCTCGCCATCGCGGAGGTTCAGGCTGTAGCGATGGCCGCGGTCCTGATCGTAGAGGTAATAGCGGTATTTGAGGTAGTTGGGATTGAAGCATTCTTCGGCCATGTGCTTGAGGGAGCGTTCGCAGTCGGCGCCTTCGAGGTAGCTCTTGGGGCCGGTGGCGTGGAGGCATTTGTAGTAGCCGATGTAGCCTTTAACTTCCTGGCCGTCGGTCTCGGGGCCTTTGCCTTTACGTCCGACGTCTGGAACACCGGCGACGGTTTTGCCGTCCTCCAAGGTATACATCGTGGAGAGGGAGTTGTCGTAGTGGTGGAATCGGCCGTCGTACCAGACGTCCGGCACGGTGTGCGCGCCGATGTCCCAATACCGGCAGGGATAATTCATGTAGTTCCAGGTCGAGCACTTGATGCCGGCGATCGTCGAGCACATGGTGTAACCGTAGTCGTTGAACTGGCGGATCGGATCGGTCAGGGCGTCGCCGTGCAGGATCATCGGGGCGGTCTGCCGGCGGCCGATGTGAGCCCAGTAAAATTGGGCCCACATTTTGTCGGCGTCGGCTGTCCAATTGCTGGTGATCGAATGCACCATCGATTCCATATCGGAATAATCCGGATTGGCATCTGTGACGACCTTGACGTTGGCGAACTGAGCGTGCGCCGGAACAGCCATCGCCATCGCGACGGCCGCTCCAAGTAGGAAAGAAAATCGCTTCATAAAAGAAACTCCCGAAAAGAAAAAACCGTGAATCTCGAGCGCCGCGGAGCGAACTCCATTGCCGCTCTTAGAACGACTTTCCGATGGTCGTCGGCAATTCGCCGTCCTTCCACTTCTTGGCATTGGGCGACACGTCCGGCTTGGGCGGAGCTTTGCCATTCTGCGAAGGATCGGGCAACGCAATCTTCAGGTCGAAGGGCTTGAACTCGAAACTATCGAGCACCTGCACCTCGGTCACGCCGGAGAAGCGGTTGGCCGTCAGCGTATACTTGACAAAGCGAGCCTGCACCGGGGCTTTGGGGGCGAGGAAAAAGTTGTGGCCGCAGAAGGTCCCCTCGTCGGTGTACATATAGTTCACCGGAATATCCTTCCAGTGCAGGTTGAAATCGAAGAAGCCCTGGGAGGTGAATTCTTTGCCGTCGACACTGGTGAGGACTTCGACTTGATCCTTGTTTTCGCCTTTCATCGCGTCCCACCATTCGTAGCCGGTGGTGTGGATGCGGAAGGCGGCACACTTTTGGACTTCGCCGAGATCGACGGTGATCTCCGGTTTTTTGCCGGCGGTCCAGAGGGCTCCTTCGGCATAGCCGCCGGCATAAGAGGAACCGACACGGCCGTCGGTGAGCTTTTTCAGATCCGGATCGCCTGCGTCCCAGTTCGTGTCGGAAGGAATCGAGAGCGTATAGGGTTTGCCAATCGCCAGGTTTTTGCCGTAGGTGGCCCAGACGCCGACGAACTTATTGCCGCCGACGTCATGGCCGTCAGAGTAGCCGTACTTCACGGGTTCTGTGCCACGCGAGCCTTTCAGGTTCACGGTCAGCGAATCGACGATCGGCTGGTCGTATCCGCCGACGTTGAGCGTGTATGTCACCGGCAGCTTATCGACCAGTTGTGTATGCGAACGTTTCACCGTCGTGTAATCTTTCTGGCGTTCCTGCCAGTTGAACGTTACTTCCACGGGACCGGCCACCGGCGCCGCGAGCTTGTGATTCACTTCCATGTGCACCGCATAGAGCGAACACTGATACGTATCGCCTTTTTTCGAATCCCAGGAGCCCGGACCGTTGAGAGAATACTTGATCAGCACGGACTTGGTACCGGCGGGGACGTTTGTGATTTTTTCGTAATGGATGACGTCCCACGGAGCGGCGGTATCACTGTAGGAATAAGACTTGGTCCATGTCTTGCCGCCATCGAGGCTGTGGAGGAAATCGATGTGGTTTTTGTCCGCACGGTTGTACATGCGTGCGCCGTAGGTGAAGGAGGTGATATCCTGCGGAGCGTCGATCTTGTAGATCATGTAGCCTTCTTTGCCGCCGTCGGTGTAATGAAGCGTGCCTTTCCAACCGGTGAACTCACCGACGGTCAGGTTGTCCTCCTGATAGACGTAGGGCTTGTATTTGCCGTCCCTGAGTTCGGGCCAGAGGACGATGGTGCCGGTCTGCTCGCCATTGCCGACGTAGATGGTATTTTGGCCGAGCTTGAGCTGCGGCTGCGTGTGCGAGTTGACCTGCGTAATGGTGTCGAAGGCGATGGATTGCAGCGAAGCGCCGGCATTGAGGCCGACCTTAACGAGAACCTCATAAGCACCATTGACTTCGTCAATGAGTTGGAGGTCCTTGATATCTTTGTCGATGGGCTTCCATTGGATGCCGTTGTTGGTGGAGATGGCCAGCGACGCATTGCCTGTGGCGGCGGCGTGGATTTTGAGGGAGGTGATGACGTTGGCGCCTTCGACTTTGAAGATGGCAAAACCGGGTTTGGCGGCGTCGGTGAGTGTGAGGCGGTTGTTGCCGGCGGTGATGTTTTCGAGGCCCGTGGTCTGGCCGGCGATGCTGGCGGCATTGAGGGGCGGCGTCCATGAGCGTTCGCCGTTGCCGCGGATGCCGTAACGCGGATTGACCAACTCGGGATCAAAAGGTTTGCCCCCCTCGAATCCTGGATTGGGCACAAAATAGGCCGGATCGGCCTTGTAGGTCCCTTCCTTGTTCATCGCCACCGCGTTGGGTGAATTGACGTCCTGCCGCGAATAATACCGCGTATACACTTCGCTGGGGCGCAGATTCAAACTGTAACGATGGCCGCGATCCTGCTCGTAGTAGTAATAGCGATATTTAAGCACGTTGGGTGAGAAATCGCCCGCGATCTGCATGAGGTCGCGAGCGGTGTCGGCGCCCTGAAGATAGCCGTCGGGGCCGGTGCCACAGGCCGCATAATAGCGTGCGATGTAACCGGGGACTTCCTTGCCGCCGGTCTCGGGACCGGAGCCGGGCTTGCCAATGTCCGGGACCGCGGCCACCGTCGTGGTTCCGGGCAAATAATAATAACAGGAGAGCGAGTTGTCGTAATGGTGGAACTTGCCGTCATACCAGACGTCGGGGACGGTGTGATTGCCGATGTCCCAGTACCGGCAAGGATAACCCATGTAATTCCATGTCGAACATTTGATGCCTGAGATCGTCGAGCACATGGTGAAGCCGTAGTCGTTGTACTGCCGGATCGGATCGCCCAGCGCATAACCGTGCAGAACCATCGGCGTCGTCTGACGACGCGCCTTGTGATCCCAGTAAAATAACGCCCACATCTTCTCAGCGTCGGTCTGCCAGTTGCTGGTGATGGATCGGACCATCGACTCCATGTCGGAGTAATCCGGGCTCGCATCGGTGACGACCTTGAGATTGGCGAGCTGCCCATACGCCGCCCCGCCCCCCCCCCCCCCCACCCCCCGCACGCGGCGGCCACGCCGCACGCACAGGGAGGCGGCTCGATGTTCATCACGACCAACAAGAAGTCGCACAACATGTGG
>WQYP01000027.1 GCA_009781185.1 Phycisphaerales bacterium | reverse complement strand
TGACCTCCCAGTGACGTTTTTCGTCGTGCTTGCCGCTCCATGCGACAACATCCGTGACACGACCTTCCCCCTATCGACAAACCGGAATCACGAGCTTGTGCAATTCCAGCGCTGTCGTAGTAGGGATGCATCCGGAATTGAGGGGCAATTCCGTGCCAAAGCCCCGTATTGCCATGCGGTGCTCCACCCTGCAAAGCGGAGTCGCTATCGGTTATTCGGACAGGCTCTTAGCACGTAGCCAGTCCTTCGCGTGGTTATCGTCCGTGTCGGCGTTTTTGGAGGTGCCAGTCGCGAAGGGCTTTGTCGTGGGCGGCGGCGGTTGAGCGTTTTTCCATTTTTCGCTCTTTACGCTGGGCGATGCGGTTCTCACGTTGGCTCATTGCCGTTATTTCGCGATGTAATCGCAGGTAGCCTTCCAGGCGTGCGGCAGTGAGCGTTCCGGCGTCGATCGCGGCTTTGATGGCGCAACCGGGCTCGGCGTTGTGTCGGCAATCGGTGAAACGGCAGCGGAGTGCGAGTGATTCGATGTCCTGGAAAGTGGAGAGGAGGGCGTCGGAGGCTTCGCCGAGGGAGAGGCCGCGGAGGCCGGGGGTGTCGATGATCAGGCCGCCGGTGGTGGTTTTGACTAAGTGGCGGAATGTGGTGCAGTGGCGGCCTTTGTCGTCGAACTCGCGGATCTGCATCATGTCCTGGATGTCGGCGTCGGCGAGGTGATTGACGAGGGTGCTTTTGCCGATGCCGGAGCTGCCGAGGATGACGCCGGTGATGCCTTGGGGGAGGTAGATTTTGAGCAGGTCGATGCCTTGGCCGGTGACGACGCTGACGGCGTGGACGGCTGCGCCGTGGGCGATTTTGTGAGCCTGTTGCATCAGCGGGTGGGGATCGTCGCATAGGTCGGCTTTGGTTAACAGCAGCACCGGCTGGGCGCCGGAGTCGCGTGCAAGCGTCAGGTAACGCTCCATGCGGCGGAGATTGAAATTTTCGTTGAGCGAGGTGCCGAGGAAGACGACGTCGATGTTGGTCGCCAGCACGTGCTGATCGCCGCCCCCCCCCTTCCCGGTTTCGAGGCGGCGTGAGAGGATCGTGCGACGGGGCAGGATTCGTGTGATGTGCACGGGGCCGCCACCATCGGCATGTTCAAGGCCGCGAAGGATGACCCAGTCGCCCACTGCTGGGAAATCTAATCGGACGGTGCTGGTGTGTCGCATTTTGCCGGTGATCTCGGCCCAGATGTTGCCGTGGATGGTGCGGACGAGATACGCCTCCTTATGCTCCTGCACGACACGGGCGATGTTTTGCGGGAGCTCGTGCGGTTCCAAGAGTGCGGCGAAATGCGCGTTCCAACCGTAAGCGTCGAGGTGGGTCATGCGGGTATTTTACCACATGGGCACGGTTCGCGACGCCGCAAGCGGTTGCGGTGACCTGTTGCGATTATTGCGTAATGCTTGGATCGCCCACCGACCGGCATGCAAGCATGCCGGCTAAATAGAGAAGAAATCATGCTAACATGCTTTTGACGATGTCGCGTTCGGCGATGAGTTCAGCATTGGTGGCGGTGATTTTTTGGTGGGCGAAGTCGTCCATGGGGAGGTTTTTGAGGATTTCGTAATTGCCGGTGGTGGTGGTTTGGACGGGTAGGCCAGCCCAGACGTCGGGGTCGAAGTTGTATTCGCCGTTGGATTTGACAGCGATGCTGTGGATTTTGCCGGGGGTGATGAGGTCGCGGATGTGGTCGACCAGGGCGTTAGCGGCGGAGGCTGCGGAGGAGGCGCCACGAGCGGCGATGATGGCGGTGCCGCGTTTGCCGACGGTGTCGCAGAATGGGCCGCGGAGCCATTGCGTATCGGTGATGACGTCTGGGGCGGGTTTGCCGTGGATCTTGGCGAGATGGAAAGCGGGGAACATGGTTGGGGAATGATTGCCGAAGATGTAGAGGTCGGAAACGGCGGTGAGGGGGGCGTTTGCTTTTTTGGCGAGCTGTGTTTTGGCGCGGTTTTCGTCGAGGCGGACCATTGCGGTGAAACGGTCGGGTGTGAGGCGTTTGGCCTGGCTGGCGGCGATCATGGCGTTGGTGTTCGCGGGGTTGCCGACGACAACGACACGGGCATCCGCGGCGGCGACGCAGTCGATGAGTTTTCCCTGCTCGACGAAGATTTTGCCGTTGTCTTTGAGCAGGTCGGCGCGTTCCATGCCTGGGCCGCGAGGCTTGGCGCCGACGAGGCAGCACCAGTTGGCGTCCTTGAAGCCGACGGCGGGGTCGCTGGTGAGGATCATTTGTTGGAGCAGAGGGAAGGCGCAATCGTCGAGCTCCATTGCGACGCCTTCGAGCGTTTTCATGGCTTTTTCGGTGGGGATTTCGATGAGTTGGAGGATGATCGGCTGGTCCTGGCCGAACATCTGGCCGGAAGCGATTCGGAAGAGGAGGGCGTAACCGATTTGGCCTGCGGGGCCGGTGATGGCGATGCGGATGGGGGGGGTCATCATCAATCCTTTCCAGAATTCAGCTTTTCCAGCGGGAGGTATGACAGCGATGCAATCCGAGCGAACTCTTTCGAATTTCCGGTGACCAGGGTTGCTCCGCGTGCGATGGCGATGGCGGCGATGAGCAGGTCGTTGGGGCCGATGACGCGACCTGTTCGCTCGAGGCTTGCGCGTATTTTGCGTAAACCGCCGCGGCATCGTCATCGAAAGGATACGACTCGAAAAGAGCGAGGAATGCCATTACTTTCTGGCGCTTGCGTGGCGTGTCGTGTTTCCAGATGCCCAATAACAATTCAGCCCGAACGACGGAGCAGAGGCGAAAGGAATAAAAGGTGCCAGTGGCGGCCCACTTGCGTAGGGGCGAATCGGTGTGCCTGAGATAATCGATGCAGGCGCTGGTGTCGAGCAAATAAATCATTCCAGCCAATCCCGCACTTCATATTCACCCTGTGGAGGACGTTCCAAGTCCGGGATCGATCCGGCGAGCGCAAGGAAACGCTCCAAACGCTTTTTTTCGGATTCCACCGTGACGCGCAGATGAAGCCTGTCGCCTTCCGGGCAGGCGGGGGGATTGTCCAGGACGATTCGGCCGTGCTCGAAGCGGCCCTCAACTTCCATCGTGGCATTGGCAGTCATCACAGTACCCTCCACATGTTTCCTAGATTAGTCAGTATATCGCGTTTGTCCGTATGAATCTATCGCTATGGGATTCGCACCTCGACGGAGTGTTTGGAACCGGGTTGTTGGAGGGGGATGAGGTTGTCTTTGAGGGGTTGGCCGTTGAAGAGGATTTGGGGTTGGGAGATGTTGGGGGTGCGGGTGATGGTGATGTTGAATTCGGCGTCGCGGAATTTTCGCCAGGCGGAGGCTTGCGGCCAGGTGGATGGGAGTTGAGGGTCGATGCGTAGGCCGTTGAGTTCGCCTTTGAGGCCCAGGAGTTCGTTGATGGCGGTGCGGTAGTACCAGGCGACGGTGCCGGTGTTGTATTCGCCGCTGGTGCGTCCGGCGGTGCGGCCGGCTTGGAGGCCGTTGTAATAGTTGGGGATGATGTTGGGGAGTTGCTGTGAGCGGGCAAGGGTGTTGGAGAGGCCTTGGGCGGCGCCGGTGAGGAGCATGCGGAGTACGCGGAAGCCTTCGTCGGGGTTGCGGACGACAAAGAGGCTGTAGGCGTAGAAGGTGGCGGCGTGGCAGTAGACGGAGCCGTTCTCGGAGGAGCCTGGGGTTTTTTGGGTGATTTTGCCGATGTCTTCGCGCATCGCTGTGTAGCCGGGGAACATGGTCATGGGGCCGGAGGGGGTCATGAGGTGTTTGTTGACGGAGGCGATGCATTGGGCGATGCGTTTTGGGTCGTTGGCGGCGCCGCAGATGAGGGCCCAGCTTTGGGCGTTGAGGAAGATTTTGCCTTCTTTGTCTTTTTTGGTGCCGAACCATTTACCGGCGTCGGTGGTGCCGCGGGCGTACCATTGGCCGTCCCAGGCGAGAGCGTTGATCGCCTTGCGGCAGACCTCCGCTTCCCTGCGGTACAGATTGGCGATTTTTTTGTCGCCCATCAGTTCCGCGAAGGGAGCCCAGGTGTCGAGCGCGATGGCCAGTGCTTCGGTGAGCCAGATGGATTCGCCTTTGTTTTTGTAGCCGGCCATGTTCAGCGGGTCGTCCCAGTCGCCTTCGCCGATGCGGCAGAGGCGGCGCCAGGTGCGGTCTTTCAACTGGTAATCCAGGCCGAGGTTGATGTGTTCGTAGAGCGAGGATTTTTTGGGGCTGTCTTTGTAGGGGATTTTTTCTTTGAGGATGTCGGTGTCGCCGGTTTCGTTGATGTAGAAGGCCAGAGCCAGGGGGGACCAGACGTTCATATCGCGGTGTGGGATGGTGTTGATCAGGGCGGTGTCGACGCCGGGGGCGAGGGGACATCCGTGCGGCATGAAGCCGTCCTTGTGCTGCTGGGCGAAGACGGTGGTGTACCAGTGGCGTGCTTTGGCGGGCTGCGTCCAGGTGATGCCCATGGCGTCCTGGAAGAGGTTGCGAACGCAGGGATCGCCGGACATGCGTTGGAGTCCGCCGCAGAAGTGGGCCTGCTGCGGGAGCCATGTATTGATGTAGGCGTCGAGATCTTTGTCGGGTGTTTGGATTTGGACGGTGGGTTGGATGGCGTCGAGGTAGGCTTCGACTTTTTCGAGGGCTTTGTCGATGCCGTTGGGGTGGAGGTAAGTTTTTTTCAGGCGGGCGATTTCTTTGCGGTCGCGGGCCGGGCCGAAGGCGAAGTTGAAGGTTTCGGATTGGTCGGTAGCCAGGGGCATTTGGTATTGCAAAGTGTTGGCGACTTCTTCGAAGTGCGAATCGCCGCCGGCGAGTGTGGGTTGGGAGAGGGCGGCGGGGTTGTGTTCGGCTTTTCCGCCGAGAAATTCGCGGCGATTGGCTTCGAAAGAGGTCGGCTCGCGGTCGGCGGCGAGAAAGACCAACGGCTTACGCTGCTTGAGACGAAAATAATCCGCAACCTTCACATAATATGGAAAGAAGCTGAAGATCATGGCGTTGAGATCGGGCTCGAATTGGGCTCGCTGCGTGATCCAGGTGATGATGCCGATCGGAAAATAACTGTAGAGCGAAACTTTACGGTCGCGGTTGGATTTGTTGGTGACACGAACGGTCCAAAGCTCTACCTGGTCGTCACGTGGAACGACCAGGCGGAGGTGGACTTCGATGTCGTGTGTGGTGGTTCGCCATTGGATGTCGCCTGGGCCGATGGAGCATTCGTAGGTGTCGGGGTCTTTTTGCACGGGTTCGAAGGGGACGGACCAGAGTTCGCCGGTCTGGTCGTCGCGAAGGTAAAACGCGCGGAGCTTTTCGGAATAGGTGGAGTTGTTGGGCTGGACGAAGCGAGCGTCGGTTTTGCCGCGGAGATTGATAAGAACTTCCATGGTGTCGTTGAAGAGCCTTGCGTCGCCTTGATCGACGAGCTTGGGGTTGCGGACGATCAGGCGGCGGCCGTTGTCGATGAATTCGGCGGAAGGAGTTTCTGGCATGACGGGCTCCGGGAAAAAGGCGGGAAAGAGGGTAATGTAACGCTACGCGTAAAATTCGTAAAATGAGTGAAAGTCGTAAAATTCGTGGAGAACGAGCATTGATCTTCGATCAATGGCAAAACTTTTGCGGGGGGACCGTGTTAATTGTTTTCGTGTATGCCTTTGGCAAGGTTGCGTTCCATGGCTTTGAGCTTTTCGCGGATGTCCGGTGACAGGGTTTTCAGGTCATCTTGGGAATTGGCGTGGCCTTCGTAGAGGAGTTTGCCGGTTTTGATGTCTTTGACGATGAGGGATTTTTCGCCGTTGGTGGTGGTTAAGGTGATGCTGTGGGCGTCGTCGGAACGTGAGATGACGGTGGTGATGCTGGAGGGGGTTGGTCTGGTGTTGCCGTCGGGCCGAGCGGGCGGGGTGGGAGGTGTGAGCCATTGCGGGGCGTGCGGGTTTTCGTCCAGGATTGGGAGGTCTTTTTCGACAAGCTTCGCTTGGAGTGTCAGCGGTTTGGCGGCGCGGAGGCCAGTGAGGGTGATGGCGTCGCCCTTTTTTTTGGAACGGACCAGGACGGTCAGTTGCGGCGCGTTGATCAGGAGTTGGTCGTCGAGTTTTTGCAGGATGTCGTGGACTTTCAGGCCGGCCTTATCGGCGGGGGAATCTTTTTCGACGAAATCGACGACGAGTCCGAAGCCTTTGGGCAGGCTGAGCTGTTCGCGGAGCGTGGCGGTGACCGGGGAGGTGGTGATGCCGAGGTAGGCGGCTTTCTCGGTGAAGGTGAAGCGGCCAAGGGTGCTTGGCCCTATTGGATAAATGGATGGTGGTATTTCTATGGTTTTTTGGCGTACGGTCGGCGGAAAGTCGCCCATGCGGCCTTCCAGCGGCGGCGGGGATGTAGGCCCCTCCGCGAACGCTGGTAATGCCAGTAATACCGAGATGAATGCCGCTAATGAAAGGGTTCGCCGCATCAATCACCTCTTGAAACTCGAAACTTGAAACTTCAGTACGGTTGCAGTTGTTGATATTCGACGGTTTCCACCGGCTGCGTGACGCTGTAAGTTGCGTTCTCGCTGGGATCGAACCATTCGGTCTGTTTGACGGTTTGCTGGCGAAGCATTCGGGCCGGTGTCTGGTCCTGCAGGACCACGGTGCCGCCGTCGAAGTTCTGGGTGTAGGTGATTCGGTCGATGACAGGAGTTTGCGAGTTCGTCGCGGTCGAACCTGTCGGGGCGATGGGCGGACGCATCAGGAACTGTGCGGTGAGCACCACGGCCAGGCAGGCGGCGATGGCGGAGGATGTTCCGGCTAACCAATGGAGTTTGAACGTTAGTCCCCAGCCGGGTTCACGCTTCGTCTCTCTGTGCATGTGAAATGCTGCGTTTTGCATCGCTTCGCGGAAGGCCATTGCCGCACGTCCACGCTGGCGTTCGAGATCTTCCGCCACTGCTGCGCGAACGACGCGTCCGATCGCCTGATCTTCCGGCTGCGGGTTGTCGTATGCTGTTTCTTCGTGACTCATGACCGATCTCCGATGCGAGCCGTTTCGCCTTCCACCAAGTCCGCCAGGTGTTCTTTGAGCTCTCCGCGTCCCCGGCTCAGCCGCATGTCCACGGCCGCCGGAGACATCTCCACCAACTCCGCGATCTCCCGCGTCGCCAGCCCTTCGTAATACCGCAGGATCAGGATGGTTCGCGTGGTTTCGTCCAGGGTCTCAAGGGCTGTTCGGACTCGTTCGCTCGCCTCCGCCGCCTGGGTGAGCGTCACGGGATTTTCGTTGCTGTCGGCGGCCTGCCAGTCGGGATACTCCGTGGTGGGCTTGATGCGGCGTTTCATGTCGATTGCCGCGTGCCGCACGATCTGCATCAGCCATGCCGCGAATCGGTGGGATTCCTTGAGCCTGGGCAACTGCTGCCACGCCCGCAGAAACGCTTCCTGCACGGCATCGCCTGCGCGATCGGCATCCTTGAAGAGCGCATAAGCCACCGCCAGCGCGGAACGTTCGTAACGCCTGATGAGCGTCTCAAACGCCTGGGTTTCACGCCGCCGGGCTCGCGATACCAATTCGTGCAGGTCCTCTGTCACGGAATACTCCAGAAGGGCCTCTGCTAGTAAGACGCCGGGCGCGGCGATTTCTAACGGATTTTATGATTGGTACCGCGGCCGTTAGTTGGCCATAGTCAGCGTTCGACGTAGTCTGAGCAAAGAAATAGGCAGAGCGGTAACCGAACGGCATGCAAGCATGCCGGCTAAATAGGACATGCCACCGATTACTGGATGCACCAATTCGTCATGAGTCATAAAATTCTGTCTTGACACACGCTATTCGAGCATTAGACTACGTTGATTCAATAATCGCTGCTGGCGATGGCAACCGGTGGCGAACAAGCTGGTTCCGGGTGTACCCTTTCACGGGAGGCGTCTCTTGAGCGCTCTGACGAAAATTTTCATCGTACTGCAGTTGGTCTGTTCGCTGGTCGTGGCGGTGGTGCTGGTGGTGGCGCTCAAGGCGCAGGACAACTACAAGAAGGATGCCGAATCGCAGCACGCGGCGTTGGTTCAGACGCAGGCTGCGGTCCAGCAAAAGAGCGGCGCGTATGCCTTGTTGCAGACGGAGCGTGACCGCCTGGCCGATGAGCTGCGGAACTCCACGGGGAACTTGACCCAGAAGAACAACGACCTGATCAAGCAGAAGGGCGATGTGGAAATCGAGCGTGATTCGCTCAAGGCCCAGATCACTGTGGAGGGCAACAAGATTTCGCAGTTGACGGCGGCGAACGAATCGCTGGCGAAAGAGAATGCCCGGGTGAATGAAGAGAACCGGCGAATGGCTCCGGAAATCGCTCGCCTGATCCAGCAGAACGCGGAACTCTCCCGCGCGAACAATGACGCGGTCATCCAGAATCAGTTTCATGAGAAGACGATCCGCAAGTTGCAGGAGGCGCTTGCTGCGGCGCAGGCCACCAAGAGCGGCGCGGCGGCGACCAGTGATTCGGGCACCGTGGCAATGCTTTCGACGCAGGCGCCGGCCAAGATCAACGGCACGGTGACGCAGTCGGTCGTGTCGGCGGGCAGAACACTGGTGGAAGTCGGCCTTGGCGCTCGTGACGGCGTGAAAGAAGGTGCTCGCTATGTGATTTCTCGTAACGGCACGTTTGTCGCGGAAGCTGTGGTTGAAAAAGTCACGCCGGACGCCAGCGTCGCGGTGACGACGGACAATGTGAAGAAAGGCGAAACGATTCAGGCCGGCGACCTTGTGACGGCAGGAGCCCCGCAGTAAGTCCCCCTCTCCCTGTCCTCCTGTCCCCTGTCGCGAGTTGTTAGTTCGCGCTGATGAGTAGATCGATAGTCCAGGTGCCCATGTACGCGGGTGCCAGAACGGAGTAGTTTGATGAGCCGCATGAATACCCCTGGTAGCGTGGTCGTCGCCCCAAGCAACAACGTGTACACGGCGTTGGCGGCGATTTCATTTTTGGCCACGGCGGGGGCCTTGGTGTATATGTTTATCCGCTTGAGAGAGCTTGGGCTGCTCTGATCGTATCCCCTCCACCCTCCTCTCCCTCCCGCTCATTCCCCTCCCTCCCCTTTTAGAGCCTGTCCGAATAACCCAGCGAGCGTTGATCTTCGATCAACGGCTAAACTGCTTCTCCCCAAAAAGCCCCGCATTATCATGCGGGGCTCCACCCCGCAAAGCGGGGTCGCTACCGGTTATTTGGATAGGCTCTTACAGCCAAGCGGGTGGGCAATAAGGAGCTGACGTGTTTTTCGACTCGATTCTCGGCTGGTTCAGCCTCGACATGGGTATTGATTTAGGTACGTGCAACACGCTGGTGTGTGTGCGTGGGGAAGGGATTGTGTTGAATGAGCCGTCGGTGGTGGCGGTGAAGAAGGGGACGAATCGCGTGTTGCAGGGGGGCAATGCGGTGGGTCTGGTGGCGAAGGATATGCTGGGCAAGACGCCGGGGAGCATTACGGCGATTCGGCCGTTGAAAGATGGCGTGATCTCGGATTTTGAGATTACCGAGGCGATGCTGTCGTATTTTATTCACAAGGTACATGGGCGTCGGAGCCTGGTGAAGCCGCGGGTGGTGATTGCGATCCCGTCGGGCATCACGGCGGTGGAGAAGCGGGCGGTGTTGGACAGTGCGGAGCGTGCGGGTGCGAGGCGAGTGTATCTGGTGGAAGAGCCGATGGCGGCGGGGATCGGGGCGGGTCTGCCGATCACGGAGCCGCAGGCGAGCATGATCGTCGATATCGGCGGCGGAACGACGGAAGTGGCGATCATGAGCCTGGCGGATATCGCGGTGTCGGAGTCGATCCGGACGGCTGGCGACGATTTCGATGAAGCGATCATCAATCACATGAAAAAAACGTATAACCTGATGATCGGCGAACAGTTCGCGGAGAAGGTCAAGATCGAGATCGGCAGTGCTGGGACGTTCGGCGAAGAAAAGACGATGGAGGTGCGTGGTCGGGACATGATCAGCGGTCTGCCGCGGAAGTGCATTGTGACCAGCGAGGAGATTCGCGAGGCGTTGCAGGAGCCGGTGGGGCAGATTATTGATGCGGTGACACGGACGCTGGAGCGGGCGGAGGCGGAATTGGCGGCGGACCTGGTGGAGGTGGGTGTATGTCTTGCCGGCGGCGGGGCGTTGCTGCGGTCGATCGACAAGGTGTTGCACCAGGCGACGGGGTTGCCGGTGCGGATCGCGGATGATCCGCTTACTTGCGTGGCGAGGGGGACGTCGGTTTTTCTGGAGAATCTGGAGCTCTGGAAAGACACGATGGAATCGGACATGAGCGATGTGTAAAAATAGTAATTAGTATATTAGTTATTAGTATATGAGGGGGGAGATGCAATTCGTGTGATATAATGGTTGCAGGAGGTGTTCGATGGCGCAGATGATGACGCAAGTTAAGGCTGTTTTTCGTCACGGCGTGTTTGAACCGCTGGCTCCCGTGAACTTTCAGGAAGAGGCGGTGGTAGAGTTAAGCATCAAGGAGCCAACCAAGGCCCAGCCTGATAACGCCATGACCATGATGGAATGGCTTGAATCGGTTCGCCCGCTTCGCGACCAAATCGCACGGCGAGGGTGTGGCCATTTTTTATGGCCACACCCCACGGCGAGAGGGAGTACTACCAAACAGTACGATGTTGATTGCGGAAGATAGAATGCGATGAGCGACATAGTTGTTGACAGTTGTGCGGTAGCGAAGTGGGTGGTAGAAGAGCCTGGCAGCAATCAAGCGGAAGAGTTGCTCAAAAGAGCATTAACTGGCGATCGCTTGGTTGTGGTTGATCTTGTGTTTTCCGAAGTAACGAAAGGCCTTGGAGATTGCCATGAAATATGACTGTTCGATCGATGATTTGCTCTTTGTCGCGTTGTCACGGAGTCTGGGGGCTTGTGGCATCACTGCAGATGATCGGTTGGTTAGAGCCGTGCAACGCGATTTTCCGCAGGTTGTGTTTCTGCAAGACTGGAAATAAGGCGAGCGGGTGATGCAGGCACCACGGTTGAGTTCTCGGCAATGGTTTTGGGCGCTGACGTTGGTGGCGTTGCTGTGGGCGTTTATTGGGGGGAAACTGGGGGAGAGAGGGCAGCAACGCATGCTGACATTGCAGAAGTATACGTATGGTCCGATCAGCATGCTGGTGGTGCCGGGGAGTTGGATCGTGACGAAGGTGGAGAGCGGGCTGACGTTTGTGGGGCAGCGGTTGTGGGCGGTGCGGACAGACAATCGGTCGGTCGAGGAATTGAGCAATCGAGTGAAGCAATTGGAGGATACGCTGGCGGTTTCGCAGCAGACGGAGAAGGAACTGCGGGAGCGGCTGAAGGTGTTGGATCCGCGGACGCATCCCGGGATTCTGATTGGCGATCGGTTGGCGGCGAATATCACGGGCCGCAATCCTGGTGTTGGTACGAATCTTATTAATATTGACAAGGGAGGAAATGATGGGGTTCGCGGGCTGCCGGAGTTGATGCCGGTGATTGCCAACAGTTGCATCGTCGGGCGAGTGTCGGTGGCCTATCCGATGACGGCAAGCGTGCTGCTGTTGACGGACACGCACTCGGCAGTGCGGGCGAAGATCGTGAAACGCGCAGACCGCTCAGTGGTGGTCGAGACGTGCCTGGTGGAGGGAGCAGGCAACGGACAGTTGATCTGCAAGTCGGTGGAGAAGTCGGCGATCAAGGCGCAGGTGAGCGGGGGAGGGGGGGTGGATGTGGGGGACTTGGTGGAGCTGGTGGATTCGGAGTGGCCGGTGCAGTTGCGGAATTTTATGATTGGTGTGGTTGCGGAGAGGCCGCGGTCGGGGGACAATCCGTATCGTTACAGCATCTGGATCAAGCCCAGCGTGAACGTCACCGAGCTTCAGTCGGTAGATGTGCTGGTGAGATGGTGAGGGGAAGCGGGGAAGTTAAAAGTGATGAATTTAAAAGTTAAAAGTTTTGTGGGTTGTGTGACAGGGTGATGTATGGAAAAAGGGGTTCGGGTCGAGTTTGCGGTTTGTGTTTTGGCGTTGATGCTGACGGCGGCGATGGGGTGGGGGGATGCGTCGCAATATATGAAGGGGGCGGAGAGAGGGGACGCGGAGGCGGCCGAGTGGTCCAGGAAAGCGGCGGAGCAGGGCAATGTCAAGGCGCAATACAATCTTGGCGCGTTCTATGAAAATGGCGTAGGCGTTTCAGCGGATGTGAGGGAGGCGGTGCGGTGGTATCAGAAGGCGGCGGACCAGGGGCATGCGGGAGCACGCGAGGCGCTCAAGCGGTTGGAAGGCAAATAACATGAATCCGACGTCAAACAAAGGAGCACCGTGCGGTGGCACGGTGGTTGATGATCGTATGCGGTTTATGCTCACATCCAAATAAGAACGTCAACTACTCCGCTACCGCGTTGTGCACTTTGCGTGGGTGTGGCCTTTTTATGGCAAATCAGGGCGATCAGAGCCGCGAGCGTAAGCTCGCGCAGTGCGATTGGATGACGAGTGCGCGAGCTTACGCTCGCGGCTCTGATTGTCCGGGGCAATCACCTGATTTGCCATAAAAAATAGCCACACCCCTTTGCATCGAACTTGCGTTCAACCAGGTGATGCGGGGAGGGAGTGTTGGAGGAGGATCAGGTCGAGCCAGTGGTTGAATTTGAGGCCGACGTTTTTGAGGTGGCCGACCTGGGTGAAACCGGCTTGGCGGTGGAGTTCGAGACTTTGCGGCTGGTCGGCGGAGATCAGGGCGATGATTTGGCGATGGCCGAGGGTTTGGGCGCGGGCGAGGAGGTCGGCGAGGAGGGTGCGGCCGAGGCCTTGACGAAGCATGTCGTGGCGGACATAGATCGAATTTTCAACGGTGAAGCGGTAGGCGGAGCGGGGGTTGAAGGGGCTCAGGGAGGCCCAGGCGAGGATGTCGTTGGTGGTGGAGGTGGCGACGGTGATTGGATGCCGGGGTCCGTGTGCGTGGAACCACGCAGCGCGTTCGTCGGCGGTGGAGGGGGCGTCCTGATAAGTGGCGGTCGAGGTGTGGACGTAGTGATTGTAAATGGCGTTGATGGCGGGCAGGTCGGAATCGGCGGCGAGACGGATTTGGAATGACGTCATACAAAAATGCTCCGTGGCGGCAGTCGGCCCCGTTGGTCCCGTAGGGGTCCATTTGAAGTGTCCGCTTTCCCTGTCACCTTGTCACTTCCACCAGTTCCGGCAGGCCCATCAACACGCCTTCACTCTGCAAAATATTCATCATTCGCACCGCTCCTCGCACCTGTTCCCGCACCGCAGGCGGCAGCGTTTGCACCATCGTCTCCATTCCGTTCAACTCCAGGCCTTTCATCGATACGTCTCCGCCTGTCAAACCTTCGCGCACCATGTCCGCGAAGCTCTTCGCTTCCGGCAGCACCAGAATCGAATAATCTTTTTCGATTCCCGCGTTCTTCGCGGCTGCCAGTACGACGTCGTGCAGTGTGCCTACGCTGTCCACCAAGCCGGCTTCCTTTGCCTGTTCGCCGGTGAATAGGCGACCCTGCGCTACGTCCTCCAGCTTTGCAATGTGCTTTCCGCGAGCCCCCATCACTCGGCTCGAGAACACGCCGTACGTTTCCTCCATCGACTTCTTTAAGAATTCCCGTTCCTCGTCCGTGAACGGTTGCATCGCGCTGAGCATCGTCGCATGTTTTCCGCGGCTCACCGTCTCGATGTTGATTCCGATCTTGTCGAGGGCCTCTTTCATCACCAGTTTTCCTCCCACCACGCCGATGCTGCCAGTGATGGTTGCGGGGTCCGCGGTGATGCTGCGGCCCGAGCAGGAGATGTAGTATCCGCCGCTGGCCGCCACACGGCCCATCGAGACCGTCACCGGCTTTTTCTGGTCTGCTTCCTTGAGCACCGACCAGATCTCATCCGACGCGGAGGCACTTCCACCCGGCGAATCCACACGCAGCACGATCGCTTTCACCAGGTTGTCGCTAATCGCCTTGTCCACGGCCTTGCGAATCCCGCTGGGCGTCACAAACTCCGCCGAATCCTCGCTGCCTTCCCCAAAGTCCGGCATGATTTGTCCGCAGGCATAAATCACGGCCACCGACGGACCGCGCTGCTTCTTCGCGCCGCCACTATCACTGAGCAAACTGAAAATTGCGAACGGACTGTCCAGGTTGATCGTCTTTTTCGCTGGCTTGCCGTAATCTTCCACCAGCTTGACACCGCCGGGAAATTGGCTTTGCACCCATGCGTCCACGCGGTCCCGCGTCATCAATTGATCCACGATCCCCAGTTCCTTCGCCCGCTTGCCGCTGAGCCAGCCTTCGTCGATCACTTTTTTGACAGCCTCTTCGGTCATCTTCGGCCGATTCGCCGCGATCGCCTTCACGAGTTGCGAATACATCCCGTCCGTCAGTTTCGTGATCTGCTCTTTGTACTCGGGACTTGCGCTGGTCCGCATGAACGGCTCCTCCGCGCCCTTGAACTTACCCACCTGTATGAAATCCGGCTGCAGGTGCAGCTTATCCAGCGTTCCCTTGAAAAAGATCATCTGCAGTCCCACGCCCGGCATCAGCACGCTGCCATTCTCCGGCATGATCACCATGTCCGCGTAACTTGCCAACACATACGTCGATGTGTCAAAATCAGAAGCATAGACCGCGATGCGTTTGCCGCTCTGACGCAGATTCCCCATCAGCTCTCCGAGCTCCTGCGCCTGGTTGAGCGTCAGGTTGAATGCCGACAGATCCAGAAACAGCCCAGCGAGCGTATTGTCCTTTGCCGCATTGTTCATCGTGGTGATCAGCGACGAGAGTACCGGTGCTCTCATGGAGGCTCCGCTCAAGTCGGAGAGCGACAACTGGAACGATGCCGGCCGTTCCTGTAATTGCTGGCTCAAGCGAATCACGCCCACCTTCGACTGTTTGACCGCCGCCTTCTGAGTCGCCGCCGGCATTGTCGTCGTCTGCCCGGACCCAATTCCGCTTGCGCCCAGCGCACAAACGCCAACCACCACTGCCGCCAGAATCCGCTTCATGATGTTCTCCAATTCAGAAATCAAGGCCAACCAAGCCCAGGGATTGCAATCCCTGAGCTTGAGCTTTGATTTTACCTCCAATCCCATTCATGTCTATCCGCATCTTTTTCCACGATTCCGCCGCAATCGAGGACTAGAGCATTTTTCATGTGGTCGAGGCGTGATGACATGCGCAGGAAGCGAGAGCCAAAGCCCCGCATTGCCATGCGGGGCTCCAAAACGCTACGGGCGAGTGAAAAATGCTCTAAAGCTTGTCGCATCATTCCTCCGTAGCACCCACCGGCTCGCTGGCGTATCACGATAAACGGCAATATCCCGCGGCAACTTCAACTCCCCCCATTTCGCCGCAACCTCACTGATCGAATGATCCCCGCCAAACGCAAACTCCCGCCCGCATCGCACCATCACCATGGGTATCCCCGATGCATCGATCTCCATTTTGCGAGCGTCGTAAGCATCCGTCAGAAAAAGAATCATCGTTTCCTCAGACGTCCGCCGCTCCACGCGATGCAATCGCTCCATGTGGTCCAGCACCCGCACATCCTCCACCCCGCCCACCGTCATCGTCACCCGCTCCGTCTCCATCGTCGCACTGTCCACGCTATCAAATGCATACGTCGTCCCCGGCGCAAGCCCTTTCGCTTTCATCAGCCGACCCTCCCCCACCTCCAGCACCGTCCCCACCGGAATCGACACCGTGCGCCGCGTCGTCTTCCCCGCCCGAATCTCCGTGACCGCCGCTTCTGCCCCCCTCCTTTGCCAAACGCCGCCTCTGCCTGAAGCCCGTTCGACTTCTGATAAGTCATCGACACCGGCTTACCTTCCCGCGTCTCCACCGAATCCGACTGCCACTGACGCTCATTCATCATCACATGGGTGCTGTTGCGAATCGTCTGCCCTTCCTCCCGGCGCACAGTTTCCGCATGCCCAACCTTCACCTCATCCATAAAAATAGCAAAATAACACCGCTCCTCCACCGTCCCTTTTCCCGCCCCGCCCCAAACCACCACCCCCAGCACGATCACCCATCGCGCCCCCCCCGCCAGTACGCCATGTGTTCCTTCCACTCATCTCAGCATTGTAACGTCCATAAAACCCCAAAGCCCAGGGATTGCAATCCCTGGGCTCGAATCTCCAACGATGCCCATTTTTCCCGCGCTCCGCGCCAAAATCCTGACTATAAATAACATCCGAGCCGCGACCGTAAGGGAGCGACCCACTCTTGGTGCATGACCGCACGGTCGCTCCCTTACGGTCGCGGCTCTGATGCTCCTTGTCCCCCTGTCACCTTGTCCCCCGTCCCGGAGCCCTCATGACCGCCCGCAGCACCGATCTCCCTCCCGCCCTCGCCGCCGCCAATGAGCAGATCCGCGCCACCGCCAAATCCTACGGACTCGATTTCTTCGAGACTATTTTCGAGATGCTCGATTACGACCAGATCAACCAGATCGCCTCCTTCGGCGGCTTCCCCGTCCGATACCCACACTGGCGCTTCGGCATGGAATACGAACGTATGTCCAAACATCACAACTACGGACTCGGACGTATCTACGAAATGGTCATCAACAACGACCCCTGCTACGCCTACCTGCAACGCTCCAACTCCATCACCGATCAGAAACTCGTGATGGCCCACGTTTACGCACATTGCGACTTTTTCAAAAACAACCTCTGGTTCTCCAGGAGCAACCGCAAAATGATGGACGGCATGGCGAACCACGCCACACACATCCGCAAACATATCGAGCGTTTCGGCCTCGAACGCGTCGAGAAATTCATCGACATATGCCTCTCCATCGAAACCCTCATCGACCCGCATTCCCTCTTCCTCAAGCGTGGCGGTACCGCGGCTGATGAAACCCGCACTGACTCCGGCTCCTTTGGCGACGAACTTGCCGCCACCCGCTTCCACACCAAAAATTACATGGACCGCTTCATTAATCCGCGAAAGCTCATGGAGGAAGAGCGTCTCCGCCTCAAGGCAGAGCAGGAGAAAAAACGTAATGTCATTCCTTCCGAGCCCGTCCGCGACGTGCTGCTGTTTCTTCTTGAACGCGCTCCGCTGGAACCGTGGCAGCAGGAAATCCTCGCCATCATCCGCGACGAAGCTTACTATTTCGCGCCGCAAGCCATGACCAAAATCATGAACGAAGGCTGGGCCACCTTCTGGCATTCCACCATCATGACCCGGCATTACCTCTCCGCCGCCGAGATCATCGACTACGCCGATCATCATTCCGGCACCGTACACATGCCGCCGGGAGGGGGGGGAGTCAACCCCTACAAGATCGGCGTCGAAATCTTCCGCGATATCGAAGACCGCTGGAACAAAGGCAAATTCGGCAAAGAATACGACGAACTGACCGCCCTGGGCGACCGCGACCGCTGGGAGAAGCCGCTCAACAAAGGCCGGGAAAAAATCTTCGAAGTCCGGCGCATCTACAACGACGTCAACTTCATCGAAGAGTTTCTCACCGAGGAACTTGTCGATCGCCTCAAGCTTTATCAATACCGACACGACCCCCACTCCAACCAGCTCCGCATCGTCTCCCGCGATTACAAGCGCATCAAGGAAGCGATGCTCTACCGCCTGACCAACATGGGTCAGCCCTACATCTACGTCATCGACGCCAACTACAAAAACACCGGCGAACTCTACCTCGCCCACAAGCACAACGGCTTCGACATCGACGTCCAATACGCGATCGAAACGCTCAAAGGCATCCAGACCCTCTGGAGCCGTCCCGTCCACCTTCAGGCCAAAATCGACGACGACATGAAGCTCTTAAGCTTCGACGGCAAACAGTCCCAGCAGCAAAAAACCCACGGTCCCCATCCCGGTTAAAGCCGGGGCTATATGGAGAGGTTAAATCTCTTCCGTCGTAGGCAGCGATTTTCGAGCCGGCGTGCTGGCCGCTACTGTGGGCGAAGAGATCCGTTTGATCGGCTGCTCGTCAGTCTGCTCCGGCGTCGTCGATTCCTTCGTCGCCCCTCCTCCCACGCCGCTCAACCCCTTTTTAAATTCCACGATCGTCTGCCCCAGGCTGCGCCCGACCTCCGGAAGGCGCTTCCCGAAAATCAGCAGCCCAATGATCAAAATGATCAGACCGTCCACTTGAAACAGATTGCCCAAAAATGCCAGCGAATGCATTGTCAAACCTTTCTCGTTGAAGCCTCCATGCGATGACTTTCGTCTTTACCCTACTAGTATAACGACCTTGGCCGTCAAAGTTTATCCAAAAAATCCACGATCTTTCGTCCGACCTCCGGAAGCCGCCGCCCGAAAATCAGCAACGCGAGGATCAAAACGATCAACCCGTCCATGGCCTGCCTCCGAAAAAAGTTTAGCCGCGAGCCGGTAGGCGAGCGATCGGGTACTGTACAGTATAACGATCTTCGCCGATCAAAATCGAAAATCGAAAATCAAAAATCGAAAATTCCATGTCCACGAATATCCCTTCCCTTGACACAGACGTTTCCTTTTCTTACTTTATCTGGCTCCCAGGCACGGCGGTTGGGTCAGCGTACCACCCCCTCCGTTCGGACCGACGAAATCGAGGATACCCGTATGCAACCATTTCATAAAACTTCGAAAACCCGTAAAGGCACACGTCGGTCTCACCATGCGATCAAGGCCGAACACGTCGTGCGTTGCCCCAAATGCAGCCAGCCCAAGCAGCCGCACCGGATGTGCGCCAACTGCGGGTATGTCAATAAGAGCTTGTCGCTGGTTGTTTCTGAGGCCCAGGAATAGACTCTCGCGGTTTTTGTTTTTAGTTCACGACTGATATGCGCCTTGCTTTCTTTCTGAGTCTTGATCGATAGGGGGGAACGCCATGCGAATCGCTATTGATGTCATGGGCGGCGATCACGCGCCCGACAAAATCCTCGAAGGTGCCCTGCAAGCTCTCCCACTCCTTGAGCCCGACGATAAACTCATCCTCGTCGGTAATAAAGAACTCATCGCTCCACACATCGCACACACTTCCCAGCACGACCGCATCCAGATCGAGCACGCATCCCAAGTCATCACCATGGACGACTCACCCATCGAAGCGATCCGCGGCAAACGGGACTCGTCCATCGTCCGCATGGTCAAGTTCGGCAAAGAAGGGCATGCCGACGCGATGATCTCCGCGGGCAACACCGGCGCCCTTGTTGCCGCCGGCGTGCTGATGCTCAAGCCGCTCGCCGGAGTGGATCGTCCAGGCATCGCCTGCTTTCTTCCCTCCGTCAAAGGCGGCGTGCTTCTCTGTGACGCTGGCGCTAACATCCAGCCCAAGCCCGCCCATCTCTACCAGTACGCCGTCATGGGCTCGATCTACGCCAAGGCCTTGGGTAAATCCGCCCCCCCCCCTTCGCCAACCGTCGGGATCCTCAACATTGGTTCCGAAGACGAAAAAGGCACCCAACTCGTCAAGGACGCCAAAGCCCTGATCCAAGCCGATCCATCTATCAACTTCGTTGGCTACGTTGAAGGCCGCGATATTCCCAGGCATCCCTGCGACGTGCTGATCACCGACGGTTTCACCGGCAACGTCACGTTGAAGGTGACCGAAGGGTTCACGACTGCCGTTCTCCAGGCGTTGCAAAAAGAAGCGATGAGCGACGCCGATTTTGCTGTGAAACTCAAGCCCTTCCTCGGCCGAGCCCTCAAGCAATACGACCACGAAGAAGTCGGCGGCGCGTTGCTGCTGGGCGTACAGGGGCTTTTCTTCAAGGTTCACGGCTCGGCCGGTGCCCGCGCCATCAAGAACGCCGTCGTTGCCGCCAAAGCCGTCGGCAAACTCGACGTCAACGCCGCCATCGAAAAACGCCTCGCAAAAGGTGCATGACACTTCAGGAAGTTATTTCGGACTCATTCCTAAATTCGGCGAGACTTGAGATAAGCCTCTCCGTGGAGAAACTTCAGATAATCCTCCAAACAATCGGTACATAAGGTACGAGGCTTTCCGTCCACTTCCTGTACGGTGGATTCGACGCTCAGCGGAAAAATGTTTCCGCAAAGATAGCACGTCCAAGAGGGGATCGGCGGCTCGTTCGGCGGTAAGGGACGTTTGCAAAATGGACACTCATGGGGGGAGTGGTTCATGAAAGGACTCCTCATAAAAAAGCCCGCATCCACGGTGGATTCGGGCTGATCCGGATTTTTAGTAAGTGTTGTTGACGGGCGGGCATGAAAAAGGGGCACTGCCTGCAGGGCTCCATCCTTTCCGTGAGTTTCCGCGATCTATTTGCATCTGCCACGCAACCCATTACCATTCCCGATGTCATGTTCTCACGTTCGAAAAAACTCGCCCAGCAAACTGCTCATCGTCTCATCGCCGGGCACTTTACTCTTACTGCCTGGTGGACCCTTCGCCACGCTGGCGTTTTCGAGGCGATGCTTCAACTTGAATCCGAGAAAAAAGAAGGCATGGTTCCGCTGGTTCACGCCGCGCGTACGAACATGGCCTCCGATGTGCTCGAAGCCCTTGTGAATTACCTCGTTACCATTGGCATGCTCACACGCAAGGGCGAGCAGGTGCGTCTCACGCCCGAGGCCAAGTCGCTTCTCAAGTACGAAGACCCCGTTCTGGAACTCGTTCATGCTTACGCTCCGCTTCTCGCTTCCGCCGAGCATCTTCTCGCCCGCTTAAAAGCGCTCGACAATGGCTCCTCGGTCCAGCGCAAGACGGAAGCGTTTATTGACGCCCAGGCCAAGCGTTACGCGACCGAAGTCTTTCCCGCGGTCCTGACCATGCTCGGGAAAAACAACTCCGCGCATCTGCTCGATCTTGCCTGCGGCGCCGGCGATTTACTGATGCATATTGCGAAGAATTCGCGGAATAGTGTCGGTGTTGGCATCGGCTCCTCCTCCTCCGCCGTCCGCCGGGCCAATCGGGCCATTACATCCAACGGTCTCGGGAAGCGTCTTCTGGCCATCACGGCCAACGCCATGGAAATCTGCACGGACACCAAGCGAACCTTCGACCGCATCGGCATCTCCCGGCAACTCTGGGACGAAATCGACTGCCTGCTCGCCTGCAATGTCTTCTCCGAACTTGCCGCCCCCTCCCCCACCAAGGACCCCAACGCGCTCATCAAAACCCTCTCCGCCATCGCCAAAAACTTCCCCAAAGCCAGTCTTTTGATTATCGAGCCCACCGCCTCCCCGCGATTCGACAAGAACTACTACGCTCCCGAACTCAGCCTGCTTCTGCGTCTATCCAACACCCCCCCTTGGCCTGCCGACAAATGGCGAACCATTCTCAAACAATCCCGCTTCCGCATCATCGACGAACGCGCTCTGACCACCGACGGGCTGATCCTTTTCCTGTGCAAGCCGTGATCGCGGAACAGGGCCGAATTCCGCCGATAACCTTGCGTTGCCGCGCAAAGCTATGGGTTGGCGGGCTGCGTGGGAGAGGGGCGATCGATCAGTCGGAAGTCGATGTCGCTGGGGTATTGTTGAAGCGTCAATCCTTCCGGCAGCGTGTAGCGCAACGGCCGAGTGACGCGATTCTGCGAAGGACGGTCGTCCGACGTGATGTCCAGGTAAGCGAGGATTTGCGAGGCCGTGGGGTCCACCGTGGACTCCCCGCCACTTCTGGGTGCCATGCGTTGCAGGAGTGCCTGGATGGCCGCGGGCGAACCGGAAACCACCAGCGATTTCAGGACCCGTGGATACAACTCGATCTGGTAGCGAGCGACCGCGTCCGGCGGCCCGCTGACCCAGACCGGCAAATCGTTGATCGTCGCTCGCTTGAGCCGGTGCTCCGCGCCGCAGCCCTGCGTGGACGTGTTGGTGATGCGATCGTCACGCGTTGTGGAATAATCCAACGTCGATTGCTGCGATTCTGCGTACATCCAGATGAGGATGGTCAGGACGATGGTCAGCGGAAGCGTTTTGAGCCGGGAGAGCATGCGAGTTTCAAGTTTCAAGTTTTGAGCTTTGAGTTTCGAGTTTCGGGTTTCGAGTTTCAAGAGTGGTTTTTGCCAGAAGTTCAAGCAGCAGGGATTCCAGGCCTTCGATGGTCAGGTTCCGGATCAGCCGGCCGTTTTCGGCGACGGTGATGACCCCGGTCTCCTCGGAGACCACGACCACCACCGCGTCTGTTTCCTGAGCAAGGCCCAGGGCGGCGCGGTGCCTCGAACCGAGCTCCGGCGAGACGTCCTCCGATTCGGCAAGCGGGAACTGCACGCCCGCCGCAGAAAGTTTGCCCGAACGGATCACCACGCCCATGTCGTGCAGAATCGAGCCGGGCCAGAAAATCGTGTTGAGCAGTTCCGACGAGAGCACCGCGTTCATGATGGTGCCATTTTCCACCAGTCCGCCCAGACCTACGCCGCGCTCGACGGCAATGAGTGCTCCGATCTGGTTTTTCGAGCAGTAGGCGGCGGTACGGCAGATGGCGTCCACTGTTGGGCGGATCGGGCTTGTTGAGGCGCGGAAAAAGCGGGCCTCCCCCAGCCGCGTGAGTGCTCGTCGAAGCTCCGGCTGAAATACCACGACAATCGCAAAGCTGGCGAACAGCAGCAGGCGCGAATACAGGTACTCCACACGCTGCAACTGTGGGCCGGCGAACTGGATCACCAGGTAAGCCACGATCAGGAACAGGGCAGTGCCTTTGATCAGGCGGGCGCCGCGCGTGCCGCGGAGAAATTCGACGACCGAATGCACGACGATGCCGATCAGGAGCAGTTCGAGCAACACGATCCACGGCGGATATGCTGAGATGCGTTTGAAATAGGTAACTATGTGTTCGCCCATCAACAGGAAGTATACTGTGCTTATGTTTTGCATGAAAGGTTGAATGATGACAAGGCGACGAATCGGTTGGACGGGGGTGATGGTGGCGGCGAGTCTGGCTGCGGTGGCGACAAAAGCTCAGGCGTGGGGCCACCAGCAGCATATCTTGATCACGCGGATGGCGGCGTTGCGGATCATCAACGATCCAGCCGTTCCTGAGGGGCTCAAGGATTTCCTCAAGGCCAACATGAAATATGACCTCGACGCTTGCCGTAAGCTGGCGGTCGGGGAAAAGGTTGGTTTCGAAGCCAAAGATTACCTCACCGGCCTCGACGGCGCCTGCACCTTGCCCGATCGCATCCAGTTCACGGAAGAGGGCAAGACGATCATTGCGTCCTACGGCGTCACGGAAAGCAAGATGCATTTCATGGACTGGGAAAGTCTGGGCAAGAGACCGATGTACAAGCCGGACTTTTCCAACCGTCCGGAAATAGCCGACGTTCCGCGCGACGTCCACGATCCGCGTTGGAAGCAGGCCGGCTATCTCCCCTTTCGCGTGGAGGAAAAGTACAACGAGCTTGTGGCAGCATTCGCTGCGCCCAAATTGGACAACGCCCAAACCCTGAAAATCGCTGGCTATTTGTGTCATTACATCGAGGACTGCACGCAACCGCTGCACGGCACCGTCGACTACAAAAGTTACAGTTATCTCTTCGGCAAGGTGCCTGCCGTGCACAAGCTCACGCAGACGCTTCCCGACGGCAGCGAAATCGCGAAGTACACCGTGGATAAGGAGTTCAGCAAATCGATCAATCCGCATGATGACATGGAATTTCAGCTTTTTGAGGACGCTCAGGAGCCGAGAAAGGGATTGCGAGAGGAGTTCTGGAAGGAGTTGAATCTGCGGATCGACTGGCGAGTCCATTCCGCAACCACAGTCACTCCTGTCGCACCGGCGAAAGCGGGCACCTTCACACGAGCACTCGAAATCCTCTGGGACAGCTATGAGTATATACCCGCGATCGGCAAAGCCGCCCAGGCAGGATATGCCACCGGCCAATTGGATCTCAAGGCATTCTTTACGTCGAAGGATACCGTACACGGCGAAGAACTCGACACCCTCCAACTGATCGCCGACCGCCACGCCGCCGCGGTATTGGAAGTGGAACGAACACTACGTGCAGCCTGGGCCGAGGCAAAGGGAAAGTAATGCCATGCAGCAGGACATTCGCGAAATCCTCATCGATCGCTACGCCATCCAGGCCCGCATTTTTCGGATGGCCCAGGAGATCGGCGAGGCTTATAAGGATCGCGAGTTCCTCCTGATGCCGCTGCTCACCGGCTCGATCATCTTCGTCGCCGACCTCGTTCGCCATCTCCCGGTCCGCATGAAGATCGACGTCCTGGCCGTCTCCAGCTATCGCGGCAAAGTAACCGTGAACGAAGGCGCTCGCGTTCTGTATCCCACCACCTTCGACGTCACAGGCAAGCACGTTCTGGTGATCGATGACATTCTCGACTCCGGCCGAACCCTCATGACGGTCACCGAGCTGTTGAAGCAGCAGGGGGCCGCCAGCATCAAAACTTGCGTGTTGCTCAAGAAGAAACTCCCCATCAAACCCGCCATCGACGCCGACTGGGTCGGCTTTGAAATCCCCGACGAATTCGTGGTCGGCTACGGCCTGGATTTCAACGGCTATTACCGCAACCTCCCCGACATCGCCGTGCTCCACAAACACGCGATGCAATAGCCTTGCGTGGCAACGCAAGGCTTAGGGGATGAAAAGGGCGACGTAGGCGGCGATGAGGGAGTGGCCGACGAGGAGTGCGAGGATGGAAGCGATGGAGAGCCAGGGGCCGAAGGGGAGGACGTGCGGTTTTTTCTGGAAGAGCAGGACGATGGCCCAGGCGAGACCGAGGAAGGCGGCGCCGAAGAAAGCAAAGACAACCAGCCAAGGGCCGACGATAGCGCCGACGCCGGCCATCAGATGGGCGTCGCCCATGCCCATCGCTTCTTTGTTGAAGGCGAGACTGCCCAGGACGCGGATGAACCAGACGACGCCTCCGCCGATGAGGATGCCCAGAAGGCAGCCGAGGAAACGGGCCATGCACGGCGACGGCGGAATGTTGATCGGGATGAAACAGGCGATGAAGGCGCAAACGAGTGGGACGGCTAAAAAGAGAAGTTCCTTGAGCGTTTCGCGGCGGACCTGGGGATGAGCGATTTCTTCGACGACTTCGTCGGTGACATCCGTCTGATCGGGATCACGCGGAAGGACGCCAATGAGGAAAATGAAAATGCCGGAGCAAACGGTGATGAGCGAAGCGGCCTTATTTGAAAAAGTGAACCAGGCGAAAACGCAGAGAAGAACCAAAACGAGTGAAGCGATGATCGAGGGGAAAAAATGAGTGAGCTTGGGAAGCGGAGGGACATTCGAAACTCGACATTCGAAATTCGAACTTTCCGCTTCTGGCTCCTCCCTTCTGGCTTCTGGCTTCTGACTTCTGGCTTCTTCCCTCGGTTCGGAGAAGGATCGCGGGAGGATTTTGAGGGCGAGGAGGAGGTTGGCCAGGGCCAGGCCGACGCCGGCGCCGAGGATGGAGCGGGCGAAATGCCAGGAGTCGGAGGGGGGAAGGGGGAGTTGCCAGATGACCGGGTGGTTGATGAAGGGGGTGGCGAGGAGGCCGAGAATGATGAGAAACCAGGGGATCGAGAGCGGGATGATGAACAGGTCGATGTCGATGGCGGAGGCGGCCAGGAGAGCGGCGATAAAAATGAGGTGGAGAACAAAGGCGCAGGCTTGGGCCGGCTCGCGGAGATCGATGAAGGGGAAAGGAGACCAGTGTCCGACGGAGGAGGCGAGGAAGTAGCCTGCGAAAACAACGCCCAGTGCGAGTTCAACGAGCGGGTAGCGGACGGGAATGTGAGTTTTGCAGTTCGCGCACTTGGCCTTGAGGAAGAACCAGGCCAGGACGGGGACGTTGTGGTACCACTTGATGGGCGCGTCGCAGACGGGGCAGTGTGACGGCGGCCAGTTGAGGGTGAGCGGGCCGCGTTGGTTTTGGAAGAGGACTTCGCGGCCGTAGTTGGGGAGCCGCCAGATCACGACGTTCAGGAAGGAGCCGACGCAGGTGCCGGTGAGGAAAAGGAAGATCGTAGAGGCGATGAGAAGGGGAAAAGTCATGGGAGAATTATCGGACGGATGGGGGGAAACGCACAACAGAAATAGCCTTGCGAGGAATCGTAAGGCTATTTCCCCCTCCTCCCCCTAAAAAAACGGGCACGCCCGAAAAAAACTGAAAAAATCTTGCTTTTTTGGAAACTTGTGGCACATTTAACATGTGATGTCTCGCTGCACTGCGGTGGCGCCATCATGCTTGCTGGCAAAAGTGACGTAGGCTCAGCAATGAAGCGGAGTTAAGTCATTTCTTCCGCTTTCGTCTCCCGCCGGAATGAATTCCGGGAGGTTGAGTCGAGCCTGTCTGGTCAAATTACCCAGCTTGTCATTTTGCTAGTTGAACATTGCGGCGGGCGGGATGCTCGCATGATGTCAGAGTTGTTGTGGGAGAGCCGAGCGCCTTTGCCACAGGTGACCGAATGCCAACGTTTGGCGTGCGGTAAGAAAGACGTGGCAGACTGCCGTTCGAATGCTTTTTCAGGTTCACACAGGTAATTCAATCTACATGTGATGTACGTCGGTAATGCGGACGAGTTGTCTGTATTGCGTCGTGGCGTGGGTATTTTGCCCATGCGTTGCGGGAGAGCTGAGCGCCTTTGCCACAGGCGACCGGTGACAGTGTTTGTCATTCGGTAAGAAAAACGTGGCGGCCTCCGTCGGGGCGTTTATAGAACCACCGGCGGAAACCTCTTTGTGGAGAGACCCCCATGACCCCCCGCAGCTCCCCCCGTAAATTGTTGACGTTTTCCCAATCCTCAAAACACTCGCACAGACTCAGGAAGCGATACGCCGCCGCGTGCATTGTCGCGCTGCTCGGCGGGCTGTGGGGTGCGGCTGGAGCACAAGCAGCGGCGATAGGCAACATTACGTTTTCACAAGGTGACTACTCCCCGGCGGAGCAGGCCGCTGTGCAACGGGCCGTTGATTACTGGAATGAAGTCATCACAGGCGGCTCTAATTTAACCATCGATTTTATTAAAGCCCCCAGCGGTGGCGGCTGGTCCAACGGCAGCACCATAGCGCTTGACAGTGGTACGACTTGGTCCACAGCAGTCAGCTCCCAGATTAAAGCAGGCTGGAACGACATGGAAAGTGTTCTGATCCACGAAATGGCTCATTCGCTGGGGCTAGGCAGCGCCAGCTCTTATCCTGTCGTGAGTGGCAGCCAGGTACAGTTTAGCTTCTCCAGTGGGCAGTGGCTTGACTTTATCCATGTCAATAACGGCACCACCGACCAAAAGATCGTGTCGGGGGCTTGGTACAGCGCTTCTGACAATTTTACGTTCTCTGGAACTCACGCCAATACAGTCTGGGGAGATGGAAACCCTAATGCAACATTTGGTGTTCCCATTATCGGTCTCATCAGTGGAGCGAATCAAAATGGGTCTTCCTTTGCGCATCCCGACACACCCTTTGGTGTTATGAACTGGGTCTACAATGGCGCCACACGCCCATTTTTCTCGGAAGTCGAACTGGCGATCCTGCAAGACATGGGATACACCATCGACATCAAGAATTTTTTTGGGCGTTCGATTTACCAAGTTGAGGGCACGATCACCAATAATGTCGGGTTCAACGGCACCGGCATCTACGGGATTGGCTTGCACATTGTTTCCGGGAACAACACTATCACCCAAGCGGCCTCTTTGACATCTCAAGGCGAGGCCGGCGCCGGCATCCGTATCGAAAACGTGAACAATACCGTGACCATTGCCGGGGGTGTCACCGTTGCCGCCACCGGCGATCTGGGAACAGGCGTTCTTGTCACACACGGCACCAGCACCGGCACGAACGCCGACTATTACAACCAATACGGCGCAGGCGCAACGAACGCAAAGCTCATCAATCGGGGAACGATTGTAGCCACGGGAAATGGCGGCATCGGCGTCTGGTTCCATGCCAGTGCAACACAATTCGATAATTACGGTACCATTAACGTCGGAACGCAAAATGATGCCATTTGTATTGATAGTGGTCTTGATGCTTATGGTAACCCTCTCGCTGTTCCAATTTCGGTTGGTGCGATCAATCTCATGGATGGGACGAAGATCACCGGCAATATCACTACCAAAAATATGACGACGGGAACCATCCCGTTGACCTTCGGTAAAGCGGCGGATGCAACCGGTTTCGCACCGAGTGGCGCTTCCAGCGATCCAGGTTCGTCGATGTATGTCCATGGCAATATCGCCGGCAGATTCAACCTTCAAACTTTTGGTGGTACAACAACGATTAACGGAAATATCAATGCACTTGCGGGTAGTGTTGGATTCAATTCCACTCTTGCCCTGACGGGTGACAGATTTGACTTCACTTCCAGTGTTTTGTCGATAGCAAATGGTGGCATACTTCAAATCGGCAGCAGTGATATCACCAGTGCCGTCACTGGCAATGGCCTGACCCTTGCAGCCGGAAGCGAGATCGACTTCAGCTTCGGTCCGGAGGGCTTCAGCACCCTCTTCATCGACAGCACACCGAGTCTCACCGGTAGTGGTAACATCATCCTCAAGCTGGTCGATTTCACCGACTTCTCCGGCTTCTCCAGCTTCTTCGGCGACGACATCAATAACTTCCCGCTCTTCACGTGGAATAGTCTTACCGACTACTCCACTAGGATTACCTTGGACCCCAGCAGTTGGGACGCCCTCAACGCCGCCGGCGTGACTTGGACCGACAGTAGCGGCGGCCTCGTTCTGAACTTCTCCAATGTCACATTCGCGCAGGTGCCGGAGCCGGCGAGTTTGGCGATTCTGGGGCTCGGGGTGGCGGCGATGATGGTGCGGCGTCGGAAATAAAAAGAGAGGTTTTTGACATCTGAGCGAAGCCCAGGGATTGCAATCCCTGGGCTTTTTTTAGGAGCACCGCGTGGCAACGCGGTGGTTGGGAGTCTTTGAGAATAAACCACCGCGTTACCACGCGGCGCTCCATGTTTTTGGGGGGAGGGAGGGGCCGTGAATGACTTGAGGAATTGACTGCAAATCATCAGAGCCGCAGGCGTGAGATTGCGGTTACAATGGAGCGGGTTGACGAATCGCAATCTGACGATTGCGGCTCTGATGATTTTGCGGATGCTGTACCGATGCCTGGGCGATTTTTGAATCTCCGACCTGCACTCTTTGCGGCTGGCGCTCTGACGGTCGCATTGCTTCTTTTGTTTCTTCTCCCACGATTCCTGCTGCCTTATTGGCCTGCTCTGGCGACGAAATTTTTTCTCGGATGGATCGCGATGCTCCTGCTTCTGACCACCGTCGCCAGCGTTCTCTGGGTGGCGAGATCGGAGTCCTTCGCGGACGCTTTTTGGGGGTACGCCGTCCTGGTGGACTCTGCTGGAGTACTCCTGCTTCTGCTCGGACTGATCACGGGGTTTCTTGGTTTGCGTGACGTTTTTCGTCTTTATCTGCTGCTGTTGACCTGGGTCGGCGTCTGGTCTGCGGTTGCTTATTTGTTCCGCAGACGACCGCCTTTGGCCGCGATGCTTGCGATGACGTTCTCGGCGATCTTTTTTGCGGCTCCCATTGTCGCCCTGCCCCTGGCACGTGTTTCTTCGCGTTATTCTCCTGCATGCCGCGATCATACGCTTGAATTGATTGCTTACGCCACGCCCGTTCTTCCCGCTTTTGATGCGGTGAAGTCCTCGCTTCCCGCGGCCCACTGGCCCGAATGGCCGGTCATGTACCGGATGTCGGATATATCACAGGAACTCGGTCTCCGCGCTCGTTGGCACAAGGCGGCGTTGGGCTATGGGTTGGCTGCTCTTGTGGTTTTGGCTGTCGGCTCGCTACATCCGTTCCGGCCGAAGGAATAGCCTGATGATTGGGAAACCCATTGTCATCGTCGGCTGTACCGCTTCGGGCAAGAGCGATCTGGGTGAGGCGATTGCGGAGCGTCTGGGGGGTGGTGGTGGACGCATCATGGCGGTCGATTCCATGCAGGTCTATCGCGGCATGGACATCGGCACCGCCAAGCCGGACACCGCCACACGTCGGCGGATCGAGCACCTCATGATCGACGTCGCGGACCCATGGGAAACCTATTCCGCGGCACGTTTCGTTGAAACGGCTCGAATGTACCTTGTCTCCCCCTCCCCCAACGACAAGCCTCTCGTCATCGTCGCCGGCACCATGCTCTATCTGCGGTCGCTGATGGAAGGCATGTTCGAAGGGCCGGGGGCTGATGAGACGTTGCGTGCCGAGCTGACGCGGCGGGCGGAGCAAATCGGTGCACCGGCTCTGCACGCCGAGATGGCGAAAGTCGATTCCATCGCCGCCGGTCGTATTCATCCCAACGATCTCCGTCGCATTGTTCGAGCGTTGGAAGTTTACAAGCTCACCGGTACGCCGATTTCGACGCTGCAAACTCAGTGGACTCGGGAGCATCCTGCGGTTGAAGCGGTTTATCTTGGCATTCGTCGGGAGAAAGAATCGCTCAATCGGCGCATTAACCTCCGCGTCAAAAAAATGCTTGAGCAGGGGCTTGTCGAGGAAGTTCGGCGGTTGGCGGAGGACCAACGCGGAGGGGGGATTTCCGAGGAGGCGGCCAGTGCGGTCGGGTACAGACAACTGCTCGACCATTTCGCTCGTAAATGTTCTTTGGAGGAAGCGATCGAGCAGATCAAAATCCAGACGCGATATCTGGCCAAGATGCAGCGAACATGGCTCAAACGCTGGCCTCCACCGAACACAGTGCACTGGCTCGATGCCGCGGAAGATGTCGGCGGCGGCGAACTGGCGGATCAGGCAATGACGATCGTGACTGAAGAAGCCAGAAGCCAGAAGCCAGAAGCCAGAAGTTTGGAATAAGCCACAGACCGCAAACTTGAAGCCTTCTGGCTACTGGCTTCTAGCTTCTGGCTTCCTCACTTGTGGAAGGAGCGGTGATATGAAAATTGATTGGCGGCAGGCGGTGGCTGGCGGCTTGATGAGTTTACTTATCGTGGCTGTGGCGGGATGTGCGTCGGCTGCTTCGGTGCCTCTGCCTGACGTTGCCAGCAGCGCTAAGCCGGGCGATCCGGATTCCCGCGTTTTCGCCGGCCTGATCGTGAGCCTCCGTCGCATGAGCTCGACCATGGTCATCAGCAAGGACGAAGGCCGCGGTGAGGGGGCTTATCCCAACTTTATTCATGTGAAATACGACGCTACCACCCGGTTTCTGTTGGACGATCACCCCGCCACGCTTGTGGATATCGAGCAGTATATGAAGGTCAAAATCGACGGACACATGCGCGACGGACAACTCTTCGCTGAGACCGCAAACTTTTCGAGCGTGCCGTCGCCCAATGTGAAACACGCCGCCCAGGCGAAAGAATAAAGGGAGACATGTTGGATTGGGCGTTGGCGTGTCGATATAGAGCATTTTTCATGTGGTCGTGGCATGATGACATGCGCAGGAAGCGAGAGCCAAAGCCCCGCATTGCCATGCGGGGCTCCAAAGCGCTACGGGCGAGTGAAAAATGCTCTATTCAAAACTTCTGGCTTCTGGCTTCTGGCTTCTGACTTCTTCACGTGCCGCTCGCCAGCCGCACAGGTGCAGCACCGACGGTAACTCTGTTACACGGAAAATCGTGAAGTCCGGACGATGGCGATGCGAACGGCGGAAAAGCGAGAAACTCGGATGAAACAGCGGCGGCGCCGTGTGCAGCGAGGGCTTCCAAATCGTCCGCATTCCCGCTCGTTTGGCGCCGGCAATGTCGGCAATTAAAAGATCGCCGATGAACAGCGCCCGATTCGCCGGCACGCCGACCTGCTCCAACGCCAATTGAAAAATCCGAGGGTGCGGCTTGCGGTAACGCACCATCGACGAATAAATCCGCACCGGGAAAAACTCCAGCAAGCCCTCACGTGCCAGGTGCGCATCGAGACACTCCGGCGGAACGAGCGTGTTGGAAACGATCGCCAACTTCGTACCCGCCTGGCGCAAATCGGACAGCACATGCGTGACGTCCGGATCGATGTGCGAGGCTTCGTGGATCGGTTGGTACCAGAGCGCAGAGAGTTGCTGCAGGTCGTCCTCCGCCAGCGAGAGTTTTAATTTTTTCGCTGCCCGGTACAGGATATCCGCATAGGAAAAATCGCGACGGATCAGCTTCGACCACATGTACGCCCGTGACATCAGACGGTAATTCACCTTGAAATACCGCTCGAAAGACGGGAATCCGCCCGTTCCTCCAAGGCAATTGCATTTGGCGGTTAGCCCCCGGCTCTGCCGGGGGTTTTGAGCTTCCGTATCAGCATTCACACCAACCGAACCCCCGGCAGAGCCGGGGGCTAACGGATGCTGCCTTGCCGCCAGGTAGTCGTACGTCAGCCGCGCGCCCTTGCGGAAAAGAAACTCCGCCTCGCGGCGTCCCACGCCGAAGTTGATAATGGTGTCGCCCAGATCAAACAGGACGGCGTCGATCATACCAAAGCCCTTTTCGGTCACATGTCCCCCCTACACTCATCAGATTTTCGTAAGGTACCGGAAACGCTGGAGACCAACAAGCGCTGTTTGTATCATATGAAATCAGCAATTCTTTAAGTTTTAGGAGGGGCTATATATGATTTATTGTAGAAGTGAAAAAGGAGTTGGGTTTGCCATTCTCGGGCTGATGCTGGTGAGTTTGCTTGCTCCTGTCGCAAGGGCAGACGAGGAATCGGCCATCAAGGACTTGAAAAACAGTATCAAGCCATTCTCCTCCGATCCCGCGGCACCGATCAAAGACTTCCATTTCACGCTGACATATGAGAATCACACGGTGATGGTTGCACACAGCCAGGGCAGTACGGCCGTGTTGGTACTGTCGACGGAGGAGGGGTTGCCTATTTTGTATGCCACGGAGGAAGCTCGTCAACTCATCAACGCCAACACCATGGATGTGATCAGCGAGGTTCTTCGCGCCGCGGCCGCGCAGAAGGACAATAACAACGTTTCTTCGATGATCGATGCGATCTCTCCATTGGGGATGACCGCCTTCATCAGTCCGAGCATGGCGCGGAGTGTTAAAAAGAAATGACCACACGGAAGGGCGTGGTCATGTTCAAGTTGCGGGATGTTGTGGGAGGAGGTTTACGTCTGACCGGGGAGGACGACCGGATTTTCTGAAACGGAGGTGCCAGACGTTTCCGGCGCTGGTTCGATTTTCTTGAGGGAATCGATCGCGAAATCGCCCGGTTCGCCACGAATCAGCCACAACAGCGGCGCGCCTGTGACCCTCGCGGCACGGTCCAGCACGTGCACAGGAGGCACACGGCCTTTCTCGTAATAGTTGTAGGTCGAGGGCGACAGGTGTAACAGGGTTGCGAAATGCGATTGGCCACGCGGGCCGCAGACCTGAACGCGAACTTGTTTCAGGCGTTCGCAGATTGCTGCGGTATTCAGGGCCGTGTTCTCTTTGGGCTTCATAAGAACCTCTCCGTAAAAACAGCGCCAGCTTGGCTAAAACAACACGCTAGACTAGCGGATTCACCTTTAAGTATAGATTCATAAAGACAAAAGACAAGCAATCTTTGCGGGCATTACATAAGTGGCGTATAAATAATAGGTTATGAATCGATTCTTGACGAGAAGCCAGAAGCTAGAAGACTTCAAGCCTTCGGTTGTTTAAATCTTCTGGCTTCTTCGTCACTGTGCCACGCTGGCAATGAGCTGCGTTTCGTGTTCCAGCACCCAGCGGATTTTGCGTTCGATCATTTGCAGGAAGCCGTAGCCTTCGATCCGGCCGAACGAACCCGTCGCCGCGATCGGCAGGACGGATTCGGCAACCATCGCTTCCACCATCAGGCCGGGGATCACTTCCAGTTCTGCCGTCGAGATCACGTCCACTTCATCGTAACCGCGGATGAAACGTTTGAAACGCGTTTCGTCCACGTATTCCGGCCAGGTCGTCGGATCGTCCGAACCGCCCAAAATCGAAAACTGCAGCACACCGTTCGCTAAATCGATCACCCGCTGCTGCAGCCGTGCCGCATCGTAATCGATGACCGCGACGACTTTGCGATTGCGGAAGAGCATGTTGCCGGGGTGCCAATCGCAATGGACGATCTGCACCGGCCAATTGCTCAGCCCCTTCTTGTTGACCTTCTCGGCAGCCTGAAAATACGCCTCGCGGAGAAAACTGGTGGTGGCACTGACCTGTTCGTTCGAGATGTCACGCAACCGATCGAGCTTGTTGAAGGTGACCGGGATCTGGTCCAGGCCGTTGTGGATCGAACGCGCATCGTGATACGATCCGACCGGCGGCTCGAACTGCGGCGTGTATCCCCGCAGCAATTTGTGATACAGCGCAAGAATCTTGCCCGAATCGTAGGTGGATTCCAGCGAGTTGTCGTAGCCTGTGCCGCGGATGTATTCGAAAAGCTCGTACACATGGTTATTGTGCTGGAGCATGGAGTTGTTGTCTTTGCGGGTGCCGATGAGGTGCGGGAGCGGGAATTGTTTGGAGGCGAGGTAGAGTTGGAGGGCGTGTGAGAAGGCGACTTTGAAGGGGTCGTCTTTGCCGTGGGCTCGACGCTTGAGCAGGTACTCCCCTTTCTCGGAAGTGATCAACAGCTTGGGCGCCTTGCGCGATCCGCGGCTGTACTCCTTGACCGTCTGCAACACACCAATGTCGAAATGCGACATGACAATGGCAAGTTCATCGGCAGCGAATTTTTCGCGGTCACTCATGAAAGTTCCGTTTGCAGGGGCACCGGAGGGGCCGAGAGGGCCGGGCCCGAAATGGTGAAGCAAACAATAATATCGGCACGACTGGGGGTGTCAATTGAGCACGGGACACGCTGAGGGTGTGGCCATTTTTTATGGCAAATCAGGGCGATCAGAGCCGCGACCGTAAGGGAGCGATCCGTGCGACAATGCGGAAATAACGCCTGTCGCTCCCTGACGGTCGCGGCTCTGATTTTCCGG
>WQYP01000026.1 GCA_009781185.1 Phycisphaerales bacterium | reverse complement strand
GGCGGTGATCCACCCCCGCCCCCCGCGCCCCCCCCCCCCCCCCAAACCCCTCCCCTCCTTCCGCCACCCCCCCCGCCCCGGGGGGCACGAAAGGGGGGGGGGGGGGGGGGGTGGGGGGGGGGGGGTCGTCGAATTCGTCCGTACCCCCTACGACGTCCAAACCACCGTCGAAAAAGTCAAAGCAATCGACGCCCTCGATAACTTCCTGGGCCTACGACTCCTCGACGGACGATGAGGGGAAGGGGGGACAGGGGTGACGGGGAGACAGCGCCTTATTTTCCAATGCAAAACGTCGAAAAAATCCGACCCAGAATTTCGTCCGGCGAAACCACGCCGGTAATCTGTCCCAGAGAATCCAGCGCCCGCCGCAATTCCGACGCGAGCAGTTCAGGACGATCCATCAGATTCACCGCTCGGTCGATCGCCTCTTTCACTTCCAGCACCAGAAGCCGATGCCGCTGATTGAGCACCGGCAAATGCGCGTGGATCACACGTCGTCTATACACCAATTCCCCGATCTCCTCACGCAACTTCTCGATGTTCAACCCCGTCTTGGCGGAGACCAATTGGAAGTCCCCCCGTATTGTCATGAACCCACCCCCGCCCCACTCCTCCTGACTCTCGATATACTCAAACGTCCGCAACTCCGTCGGCGGCAACAGGTCCGCCTTGTTTTGCACGGCATATATCTCCGTCCCATGCTCGTGGCGAGGCATCATACCGCTGATTGCATATTTCTCATCGACCACGACCTCGATCGCTAAATCCGCTTCCAGAAGAGCGTTCTCCCTCGCCTTCATCATCTGCCGACGCAGTTCGTCCACCGGCTCTTCCTTCCCCGGCACATCCAGCAGCCGCATGTCGCCCCGCGATGTCTTCATCACCACGCCGAGCACGTCCCGCGTTGTCCCCGCAACTTCCGACGTGATCGAACGCGTCGTGCCGGCCAATGCGTTGATCAGCGAGCTTTTCCCCACGTTCGGCTCTCCGATGAAAACCACCGTCGGAAGCGTATCGAGACGATCCATCCGCACCGCATGCTCGAGCCACCAACCCAATCCGAAGTCCGCAATCTGTGCCAGATCCGATTGCATTTCATCCTGATCGGCCGACAAAATTCCTTCTTCCTCCGAAAAATCAATCCCCGCCTCGACCATCGCCAACCAGTGTGCCACGCGTTGTGTTACCTTTTCGATTTCACGATGCAGGTTTCCCTCTCGCAGACTTGCTGCCGCTCGCAGTTCCATTTCCGTTGCCGCGTTAATCGTCGCGGCGATTCCCTCAGCTTCCGTCAAGTCCATTTTCCCATTGAAAAACGCCCGTGCCGAAAACTCGCCTGCGCTGGCCATCCTCACTCCTCCCGCCGCCAATATCCGCTCCACGCATTCCCGCACCACCGCCGGCGAATTCGGCACATGGATCTCCGCCACATCCTCCCCCGTAAAACTCCGCGGCCCCTTAAACAGAAGCACCCCCGCCACCCCCCACCACTCACACACCCACGGCATCACCACCCCCCCATTCCACCCCACCTCCAACTGCTCCGGCAATCGCCCCACTTCCCGCACCACCTCCCACGCCCGCTCGCCACTCACCCGCACAATCCCCCGTACCCCCCCACTCTCCGGCGAACTCACCGCGATAATTGTCTCGTTGAACAACATACAAATACAGATAAGAGAAGTTAGAAGTATTGCCCTTTCAGGGCACGACGACTGTGGTGGCATGCTAACTAGGGGCGTTACCCCCGGCTACGTATGTTGACGCCCTTCGGGCGTGCGTGGCGAGCTTACGTTCGCGGCTCTGGTTTGTTTGCGTCATTTGAACATTCGAACATTTGAATTTGATTCGAATTTCGAATTTCGAACTTCTCCACTACTCCTCGCGTGTCGGCAGCGCTGATGCGTTCGCGGACAGGATGCCTTTGCGTTTGAGCGTTTTGCGGACGAAGTAGGTGTCCACCAAGCCGGCAAATGTTGAGCCGAAGTAGTAGAGGTTCAGGCCGGAGGGTTGGTTGTAGATGAAGAGCGGGAAAAGGAAAAACATGTACTGCGACATCTTCTGCATCTGTGCCTGCTGTTCGTCGGCGGGCTTGGGCTGAGAGGCCATCTGCACCTTCATCTGCACGAAGATCACCACCGCCAGCAGCAGCGGCAGCACATTCAACGCCGAAATCTCCGCCCCGATCAGCGGAATATGGAACGGCGGAAACGTGATCGTCCTATCAGGCACCGACAGATCGTTGATCCACCCCGGAATAAAACTCGCCTGGAACAAATCAATATCCGTCCGCACCGTCGTAAACATCGCAATCCAGATCGGCATCTGCAGCAACATCGGCAGACAACCCATCACCCCGCCCGCCGGATTGACGTTGTTCTCGCGGTAAATCCGCATCATCTCTTCGCTCTGCTTCTTTTTGTCCTTGGCGTATTTTTTCTTCATGGCCTCAACGAGCGGCTGGACGTCCTTCATCTTCTTGCCCATCGTCGCCATGTTGACCTGCGATGCGCGGGTCAACGGATGCAGGATGGCGCGGATGATGATGACCAGGAGGATGATGGCCAATCCGTAGTTGCCGAAGGTGACGTAGGCGGCGAGGTTGCGGAGCATCCAGAGGAGCGCTTCGCCGAGGAAATCGAACGTACACCACGAAGAACAACCGCTGGAGTGGACCAGGAGGATCGCCTTGTAGTTGTAAAAATAACGAGCCCACTCGTTGGAGCCTTCCGCAGCGTGCGGGTCCCCGCCTAAGACGTCCCACCTCTGAGGCCCAAAGAAAACCGCCAGCGGCATCGACAGTTCGCTCTTCGCTGGCACGGTCAACGCGGTACCGTTTAACGTGATCGCCGCCAGCGCATCACGCGGATCCACCGCGGGCATCATTCTTACCAGTTCCGCCTTGCCGACGTGATCTACCAGCGGAATCCTGGTCTTATCGTCACGTGACAACGTCAGCGTTTCGGTTGATGCCTGCGTCGGCATCGGCCGCGTGATCGCCGTGAAAAAACGGCGCCCTGACGATGCCACCCAAGCCAGCGGATCCTTGCCCTGGAAATACCCAATCGTCTGCATGGCCGGCGTTTTCTCCGATCCCAGTTGCTGATGCTCCTGTTTGAATCTGTCCGCCACCACAGCCCGCTTCGTCGTATCGATTCCCGCCGCATAATAGAACCGATCGTCCGGCTGACGACGATCCTGCGGGAAATCCGTCGACGCCAATTGATCGATCGCCACCTGCAACGGCACATTCGTCAGGTTCGTCACTTCATGCGAAATCGTGATGTCATACGACTTCGGATCAACACGGAAAACCTTCACGACCTTCACCAGGCCGCCGCCATTCGGGTCCGCATTCACGATCTGTAAGCGAGCTTCGTACGGATTGGCCGGATCGCTGACGTTCTTCCACAAAAAATTGCCTGTGGTGCCGGGGGGGAAGCTCTTGTCTTGGCCATTCATCCAGACGTGAATCTGCTGCGTGGAGTAGGGCTTGGCAAATCCGGGCGTCGCCTGGAACAGGATCAACGGCCGCCGCGTGGGATTGCGACGCGTCACCACCTCGTTGGCGAAATCGTTGACATTCAACTCCACCTTCTCAATGCTCGCGCCGCGAGTGTTGATGGTGACGGCCACCTTATCTTGGGAGTTCGGCCCCGGATCGCCCAAGCGAATCAGTTTTTCGCCATTCACAGGCTCAGCCGGCATCGTAAACGCCTGTGTAACGATTTCGTCCGCCGCCACCGCCGCCACGCCCGGATGCTTGTTGCCGCCACCGAGGTAGCTCATGACCAGGTTGAACCCCAGCATCATGACGCCCACGACAAGAATGGTACTAAGCAGGCGCCGTGTATCCATGAAACCTCACCAAAGGACGGTAGGGAGAAGACTTCCAAAGCCTCGCCATCCTAATTGATCAACCTGGAAACTTCTAGCCTTGCGATTCCTCGCAAGGCTATGAGGGCACCTTGAGCTCCGATGGTCCGAGGGTCACGGCAGTCAATTTGCCGACGGGGTTGGCGGCGAGAAAATCGTTGACGCGATTGAGCGTAACGCCTTCGATGATGGTTCGCCATTGGTCGAGGGAGCGAGGGCTACCGTAGTGGTAGAAATCGTGAGCAATGCTGGCGGCACGGGCGCCGCTGGATTCGCCTTGCATGATCACGCGGGACTTCATGCCGATCTTGGCACGATCGAGTTCGTCCGGAGTCACACCAGCGGCGAGACGATTGAGTTCGATGAGGAAGGAATCGAGGGTTTGCTGGGCGCGATCGGGGGCGGTGCCGGCATAGCCGAAAACGGCGCCGATGTTTTTCAGCGAGTTGTAACCGGCGTGGACGGAGTAACACAGGCCTTGTTTTTCGCGAATTTCGGTGAACAGACGGGCACCCATGCCGCCGGAGAGAACACTCATCGCCGTCTGCATCAGGATGGAATCGGGATGTGCTTCTTTGACGGTGTCCCAAGCCAGGCCGATCTGCGATTGATTGGTCTCCTGCATCACGTGCTCGGAACCGCGAGGGGCGGCTTTTTCGACGAGCGGCGTCGTGGGCGAAGCGTTCCATTTGCCAAACGCCTCTTCGACGGCTTTGACCAGATTGTCCCAGTCGAACATGCCGGCGATGGCGAGAATGGCGCCGCTCGGGGTGAAACGTGAACGGCAATCATCCCGCAGACGATCGGCAGTGAGGGCTTCGAGGTCTTCCCGTTTGCCGGCTGTGGGGCGACCGTAGGGGAAGGGGAAATGCCGCTCTCGGAGAAGCAGCGAGAGTTTGTGAGAGGGTTCGTCTTCGATGGCGTCGAGCTGTTGGAGCGCCAGATCTCTCGCCGGCTCGAAGCCGTCTTCGGCAAGCCGCGGCCACATCACGATGTCCGCATAAACCGGGAGCACGGCGAGAAGATTCTTGCCTAACATCGAGGCGGCGAACCGCAGAAAAACCGTTTCGGTGCGACAGGATCGCTGCACGCCCAAGCCGTCGAGATAAGAGGTCAACTCCCGGCTATCGCGGCTTCCTGCGCCACGCAAGATCCAATCGGAAGTCACGGCGGCTGCACCGGCCATGCCGGTGGGATCTGATGCCGCTCCCGCGGGGACCAGGAAACTCATCGCGGCCGAGCGTATCGCCGGGATTTTTTCCGCTACCAAGGTCAGGCCGTTGGGAAGTTGATGAATGAACTGCTCGGGGCGATCTGACACGCTTTGCTCCTTAGACGCGGAAAACGCACAGGCATTTTAGCGTAAAATTCGTAAAATTGGTGAAAGTCGTAAAATTCGTGGTAGCGACCCCGCTTTGCGGGGTGGCGGGAAGGAAGAGGTTCGCACCCTTCGCTCCTGTCATCGTATGGAAAGGCCCCCTCCACGAATTTTACGAATTGAACGAATTTTACGAATCATTTCAGCCACTGGGCGAGTTGCCCCGCATAGTAGGTCAAGATTGCGCTGGCGCCGGCGCGTTTGAAGGCGTGCATGGTTTCAAAGACTACGGCTTTTTCGTCGATCCAGCCGTTGGTTCCGGCGGCCTTGATCATGGCGTATTCGCCGGAGACGTGATAGACGGCGGTGGGCACATCGACCGCTTCGGTCACGGCGCGCAGGACGTCCAGGTAGGCTGTGCCGGGCTTGACGATGATCAGATCTGCGCCTTGGGCTACGTCAATTGCGGCCTCTTTGAGTGCTTCTTTGGTACTGCCGCGGAAATCCATTTGATAGGTTTTGCGATCTCCGAACTGCGGCGGTGATTCGGCGGCTTCACGAAACGGCCCATAGAAACTCGAGGCATACTTCACGGCATACGACATGATGGCGGTATCAAGCTTGCCTTCCTGGTCCAGCGCTTCACGAATACCGGCGATCATGTTGTCCATCATGCCGGAGGGAGCGACCATGTCCGCGCCGCAGCGAGCATGCAGCACCGCCTGCCGACCCAGTTGCTCCACGGTGACATCATTATCGACTACCCCCCCACCCAATTTCAGCGGGCCGCAGTGCCCGTGGCTGGTGTACTCGCAATAACACAGGTCGGTGATCGCCAGCATGGTCACGCCGGCATCCTTGGTCGCCTTGAGTGTGCGGCAGACTTCATTATCAGCATCGTGTGCATACGAGCCGACCGCATCCTTCTTCGACGGCTCAGTCACACCGAAAAGAATGTAAGCACCCACGCCCAGCGACTCGAGATGTTTGAGTTCTTCGACCGCGGCATCGACCGACAGTTGGAAAACGCCGGGCATGGAAGAGATCGGCTGACGGATGTTTTTGCCTGCCCGCACGAACAACGGGGCAATGAAGTCCGAAGCGGCAAGCCGCGACACGGCAACCATCTCCCGCAAACGTGAATGCGTCCGTAACCGTCTGGGCCGAATCACCTGTGACATAAGCAGCCTCGCCAAAAACGCCTTCGCCGCATTTTACTATTTAGCCGGCAGGCTTGCCTGCCGCTCGCCGCGGAAATATCAAGCTCATCGCCACCGCCACCACCAGCACCCCCGCAATCACGGATAGCGATACGTACACGGTGATGTCCCACTGCGGCGGCGGCGTTCCCATCAGGTGGCCGTAAACTGCGGCCAACGCCGGGAGCACCATCTTGACGCCCACGAATCCGAGGATCGCCGCCAGGCCCGGCTTGAGGTAGTCGAACCGATCCACCGCATCCGCCAGAAGAAAACACATCGAGCGAAGTCCGATGACGGCAAACACGTTGGACGTGAAGATGAGAAACCCGTCGCGCGTGATGCCGAAGATGGCGGAGATCGAATCCAAGGCGAAAATCAGATCCGTGACCTCAATGCACACGAGCACCAGCAGAAGACTCGTGCCCATCAACACCCCCCCCCCTCCTACTTTGTCGTCCCGCGTGAAGAAGCGTTTGCCGTCATAACCGGGCTTGATGGGGAGCATGTTCCGCAGCACGCGGACGGCCCACGACTTGCCGGGATCGCTGACCTCTCCACTCCGCCGCGCAGAAAAGAGCATCTTGACCCCGACCGCGATGAGGAACGCTCCGAACACGTAAACGATCCACTCGAATTGCGTCAGCAGCGCCACCCCGGCGGCGATCATGATCCCACGCATCACCAACGCCCCAATCACTCCCCAGAAGAGCACCCGGTGCCGCAATTCCCGCGGCACCTCGAAAAAGTTCATCAGCACCACAAACAAAAACACGTTATCCGCGGACATCGAAAGTTCCACGAGATACCCGGTAAAAAACAGCAGCGACGCGTCCCAGCCATTGGTCGCATAGTACTTAGCCGCCGCCTTCTCAGTACCCGTCAACACCCCTAGCCCCAGAAAATGACGCTCATAAGCCCAATACACCGCCACCATGAACGCCAACGCCAAAATCACCGGCAAAATCGCTCCGAGCAACGCCTCCTTCATCTTGATCTCATGCGGTCGCCGATGCAGCACGAACAGATCCAACGCCAGCATCGCCACGACGAACGCGAGGAAGATTCCCAAAGCGATGAGATGCTGCGAATTCATGAATCTGACTGTAGCGATCCCTCCGTGTGTGACAACTACAACAAAGCCTGTTTCGAATAATGCGACAATCCGTTCGAAAAAAACTAAGGCAAAGAAGCCTGAAGGGGTGACAAGGTAACAGGGAGCACCGCGTGGCAACGCGGTGGTGGTGGGGAATCCGAAAACAAACCTCCGCGTTACTACGCGGAGCTCCTTGTCACCCCTTCACCTTGTCACCCTGTCACCCCTTCTGGCTACTTCTGGCTTCTAACTTCTTCGTCATTTATGATGCGTGACGTTCTCATACTGAAAGGTACGCCATGAACATCATCGCCAGTTTCTCGCAGGAATCCCGTGATCGCTGCTTCACCCCCCCTACCTGGTCTCGTCTGGAAAAGCTCGCCAAGGATCACGGTCACCAATTGCACTGGGTCCCCTGGGTGCGGCCCGAACCTGTCGAAAAATTCATCGCTACCTGCAAAAAAAATGGCGGGGCGGACATCCTGATCACCTGCTGGGGCCATCCGAGGGTCACGCCTGAGGTGCTCGACGCCAACCCGAAGCTCAAGCTCATTGCGCATTCCGCAGGCTCGGTCGCCGGGGTGGATATTGACGCCTGGAAACGCGGCGTAAAGGTCACAAATGTCATGCGGCTCATGTCCTTCGCCGTCGCTGAATTCTCCGTCTGCCTCATGCTCAACGGCCTTCGCCGCTTCAACACTCACGTCCGGCCGGAACTCAAAGGCACCTCCCCCTTCTACACTTTCACCCGCGGCGGATTTGCTCTGATGGGCAAACGCGTCGGATTGGTCGGCCTTGGCATCATCGGCCGCCAGACCATCGAACTGCTACGCCCGTTCCGCTGCGAAATTGTAGCTTATGACCCGTACGTGCCCGCCGACAAAATCGCGTCGCTTGGCGCCAAAAAAGTCGAACTCGACGAACTGATGCGGACCAGCGACGTGGTCAGCCTGCACGCCCCTGGCACGCCCGCAACCGAAAATATTCTCAACGAAACACGCCTGCGGATGCTCAAGCCCGGCGCAATCCTGGTGAATACCGCCCGCGGCATCATCATCGACCACGACGCCCTTGCCCGCGTCTGCGCCGACGGAAAAATCGCTGTTTACCTCGACGTCACGCATCCGGAACCGCTGCCGGCGGACCATCCGCTGCACAGGCTCAGCAACGTCACGCTGACGCATCACATCGCCGGTCCCACGCACGACCAATGGCCGCTGCTGGGCGACGAGGCGATCGATGAAGTGGAACGGTATCTGAAGGGCCAGACGTTGCAGAATGTGGTCACGGAAGCGCAGTACGCAAATCAATCGCGAACGTGAGTGAAGAAGCCAGAAGCCAGTAGCCAGAAGGTTTTAAGCCTGCGGCTTATTCAAAACTTCTGGCTACTGGCTTCTTCAGATCCGCAGGTTCTTCAGTTCGTCGTAGGTGTTCTGGAGTGTGTTGCGGATCTGCGTGAGCATGGAGAAGGCCATGGAGGCTTTTTGGGTGGCGGAGATGACTTCGCCGAGGTTGTTGGTGCGGCCACTGACGAAGTCCGCGACCTGCTTGTCCGCGTCCTGCTGCATCTGATTGACTTCGTTGAGGTTCTTCATGAGAACGTCTTTGAAGCTCTCGCCTTCGCCGGTCACCTGGGACGTTTGCGTCTGCGGCGACGAGATGCCGGGGGCGGTGGGGTTCACCTGCAGGCTTTGAAGTTGTTTCAGGGCGTCCACGAAGGGTCCTTTTTGAGAGCGGCATGCAAGCATGCCGGCTAAATAGAGATTACGATTTTATGCCAAAAGTCTCAAGGTTGAACTCATCATCGACTTGGTCGTTTCAATTGCTGTAATGTTTGCTTCGTAGGCGCGGGTGGTTTCCAGGGCGTTGACCATTTCGGTCGAGAGATCGACGTTGGGGTATTTGACGTATCCGCGTGCGTCGGCGTAGGGGTTGCCGGGCTCGAATCGCATGGAGAAAGGCGTCTCGTTATCCTCCGCGATTTTGGCGACGCCTACACCCAGGCCGCCGTCAGCGGTTCGCTGCGACTGAAAGACGGTGAACAATCGGCGATAAGGCGCCGCCTGGCCATCGGGGCCGGCGATCGAGCCGATGTTCGCAATGTTGGACGCGATGGTGTCGAGCCGTGTCCGCTGGGCGGTCAGAGCGCTGGTGGAGATATCGAAGGACCCGAACATCAGTGTTTCCTCAAATCCCGGCTAAAGCCGGGGCTATATGATGAAGTTACGGCTTCAGATTGATCGCCTTGACGATCAAATCGTTTTGCGTTTTGAGCAGTTGGACCAGCGTATTGTGAGCCATGGCGTTGTCGGCCAGGTCACTCATCTGCGATTCCATGTTGCGAACGCCGCGGTCGTGGAAGGCCATGGCACTGGTGGTCGCCTGCGGCTTGACGTTGACCAGCGGACTGCCGGGATAAAAATCGACCGTGTCGTTGGAGACGGGCGAATAGTCGCCGTTGTTGGACTGCCTGTTCCGGTCGATGGCATCGCGAAGGGCCTGCTGAAAACCGGTAACCGAAACGTCCTGCTGCACATAACCGGGCGTCGAGGCGTTCGCGATATTCGTGAGAATGACCTGGTGCCGCTGCTCGGTGAAGTTGACAGCCTGCTCGAGCATCCGCGAACAGGGAGAAGATAGAAGGTCCTGGATCATCGTTTGAAGTAAGTGCAAGCGGTGTGCCGGGAGTAGTTCGTAGTGAGTAGTCCGTAGTTATTAGGGGGATTTTCCGGGGATTTTACTGTTGCCTCAGGGAATTACCTCCGACTGGTTGATGCGGGTCTTGCGCATTTGAGGCGAGTCTTGCGCCAATAGCCTTGCGTGGCAACGCAAGGCTATTCACGCTTCGTTGAGCGCGCCTTCCTCTTTGAGTTTTTTGAGTTTCATGCCCAGGGTACGGAGACCGATGCCGAGTTCCTTGGCGGTTCGCATGCGGTGGCCGTTGTGCTTCTCGAGGACCTTCATGATGGTGCGGCGTTCGAGTTCTTCGAGCACGCCGACGCCTTGGAGGGTGTTCGCGATGGCATCTTCGTTGATGCCGATGGTTGCGATCCAGGGACTGATGGTGCTGGCGCGGATGGCTTCACCGCTTTCCAGCACGACGCTGCGTTCGCAGATGTTTTCCAGTTCGCGGACGTTGCCGGGCCAGTGATATTTCTGCAGCGTTTCCATTGCCCGTGGCTCAAAGTGTCGCTTCGGCCGACCGTCGCGGGCGGCAATGCGGCTGAGAAAATGTTCGCAAAGCGCCGGCACATCCTCCGTCCGTTCACGCAGCGGCGGCAACGGAATCGGCACGACGTTCAGGCGGTAGAACAGGTCCTCGCGGAACTTGCCGTGCTTGACCCAGTCCACGAGGTTGCGGTTGGTCGTGGCGATCACACGTACGTCGACCTGTTGCGTGACCGATCCACCGACGCGTTCGAAGGCTCGCTCCTGGAGCACGCGCAGGAGTTTGGACTGAATGCCCAGGTCGATTTCGGAGATTTCATCGAGGAGCAGCGTGGAGCCATCGGCGAGTTCGAAGCGTCCTTTGCGAAGTTTGTCGGCGCCGGTGAAGGCGCCTTTTTCGTGGCCGAAGAGTTCGGATTCGAGCAGGCTTGCCGGCAGAGCTGCGCAGTTGAGGCAAACCATGGGCCGAGCGTTTCTGGCGGATTGCGAGTGGATAATCTGGGCGACGTTTTCTTTGCCGGTTCCGGATTCGCCGGAGATCAGAGCGGTGGCGGCAGGGCTGGCAGCGACCTGTGCAATGCGGGCCTTGATCTCCTGCATCACCTTACTCTCGCCGATGAGCACCTTCGGCGGCGCTGCTTCGGCATTGGCCCGGAACGCCTGATTGTCGGCAACCAATTTCCCGTGCTCGATCGCACGCTCGACCACCACCATGATCTCATCGGACTCGAAGGGCTTTTGCACATAGTCAAACGCCCCGAGGCGCATCGCCTGGACCGCGGTGGAAATCGTTGCAAATGCCGTCATGAGCACCACCGGCGTATCCGGCTGCTCGGCGCGAATCTTCTGCAACAGCTCGATTCCGTCCATCTTGGGCATTTTGAGATCGGTGATGACGCAGGCCGGACGATGCTGGCGGACCAGTGTTGGCGCCTCGGTGGGATCGCCGGTGGTCACGGCCTTGTGACCGCCGCGGGCAAGCGCCAGCGACAGAGAGTCGCGCATCATATCTTTGTCGTCGACGATGAGAATTGTGGCCATCCGTGGCTCCTTAAAACTTCAAAAACAGGGTTGACAATGACGAAATTCGAATGACGAATGACGAATCAAATCAAAATGACCAAATGACGAATGACTAAAACAAGCCCCCCGCTTCCGCCTGAAGACGGGACTCCGAATATTTTTGACATTTGAACATGTGAACATTTGAATTGGATTCGTCATTCGAATTTCGTCATTCGTCATTTTTTTTGGATTCTGCAAACAACACGATTTTGAATCTCGCTCCGTGCTCCGGAACGTGGCGGTTTTCCGCGGTGATCGAGCCGCCGTGGGCTTCGATGATTCTATGCACAATGGCCAGGCCCAGGCCTGTGCCGGAATGCTTTGTTGTAAAGAATGGGTTAAAGATGCGTTCGAGGGTTTCGTGGGGGATTCCCGGGCCGTTGTCTTCGACGGTGATGGAGGTTTGCGTGGAGGTCTGTTCGGCGGTGATAGTGATTTGGCCGTTGTGGGGGGAGGGGGGACACGCTGAAGCGTGAACTCCGGTTTCGCCAATGGCGTCGGCGGCGTTGAGGATCAGGTTCAAGAGAACGCGTTGCAGCAGCTTGCCGTCGGCGTTGATGCGGATATCGGCGAGAGAAGGACCCATTTCGACAGCGATCGCATGCTGCATCAGCGTGGGGCGGGCAAGTTCGATGGCGGCTTCGATGATTTCGGATAACGATTCGTTCTGCCGCGCGAGATGCAAGTTCGCGGTGAAGGTGAGCATATCGGAGACCAGCGAATTGAGACCTTTGACGCCGGTGGAGATTTTTTTGACCAGGTCCGTCGCCAACGGCCGGTCGGCAACCTCGGCCGCAAGCGTGCTGGCATAAAGCTGAATGCCACCCAATGGATTGCGGATTTCATGCGCGATGCCCGCCGCCATTTCGCCCAGCGCCGCCAGACGCTTCTTGAGCTCAAGCTCACGATTCTTCTGTTCCAGTTGCTCCCGCAGACGAACGACTTCCTGCTCGAGGCGCTCGTGGCTGACCTGAAGCCGCTGCGTGACTTCGTTGTACATCTGCAGGATCTCGTGCAGGTCGTCGAGCGAAGGAGAGGGAGGTTGTTTGGTTGTTTCGGTCATTGTTCAATCGTTGTACAAATGGAGTTCACGCTTTAGTGTGTTTCACGGAGAAGCACGCGAAAGCGTGAACTCCGGTGGTACTCCGGGTCATCGTCGGATGCCGTAGGCGCGGTTGAGAGCGGCGCCGGTCACGGTTCGCGTGATCTGCGTGCCGACGTCCTGCTTCTGACGCATCAGCGATTCCTTGTCCCGCTCATCGTGGGCGAGGATGTCGGCCAGAAGTTGCTGCACCTCCTTGAGCAGACCGGCGACGATTTCCCGGTCCACCGCGGGCAACGAGTCGAGCAGTTCCTGCCACCGACCCTTGTACGGCTGAAGTTCCTGATCGAGCGGGACGATCTGATCGATGATGCGGTTGCGGGCCGCGAGCACGGCCATGAGCGCTTCGCTCTCGCCGCCGGCGACGTGCAGCGATTGTCTGCCGGCAAGTTCCAAGAGCTGCACATAGAGTTTTTTTTGCGTCATGAGCGCCTGCACAAGCCGCGCCGTCGCGGGAGAACGTTCGGTTATCATGGCCATATTCGAGTTTCCAGTTTCAAGTTTCGAGTTCCTGATAACGAATCACTTCTGACTTCTTCGCATGGCGAGGAAATCTTCGTAGAATTTGCGTGTGAGTGGGACGGGCCCTCCGGTTTTGCCGAAGGCTTCGTCGGGGATGCGTTTGACGATCCACCAACCGCGTTCGGCGGCGGCGCGGGCTTCCGCGGACTGCTGCAATGCGGCGTAGGAGTTGATGATCTGCACATACGCATCCGCGGCAGTGATATCCTGCGAAAAACGCGTGGCGGCCAAATCGTAAAGCTTGATCGCCATCGCATAATCACCCGCCGCGAAATAACAGCCCGCACGATCCATGTAGCTGGCTCGAAGCATCGTTTCTTCAAGGTCGCTCAGCGCGCCAGATCCTTGATTCTCCGCCTCCGCATCGAGCAGGCCAATGACGCCGCCAAAAAGATCCGCCGCCTTCATCAGACGTTCGATGCGGGCCTGTTCTAACGCGCCCCGCTTGTCCTGCGGCAGCGGGTTCTTGTCGAAAGCGTCAATCTCCGCGGCACTCTTGCGATAGCTCTCAGCCAACAAAAACTGAGCCCGAGGAATCTCATGATCCGTGGGATAACGCCCAATGAATTCCTCGAGACGCAAAATCGCTTCACGCCATTTGTTGTTGCTGCGGTAGTACAGTTCGCCGAGAGCAAAGAGGCTTGCCCGGAACTCGTTGGCCGTGGGATCCACGTCGGGGTTGTTCTGCACGATTTTGAAAAGCGTGCTTTCGGCAGCGGCAAAATAGTCGGGGCCCAGTGCCATGTAGCAACGGGCAAGGCTCACGGTCGATTCGTAAGCCGCGGGCGTGTGCGGATTCGTGTCGATGTTTCGCTTGAAATAGGCGATCGCCTGGTCGAGTTTGCCCACCGACTGGTAAAGCCTTCCGACCGCCAGCAAAGCCTCGGGAACCCGCGGATCACGAGGTCGCTCGCGGACGAATTTATCGTAAATCTCAATGGATCGCACGGTTTCGCCGGCGGCATCAAAAAGCTGCGCCGCCTTCCAGTAACTCTCGGCCGAAACCGCATCCTCCATCGTCGTGATCCTGGCGTGACGCACGTAATCCTCCGCAGCCAACCGCTGCCATTCCCGGGCATCCGCTTCCTTCGCGGCCCGCCGCTTCCTGGCTTCCGCCCCATCCCCCTTTGCGCCTGAGGCAGCAGTTCCCTTGAGCCATTGATTGGCGAGCTTTTCACGGGTGGTCGCCAGACGCCAGACAAAAGCAGGCGTTTCCTTTTCCTTCATTTCGCCCTGCAGCATCAGAAATCGCAGTGCCTCCTCCATCCGGTCCTGCCCATTGTAACGCTGGTACATGGCGACGAGACTGGATCGTACCTGATCGAGCGTGACAAACTCAGGCCGAGAGGAAGGAGCGCTGAGGTTCTCGGGTTTGGCTTTGGGAGCCTCCGACTCCAGCAGCGTCTTGATCACGTAGCGGTAATCGGCGGTCATCTGATCGGTGATCTGTCCCCCCCCCCCCTCCACCCCCCCAAGGGCGGCGATCTCAGCACGGCCAAGACGGGCGGCGGCCCAGATCACCGTGCCGGCATCACCGCGGATCACATCGTCGTACAGAGTGGAAGCTGCTGGGAAATCATTCTGGATTTGCGCGATCTTGCCCAGCAGCAATTCGGCTCGGCCGTCGTCGAGGTGACGCGAGAGAAAACGTTTGCGCGCGGCCTCCAGATGCTGCTTCGCCTGGTCCAACAGTCCACGTTCGAATTCCGCGCGACCGACCCAGTACAAGACACGTCCGCCCGGATCGTTTTCCGGCATGCTCTTCACCGCCTCGATGGCCGACGCCACCGCCTTCTCCAATTTGCCACCACCCACCCCCCTACCCACTTCGCCTCCTACCCCTTTGTCATACGCCATCGCCAGTTCAATTCGCTTGCACAGCGACCACGAACGATCGTTGACATCGAGGTCGTTCTCGGCCAGGAAGCGATCAAGGACGTCCTCCGCCATGTCCGGCCTCTCAAGCGACAGGTACGCGGTGATCAGTTCTTTGGCGTGCGTCCGAAAAATGTTGGGACCTGCTTCCCCCCCCGCTCTGGCCACAGCAGCAGCAGCCTCGTACTTTTCGACGGCCAGTTTCGCATCGCCCATCGCCATCGCCGCGTCACCCCAGCGTTCGTTCATCAACGACGTCGGTTTAGCCCCCAGTAAAACGGCCTGACGATAATGTTGGTCGACGTATTTCCAGTTTTCGGCCGGGGAGGCGCCCCCCTCCCTCTCCAGCGATCTGCCCGCATAATAGTACGTATCGCCTGCAAGACACTGGAGTTGCAGCACCTGGGACTTCTCCGTGTAGTACTCGCCGAGGATGTTGAGCTGCTTGATGGCGTCCTGATACTTGCCGGCCTTCAGGATCGCGTGAACGCCTTCGACCTGTGTTTCAAACGGAACGTACCGAATGGTTTTGACCACCGCCCGGATGCCCATGACGAAGAAAATCACGCCTGCGATGAGAAGCGGGACCTGCCACAGGCGGCGAAGAGCCTGGCGCGTGCCGGAAACCTTCCCTCCTCCCCCCGCCCCATCTCCGGCACCTATATTTTGAAGAGTGGCAATCATTCCGGCTCCGCCGTCCGCGGCACGCACAAGCATCCAGCCTGCGCAAAACTTGATACGCCTGAAGCGCAAAATCCGCGTCAACTCATCCTATCGGCAGCGTCAGCCGCATCACTGGATAAATTCCTTTGGCTTTCCAAGGAAGAACTCATTCGCCGCGGGGTGCGTCAGAATCTCGCGGCACATACCGAAACTAAAACGCGAACTCGCAAACGATAAGAAGCTTTCGGCGGCCACAGGTTATTCAGAGCCTGGCAGCAGGCCGCCGTTGGCTCCGCCGACGGCTTTCGTGTCGGCAAAACCCACCAGCGAATCGACGATGTACAGCGGACGGCCCTGCACCTGTTCGTAGGTCCGTGCCAGATACTCGCCCACCAAACCGATCAGAAAAATCTGCGCTCCGCCGAGCAAAAGCACCGCGATGGCGATGAACGTAAAGCCCGCGGGACGGTAAGGCTCGCCGTTGGGCGTTTTCCAAAAAAAGAATTGAAACAGCACCACAACGATCCACGCCAGGGCGGCAAAACCGATCAGCATGCCCAGCCACGTGGCAAGCTTCAGCGGCGCTGTGGTGAATCCGGTCAGCGAATCGATCGCCAAACGCACAAGTTTGGCGTAATTGTACTTGGTTTTACCAGCAAATCGCGGAGCGCGAACAAACTCAACGCCGACGGCCCGAAAACCGGTCCAGCAAATCAACCCGCGAACAAAACGACTGCGTTCCGGCAAACTGTTGAAAGCGTCGACCACCCGACGATCCATCAATCGAAAATCTCCCGTATCCCGCGGCAGATCGATCTTCGCCAGACGCCGCATCAAACGATAGAAAAGCCAACTCGTCGCACGCTTGAGCCCAGTTTCCTCGTGGCGTTTGGAACGCACGCCGTAAACAATCTGAAACCCCTCCCGCCACTTCGCAACCATCTGCGGGATCACCTCCGGCGGATCCTGCAGGTCCGAGTCAATCAGCACCACCGCCTTGCCACGAGCATAGCGAAGTCCCGCCGTCGATGCCGCTTCGTGCCCGAAGTTCCGCGAGAAGCTCACGATTCGCACATTTAGATACGCCGCAGCCAGTTCCGTCGCCACTTGCAAACTCACATCCCGCGATCCGTCATTGACCAGCACCAATTCCCACCCCACTCCCAGCGGCGTGACGACCGCATGAATCCGCCGAACAAACTCCGCAAGCCCTTCCGCTTCGTTATACACCGGCGACACAATGGACAGTTCCACATTCATGTTACGAATCATACGAATTCACGCGATATTTTCCATTTCGGGAACACGCGTTTTCTCCAGGTTGCTCGAACCTTTGGCACGACAGATGCGTAATGCATAGCAGGCCCATAATCGAACCGGGATCCTGTCAGGACGGCAGGGCCGTCCGTCAAGGTAAATATCGCACATGTCGTTTTGAGAACGGAGTGGTTATGGCGGTGGCGAATCGTGCCGATAATAAAACGTATTTAGCAAAATGAGAATAGCTCTTTTATCAGGAATGGATTGATGTGCGGGATCGTTGCGTATCTTGGGAAGCAGCCTGCTCAACCGGTACTTATCGAGGGCTTGAAACGTCTTGAATATCGCGGCTACGATTCGGCGGGCATTGGACTGCTGAGGCAGAACAGAATCGATATTACGCGTTCGTGCGGCAGAATCAGCGCGCTGGAAGCGCAACTTGCCAAGCCCAGTGAAAGAGACACCCTGGGCATAGGCCATACCCGCTGGGCCACGCACGGCGAACCCAGCGTGAAAAATGCGCATCCGCATCTGGACTGGACCGGCAAAATCGCGGTCGCTCATAACGGTATTATCGAAAATTATGCCACGCTGAAAAAATGGCTTATTTCAGAAGGCTGTACGTTCTCCAGCGATACCGATACGGAAGTGATTTCAAATCTGATCGGATATTTTTATTCGCATATCACATCGTGTCAGGGCAGGCTACCTTCCGACGGGCAGAATAAATTCGAATGGGCTGTCCAGCGATCGCTCAACGAGGTTCATGGCACTTATGGCCTGGCGATCGTCTGCAGTGATTATCCCGACAGAATCATCGGGGCGAAAAAAGGATCGCCGCTGATTTTAGGCATCGGCAAAAATGAATACATCCTCGCCTCCGACGCCTCGGCCATCGTCAAGCACACCACCCAGGCGATCTACCTTGCCGACAACGAAATGGCAACGATTACCTCCGATGGCTTTCATACCAAGACGATCGACAACGTCGCCATCAGCAAAGAGGTCAACCAGCTCGAAATTTCACTCGATCAACTTGAGCTTGGCAGCTTTAAGCATTTCATGCTGAAAGAAATTTTCGAGCAGCCCCAGTCGCTCGCCACTTGTATGGGCGGCAGGCTCGACCTGAGAGACCATCGCATCATGCTCGGCGGATTGGCGGATTCGTTCAGAGAACTCAGCAGAACCAAGCGCGTCATCCTCTCGGCCTGCGGAACGGCGTGGCACGCATGCCTGGTCGGCGAATTCATGCTCGAACAGCTCGCACGTATCCCGACCGAAACGGAATGCGCCAGCGAATTTCGATATCGCAATCCGATCATCGAAGACGGCACGGTCGTTATCGTGGTGAGTCAGTCGGGCGAAACCGCTGACACTCTGGCGGCCGTGGAGCAGGCAAAAGAACGCGGAGCAAAGGTCCTGGGAGTCGTCAACGTGGTCGGCTCATCGATCGCCCGCAGCACCGATTGCGGCGTCTATCTGCACGTCGGCCCTGAAATCGGCGTGGCGAGCACGAAAGCCTTCACCGCACAGGCGACGGTCCTCGCGATGCTGGCGATCGAACTTGGCAGACGCAGGCATCTCAGCAATGAAGATGTCAAATATTATATCTCTGAACTTGCGAAGATCCCGGAAAAAATAAAGAGCATTCTTGATCAGTCGGACCACATTCGTTCGATCGTGGAGGCTAATCTGCATAAAAATAACTGGCTTTTCCTTGGCAGAGGTTTTAATTATCCCGTCGCGCTTGAGGGGGCGCTCAAGCTCAAGGAAATAAGTTATATTCATGCCGAAGGCCTCCCCGCAGCCGAACTCAAGCACGGGCCGATTGCACTGATCACCGATTCCATGCCCACGGTTTTCATTGCAACGCGAAGCTCACAATACGACAAGATCATCGGCAATATCGAGGAAGTTCGCGCCAGAGGCGGCAAGACGATCGTGGTGGCAACTGAAGGCGATGAGAACATCAAAGCTTACGCGGATCATCTGATAACCGTGCCCGATACGCCTGAGCCGTTACAGCCGATGGTGACGGTGGTGCCATTGCAACTGTTGGCCTATCACGCAGCGGTGCTGAAAGGCCTCGATGTGGATAAGCCCCGCAACCTCGCAAAGAGCGTAACGGTGGAATAACGGACGCAATCAGATAGTTTCAGTATAATGGCGGATCGAAAAGGAAGGCAGGCGGCTGAAAGTGATTGGCCGCCTCCTCTTCGTCATTATCCTGGAACTGGCGGATTGTTGATGAAAAAAACGCGTTTTGGTCGTACTGGTTTGATGGTGTCTCGTACAGCGGTCGGATGCATTCCGATCCAACGTATCTCCATGGATGCGTCGGATGTGCTGCTACGGCGAGCTTTCGAGGCGGGCATTAATTTCTTCGACACCGCGCGTGCCTACACCACCAGCGAAGAACGGCTCGGCCGTGTGTTCGCCACGATGCGAGATCGCGTTTTTATCGCCAGCAAGTCCGGCGCCACCGACCCCGACGGCCTCCGCCGCGACCTGGAAACCAGCCTCCGCAACCTCCGCACCGATTACATCGACCTGTATCAGCATCATAATCCGTCCTCGGTCGCGGCCCCCGGCGATGCGGTCTACGACACGCTCCTGGAGTTCCGCAGGCAAGGACGCATCCGTTATATCGGTGTGACCAACCACGATCTCGGGCTGGTTCTGAAAGCGATTCGCTCCGGCCATTATGATGCGGTGCAGTATCCACTGAGCCCGTTATCGACGGACGCCGAGCTGGCATTGGCGGAGGCTTGCAGGGAGGCTGATGTTGGGCTGCTGGCGATGAAGGCGCTTGCGGGCGGCCTCATCACCGACGCCAGGGTAGCGTTCGCTTTTCTGCGGCGATACGAGAACGTGGTGCCGATCTGGGGCATCCAGCGGACGGAGGAACTCGAGGAATTTATCCGCTACGAATCTCATCCGCCGGTGGAGGACGACGCCTGGCAGGCTCGCTTGGCGCACTACCGGAAGGAATTGTCCGGGGCATTTTGTAGGGGTTGCGGCTATTGTTTGCCGTGCCCGGCGGAGATTCCGATTCCGATGGCCGCGCGTATGTCCCTGCTGCTGCAACGCAGCCGTCCCGATTTGTATACAACCGAGGAATGGCGGGAGAAGATGGGCCGTATTGCGAATTGCATTCATTGCGGGAAATGTGCGGAGCGTTGTCCATATCATTTGAATCCGTCGGCGCTGGTGGCCGAGGAGGGGCGGAAATATGAACGCTTCGTCCGTACCGGATCGTTCACGTGATTTGCTACGAACGGCAGGCAAGCCTGCCTGCCGGCTAAATAATGCTGTTAGAGCCTATTCCCCAGCGCTTCGCCGTCCGCACGGGCTAAATCCACCACCACCAAATCTACACTGCTCCGACCGTTCCAGTATGCCACTTTCGGCTCCACCACCAGGTTCAACTCCATTCCCACCACCAGTTCCGGTTCAATCGCTCCCATTTTGAACGCAATGCACCGCCCGGCGCGTTTGCCCTGACAGATTGTCAATTGCAGATGTGTTCCTGTCGCTCCCACACGCCGCGGCGGTGCTGTCAATTTGGCGTTTTCCAGCAGAAACTGCGGCCGCGGATTCCCACGGCCAAATGGAGCCAGGCTCTCCATCGCCTCCATCACTTCCACCACACAATCCTCCAGCCCGATCACCCCATCCAACTCCAGGCACGGCGTCCGCAAATCCTCCGTTAACTTCTCATCTCCATAGGTCAGGAGCCTCTCTCGAAACGCCTCCACATTTTCCGCCGCCATTTTCACGCCGCCCGCCATGGCGTGGCCGCCGCCGGAGATCAGGAGGTCCCGTGCGTGCTCGATGGCTGCGTGGAGTTCAAAACCCCTCACAGAGCGCGCGGAACCGTGCGCTTCGCCGTCGTTCGTCGAGAGCACGAACGTCGGCCGATGGTACAGCTCCGCGATCCGTGAAGCCACGATCCCCACCACACCCACGTGAAACGACGGATGCGACACGACAATCACCGAATCTCCCCCCCCAGAGTTTCCAGTTTCCAGTTTCCAGTTTCGAGTTTCAATTTCTGCCGTCGCTACTTCCACCATTTTTCGTTCCGTTTTCTGGCGATCCTTGTTTTGCTCTTCGAGCCAATTGGCGATTTCTGTTGCCCGCTGGCCTGTGGCTGTTGTCAGGAGTTCCACCGCCTCCCGAGCGTGTCCCATGCGCCCTGCCGCATTGAGCCGCGGCGCCAAGCCGAAACCAACTGCCGTGCAATCAATTGCTCGTCCGCTTTCTCCGCCGTACCCCGCCGCCAGGATCAACGCCTTGAGACCTTCCATCCGCGTCCGCGCCAACTGCGCCAAGCCATATTTCACCAGAATGCGATTCTCCCCCACCAACGGCACCACGTCCGCGATCGTCCCCAACGCCGCCAACGCCGCGAACTCCATCAGCAAGCCGCGATACACTTCGTTCACGCGATCCGCGTTGCACAACTTCTGCGCCACCGCCCAACACAACTTAAACGCCACACCCGCTCCACAAAGGTCCGGATTCGGATACGCGTTGAATGGTGAATGATGAATAGTGAATGGTGAATGGTCTGTGGCCCGCGGATGCACGATGAAATTCGCCGCCGGCATCTCAGAGCCGAACTCATGATGATCCGATACAACTACATCCATCCCTCGTTCCCTTGCCAGCCGAATCGGCTCTGCCGCCGAGCACCCACAGTCAATCGTTATCAGCAGTTTCGTCCCCCCATTCGCAATCCTCTCGATTGCCTCGCAATTCAACCCATACCCCTCCTCAACCCGATGCGGAATGTAATATTCGACCTCCGCGAAGCCAGATGTCTCCGGCGACGAGCTTCTGGCTTCTGGCTTCTGGCTTCTGGCTTCTCCAACCACCCCTGCCGCTCGGAGCGTATGCCACAGCATCGCGGTTCCGGTGATTCCGTCGACGTCGTAATCGCCGTAGAGCGTGATTTTCTGCTTCTCCCGCACCGCTTGTGCGATCCGCTCCGCCGCCCCGGTCATGTTCGGCAGCTCCCACGGCGAATGCAAATCGCGGTACTTCGGCTGCAGAAACGCCGCCGCCGCTCCCGTATCCACGATCTCCCGCCTCACCAGCAACCTCGCCAGCAGCCCCGGCACACGCAGCTCATGGGCCAGCCTTTCCACCACCGCCTCATCCACCGCCACCATCACCCACTGCCGCCGCTTAAAACTATTCACGCCAGTGCCAATCATCCGTGACCTCAATTCAAAGTTCCGCATTCCGGCGGCATTCTACACGTAAAATCCGTAAAATTCGTTCCATTCGTAAAATTCGTGGAAAAAGAGCACCGCGCGGTAACGCGGTGGTTTGTTTTCGCATTCTTAACCACCACCGCGTTCCCATGCGGTGCTCCTGTCACCTTGTCACCTTGTCACCTTGTCACCTATATTACTTCTCATCTTTTTTCCTCAATGGAGCACCACCCGCGCCCACGAATTTTACGAATTGTATGAATTTTACGAGCTTCGCATGGCCACATGGAAAACGCTCTTCCTCATCGCACTTCTCATCCTGCTCGCGGCATTGCTCTATCCCCGCCAAACACCACGGGATGGGAGAGGTGGTGGAAGAGAAAAGCAAACCATCGTTTACTGGGGCGCACTTCAGTCCAGCGAATCCGTCATTACCGCCATTCAGGAGTTCGAACGGCTCCATCCCGAATATCACGTTGAGATCGGCACCGCCACGCACCGCGACAACATCGGCGACGATACGCGATTCCTCCTGGGCGTTGCCGGCGGTCAGCCGCCGGACGTGATGAACCTGAATCGCCTCGCCGCCGTCGAGCTTGGCGCTCGCGGAGCCTTCGCGGACCTCACGCCCTTCCTCAAGGAAGACGAATCCCTCCCCGACGGCATCCACCAGAAAGACTACTTCGCCCCGCTCTGGAACGAAACCTGCTACCAAGGCAAACAATACGCCATCAGCAACCAGGCCAACGTCCGTACCCTTTACGTCAACGACGACTATCTGATCCGCGCCGGCTTCAAAAATCCTGACGGCACCGCTCGCCCGCCGAAATCCTGGGAAGAGATCTGCCACAAGAAATTCCACGGCACCGGCGCCGTCACCCCCGGCGGCCTGGTCACACTGAAAAACCAAAACGTCTATCAGTGCCGCGACCGTGAGGGAGCGACCGGGCAACACTTCGAAAATAACGCGGATCGCTCCCTGACGGTCGCGGCTCTGAACGTCGCGAAGCCCAACGATGTCATCACCATCCGTTCCGGCCAAAATCTTTTCCGCGCTCGCATCAAAAATGTTAATCCGAACAATTCTATTCAAATCGATCTCCTCCGCGATCTTGGTCGCGGCATCCCCGCCATTCCCGCCGCCTACACCTCCGCATACAACCCTGAAATCAAAATTTTCGATGCCAACTCTTACGCTGTCGCACTCACCCGTTACGACGATCGCGGCAACATCGCCATCCTGGGATTCTCGCCGCTGGGCGGAAATTCATGGCTCTTCAATTACGTCTGGCAGAACGGAACCGATCTTCTCTCCCCCGACGGCCGCAAGGCTCAGTTCGACGACCCACGCGTCAAAGAGGCTCTCCAGTTCATGGTCGATTGCGCCGACTCCATGGGCGGCTTCAAAATCACGCAGGCCTTCGAAGATGCCCAGGGCAACACGGATTCGCAATCCCCCTTCATCACCGGCAAAATGGCGATGGTCGTCAACGGCAGCTGGTTCCTCCACTTCATCGCCATCTATAAAAACAAGGCCAATTTCACATGTGTCCCTCCGCCGATCCCCGCCGCTCGCCTGGCCACCGGCGAAAAGCCTTTCACCTGGATCGGCGGCGCCGTGCACATTATTCCCGCCACCGCCCGTAATCCCAAAGGCGGATGGGCGTTGCTGCGTTTTCTCTGTTCCGAAAAAGGCCGGAGGATTCAGTACGAAGTCGATTCCGAGCGCAACCGCGGACAGGGCCAGCTCTTCGTTCCAGATTTCCCATGTCGTATCGACATGGTGAACTATATCCGTGAGACCTATCTTGCTCGCAATCCCGACATCAGCGCCGCCGTCCTGACCGCCTTCGACGTCAACGCAAGCCTGCTTCCCCACGCCAGGTACAACGCCCCGACTCCCATCAGCAACAAGCTTTTCGACGCCCAGGACACCGCCGCCAACTTCGCCCTCACTCATGCCGCTCCTGTGAACGAAATCCTCACCAACAAAAACGTCGAAGTCCAGGAACATTTGGATCGTTACTTCCACCCCGTCACCGGCCCGCCTATTCCGTGGAAACTCCTCATCGCAGGCTACGTTGTTTTCCTCGTGATCGTCGCCGTTCTGCTGGCCCGCTCTGAAATCCGTCGCCGCGGGGCCGGCCTCGCTCGCCGCGACTGGCGGGCAGGTTTCCTGTGCGCTTCACCTTGGCTCATCGGCTTCATCATCTTCTCCGGAGGCCCCATCCTCTTCTCCCTCATCATCTCCTTCTGCCATTATGACATCCTCCACCCCGCCCAATTCGTCGGACTCGACAACTACATCCAACTCCTGGGCTTCCACACCAACGCCCTTGGCCAAACCGTCGCCAACGATCCGAAGTTCTACCGTGCCCTCGCCAATACCGCCTTCATGCTCATTGGTCTACCCATTTCCATCTGTTGCGGCCTGCTCCTGGCCATGCTCCTCGCCGCCGAACTCCGCGGCATCGCTTTCTTCCGCACCATGTTCTACCTCCCCACCATCATTCCCGCCGTCGCGTCCTTCCTCCTCTGGGTCTGGGTCTTCCATCCCACCCACGGCCTGCTCAACTCCTCCCTCCTCTCCCTCGGCATCAATCACCCCCCGCTCTGGCTCCAATCCACCACATGGGCCAAGCCCGCTATCATTCTGATGGGACTCTGGGGCGTCGGCGGCGGCATGCTCATCTGGCTCGCCGGCATCAAGGCCATTCCCATCTCCCTCTACGAAGCCGCCGAAATCGACGGCGCCGGCGCCCTCCGGAAATTCTTCTCCGTCACCCTCCCCATGCTCTCCCCTTACATCTTCTTCAACACCGTCATGGGCATCATCGGCACCCTCCAAACCTTCGAATCCGCCTTCATCATGACCAACGGCGGCCCCCAAGACTCCACCCTTTTCTACTGCTATTACCTCTTCAACCAAGCCTTCCGCTACCTCGACATGGGCGCCGCCTCCGCCATGGCCTGGATCCTCTTCCTCCTCGTCTTCACCCTCACGCTCCTCCAGCTCAAACTCTCCAAAAAATGGGTCCACTATGACTAACATCATGACATCGAATATAATGAACATGCGGGACTCAAGGAAATGAAAAAAGCCGAAGTCGAGCGGCAATTGCAAGAGCCTGAGCCTGAACTATGACATGGATACCTTATTAACGCGCTCGGAGGGACTCGAACCTCCAACAACCTCCCAAACGCGACTTTTATTGAATCATACCGACTTATACAGAATTGCACAAGAAGCAAGAAAAACGGGCACCCCCGCGTGTAGAGGGGGGGGATTGCGTTATTGCCGGGAAAGCGAGAAGATGCGGAATTGTAAAATACGCTTTACGTCGAACTGACGTTATGACTCGATCATTTTCACAAAAGACTCTTCTCTTTGCCGTCCTGATCGTCGGCTCGATTATTTTTGCATTGCCATATATCAACATGATCTGCACCTCCGTCAAGATGGAAGAGGAGATGGCTCTGGGCATCGAGCAATTTTCCATGTTCCCCAAGACGCCGATTCCACGTGCCAAATCACCTTACGTCGAGCCGGACACTCGTCACGAAATCAAGCGGCCCGTCGGCATCAATCACGACATCTGGCAGACTTTTGAATCGCCTTTTCGTGAGCAAATCCGACGGGCCGTTGATAAGTGGTGGGGCGAACAGGCAATCATTCAAATCGCCTTCAGCAACGCGGACGGTGGTGGGCGAGCCGCCGCGGTCGACGCCCTCACCAACGTCGTCGGCTCCGTCGTGCTGTCGCGTATCTCCGACGTTGCTCGCCAACAGGGCGCTTCCGCCATGCTGGCCGAGGTTCCCGCCCTCATCACCGACGATAAAATCAGGGACGCTTTCGAGGAATTCATGCCACGTTTGGTGTTGGGCGATGTGACCGTTCGCCTGTCTGACTACTCCAAGCGTTTCGCCGGCTCCGGCCCCAATTGGCGAGCCATCACCGCTAACGCCTCCACCATTCCGCTCGCCCCGCCCGCCATCAAGCCCGGTCAACAGGCCGTCCTCCTTTCTTACGACTCGCCCGATCATGCTCCCGTCAGCGCCACCATGACGCCCACCTATCCCACATCAACCCCCGCGATATCAAGCCCAGGAACTGCAGTCCCTGGGCTTTCCTCGTACACCCACCTCCCCCAACTGCAAGCCGACGAATCCTCCCTCATCGATCGCATTTACATATTCTATCGTCCCGATCAATCCTGGGGCCGCGTTAATCTCCTCATCACCTTGAACGGCCGCCAATATCAACTCGCCGAAACCCTTCCCCCCGCCTGGAACCGTTGGCAGGAACTCGAAGTCCGCCTCCCCCCCCCCCCTAGCAAGGAATCCCCTCCGATCTCCGGCCGCAGTTTCTTCCTCCTCCAAGACACCGGTCCCTCCACTACCCCCAACTTCTCCGTTACCTTCACCATCCAGCCGACCAATCAGCTCGGCGCCTGGTACGCCAAGATCGCCCGCAATTATCTCACCGCGTTCCGCCAGGTCCCCATCGCGAGATACATTACCACATCTCTATCCTTAGCCATTCTCACCATCCTCCTGACCACCTTCGGTTCATCGCTTTCCGCCTACGCTTTCGCCCGCATCGACTTCCCCGGCCGCAATATCTTCTTCGGCATCCTCCTGGCCACCATGATGATCCCCGCACAAGTCACCATGATCCCCGTTTTCCTCATCCACAAATCCATCGGCTGGTACAACACCCTCTACCCCCTTTGGGTCGGCGCCGCCTTCGGCTCCGCTTTCTACATCTTCATGATGCGACAATTCTTCCTCTCCATCCCGAAAGAACTCGAAGACGCCGCCCGAATCGACGGCTGCGGCTTCTTCGGCATCTACTGGCACATCATGCTCCCACTCATCCGCCCCACGCTCGTCACCGTCGCGATCTTCGCCTTCATGGCCTCCTGGAACAACTTCATGGGCCCCCTCATCTACCTCAACGACGAACGCCTCTACAACCTCGCCTTCGGCCTCTACAAGTTCAACCTTGTCTCCGGCACCAACAACTCCCTCATCATGGCCGGCGCCTTCGTCATGACACTCCCTATCATCGCCCTGTTCTTCATCTTCCAACGTTACTTCATCCGCGGCATCGCCATCTCCGGCCTCGGCGGACGGTAAAATCCTGCCCGCGAATCATCAGAGCCGCGACCGTAAGGGAGCGACTATTTAGCCGGCATGCTTGCATGCCGCTCGGCCCCGGTAGGGGCCGCAGCTTTTAGCCCACGGCAAGCGGCGATGCCGCGCCGCCGTGGGTTGCCTTTTTCATGCCCGCCCGTCAACAACACTTACTTACGTTATTGTAGTTGCCACTTTCGTCGCAGGAACCACTCGGTTGCGAAACAGGCGATGAAGGCGAAGAAGAAAATGCGGTTGTGGTAGAGCGGGAAAGTGGTTTTGGTGGCAATCGCGGCCGGGGGAAGCGAGGCGGCGAGTGTGTCGGCCAGAGAGGTGACGGCGGCGAGTTCTATGTGGCGTGCGTGCGTGGTGTGGCTGATCAGTTGCAAGATCTGCGGCTGGGCGGCGAGGACTTCTTTTTCCGATGCGGCGGCGAGTACGACCAGGGTGGTTTGGTCTTTGCCGAGGTCGGATTTGTCTTTGGTGGCTTTGAAGGTCACGGTGTAGGTGGCGGACATTTTAGGATGGTACACGGCTTCGTAGATGCCTACTGTGTCGGACGAACCGCTGGCAGAACCGGGGGCGGACTTTGCGGTGAGGGGTACTTGCGAGGTTTTGCCGTCGGGGCCGGTGACTTCGGCCCTGACGGTGGCGTAATTGGTGGATTGGCCTTCCTTGTCGGTGACGGCGGCGCGTAGGGTGACGGGTTCGCCGGCTTCGTAGCGTTCTTTGGCGAGCATGGCGGTGACGGAAGGGCCTGTCTTTTTTTGGAGGTCTTCGTGGGAGGCGAGCCAGCGGACCATCTGGCCCCAGAAACGGTTGTAGGGGGAATCTTTTTCCATGGCGCGGAGGAACAGGTTCCAATGCCAGGTGGTGTCGGCGGCGAAGGCGGCGGTGCGGCCTTGGCCGAATTGCTGGACGGCCAGGACCGTTGCGAGGGCGCCGTTGATTTTGTCGGTGGGATGAACAGCCAGGACGACGGCACCGGGTTTGGGGGCGGCGAGTGCGACGCAGCCGTCGAGTTCGGGCATTTGCTGCGATGGCCCCCCCCCTTTGCGGCCGTCAGGGGCGATGAAAAATTGCGTGATGTTGCGGAAGATCGGATGAACGTTGCCGGCGGCGGTGAGCTGCGGGACGAATTTGGTGTCCAACTGCGGCGGTTGTACGCGATCGAGCGAGACCGGCAGAAGTGTTGCCAGTGTTGTGTTTCCCCAGCCGCCGGGGGCGAAGGAATTTTGGCCGCCGATCATCAGCAGGCCGGAGCCTTCGCGGACGGCTTGCTCCAGATCTTTTTGTTGTTGGGGGCTCAGGAAGGAGGCGTCGAGGTCGCCGAGGATGATGACTTTGAATCGCTTCCATTGTGCCAGTGTTGTGGGGAGGCCTTTGAGATCATCGCCGGGTTTTGTGCCACGCAATTCAAATTTGCCGGCCTGCATCTGCACCATCGAGATGGCGCTGACGTTTGGGTCCTGATCGAGCATCCGCCGCAACGGTCCGACCTCCGGGCGAACGCGGCCTTCGATGTAGAGCACGGCCAGTTTCGGGTCCGTTATCAGTAAGGGGAAATCCTGCTGGTTGTTCGCTTCGGAGCGTTCGCCGGGGTCTACGGGGACTCGGACGCGAACTGTCGTTCGGCCGACCTTGTCCGGCGTGAACTTGAGCTGCACGGTCTGCGGCGTCGGGCCGGAACGGAGGACCAAACGCTGTTCGTCCAAAACCGTTCCGCCCCCCCCTCCTTCTGCTCCCGCTTCCGTCGGTGTTTGGAGGATCACCTTGATCGTGCGGTCCGAGAGGGCTGTCGACTTGATCGAGGCGGTCAGTGTGACGAGGTTGTTGACCGTCGCAGTCTGCGGGCCTTCGACAGCGACCACGGCAATGTCCGGCACCGTCGAGGGCTCGACATCCGAACTGCCGACTCGCACGGTGTGCACGGGAATCGTGATGCTGCCGAGTTCGGCGTCGATGGTGGTGGTGCCGTTGTGGATGCCGTCGGAAATCAGGACGGCCTGGGTGGCGTTGGCGGCCAGGGCCATGGCGGCTCCGAGGTCGGTCGATTCGCCGTTGGGAGCGATCTGGTCGAGTTCGTCAGAGGATTTGAGCGGAGCGGAGTGTTTGCCGTCGTAGGCGAAAATCTGGAGGTCGAAATTTTTCTCTAGACGCGGGACCAGCGTGTTTTGCACGGCGATGGCAGCCTGGCGGTAGCGGTTGGGCTGATTGGGGGCGTCGGAATAACTCATCGAGCCGGAGGCGTCGACGATGATCGCAAGCTTCGAGCGACTTTCCGGCGTTTTGATGAAGCCCAGCACCGGCTGGAAGAGCAGCATGGTCAGCGTGATCATGCCCAGCGTTCGCAGGGCGAAGAGCGTGACCATGCGGACTCGCGGCAGGTAGTGATAAACGCGGCGATAAAAAAGATAGACGGCGACGATCAGCACGAGCAGCGTCCAGGACATCGCTAACGGGCCGTGGCCGAGTGCGGGATTGAGCATGGCGACCGGGATCGTCAGCAACATCGCGGCGATGGCGATAATCGCGGCGACCCAGGAGAGCGGGAATCCCAGCAGCGTGAGCCGCTCCGGGACCGCGGCGATTGCCGATGTGCGGCTACCAGCACGGGTCTGCGAACTGCGCAGCCCCGTGGCACCCGGCGGCGATGGCGTGTCCCGACGCAGCAGGAATGCGTGAATCAGCAGGGCGATTCCGGCGATGCCGACGATGGCGATCCACCAGAAACTCTGGCTGAGGAATTCGAGCTGAATGTCAGCAACGAGGAACATAGTCTGTCAGTATACAACATTACGTTTGGGGGTGTCTGTGGCTAATTCCCGTCGTCACTCTGCCGGTCCTTTCCACACGCTGCCGCCGAAGGTGCTCACATAAATCGTGTTGGCGTCCGCGGGATCAAACGTCACACGCATCGCATTGTCGAAGGGCATCCCGCGAACAGGCTTGAACGTCTTGCCGTCATCCTTCGAGAGAAACAGTCCGTAGTCCGGCGAGTTTTCGCAGAGCGTCGCATAAATCCAGCCGGGGCGTGACGGATGCAGATAAGCGCCGAAATGTTGCGGGCCGTTGCGTGTGAGCAGGTTCCACGACTTGCCGCCGTCCTTCGTGCGATACAGTCCGCCGCACTTTTCGCCGTTCGCATCCGACAGTCCCAGATACACGATCTTGCTGTTTTGCGGATCGACGGTGAAATCCTTCGGCCAGAGTGCCGGGATACTCCCGCTGATGCATTGCCACGATTCCGCCCCGTCCGTCGAACGATACAAGCCTGCGCCCGGTTGCTGGAATTTGCGATTGTTTTCCGTCAATGCCGTGATCACGCAGAACAGCGTTCCGTCGGGATGAATCGAAATCCGATACGCCCGCATGTTCGTCGCATCGCCCAGGCCCTTATTCTTCGCGGTCCACGTTTTCCCGTCATCGACCGACTTGTAAACCCCGCCTCCTACGCCTGTACGCTCACTGAAAAACGTTGCATAAAGCGTGCGAGCGTTCTTGGGCGATTTCGCATCCAGCACCAAGCTGGTGCAGGGCAACACAGGCAATTCGCCTTTGACCACCGTCCACGTGTCCGCGAAATCGTTCGACACGCACACGCCGCCGACGCGCGAAGAGGGTCTATTGTGCCGTTCGCTGATCACGTTGTCGTTGGGGATGTCGTGCAGATTGGAGAAAGCCCCCCACATTTTGCCGGGGATTTCCGGATCGAACGCCACGTCGTAGCAGGTATTCCGCCACGGCGAGGAATCCGCGTGTGCCCACCAGATCCACGTCTTGCCCGCGTCCAGCGATCTTGCAAAACCGATGTCGGTATAACAGATGTAATGACGGTTGGACTGATGTGGATCGATGTAATAATGCCAGGTTGTGGTGACTACCAGTCCGCTGTTTTGCCACGCGGCGTTATGTTGCGGCTCACCTACGGCGCTGCCGCTGGTGGATTGCCACGACTTGCCGCCGTCGAGCGTGTAATACGTCCACGAGCCTTCCACCTGCAGCACATGTTCCGGATCGCGCGGATTGATCGCCAACTCGCCAATGTGCTGATAAAACTGTCCATCCTCAGCAGTCATGTACGATTTTTCAACATTACATCCGGGGTAACGCGGGTCGCCGTAGAAGGTGGCTCGCCAGGTTTTGCCGGCGTCATCGGAGCGATAGACGGTTGCATGGTGCGGCGGCGGTATGCCGGTGTTGGCGCTGCTCACGTACACCGTCTCGGGTGCAAGATCGGTCGTGACCACATCGAAATATTGCGCCACCGAATAATGCGCCCACTTGTCAAACGGCTTAATATCCATATTCAATCCCGTCCCCATCACCGATTGCCACGCCGTATCGCCCGTCCGCCAACGATAAATCCCACCAACATATTTACCTTCCTGATCCTTTCCCGGCACCGTGCAGTAGAGCGTGGTTATCCCGTCCTTCGTACCACCGGTAAAACCGCGGAGGCCCTGCAACTCGTCGGAAAATTTGAGCCACGAACCGCCTAGGTTGCCCGAGCAATAAACGCCTTCTTCCGTCGCAAGATAACAGGTTTCCTTGATGAAATAAGCGTTCACGATCGCGCCGCGAACATCCTTGCATTCCCGCCACGTTTTCCCGCCGTCGATGGAGTACCGCGTTGTTTTTCCCACGCCCACCAACATTTGCTCGGGATTGTCAGGATTCATCACAACCCGCCCCACGAGCGCCTCGTTGAATTTTGCCAGTTCCTGCCACGTCTTGCCGCCGTCGTGGGTGATCTTCAGCGTGCTCGATCCGCCCGGAGAAATGATGATATTCACATCCGTCGGATGGAATGCGCCTCTGCAGCGCGTATTCGAGCGAAGTTGTGCGGTATGGACCATCTCCCACGATTGGCCGTTGTCGTGCGTCAGGAACACATCACTCATATCGCAGTGGATCATGGCCGTTTTCGGATCCGCCGGACTGATGACCGGATTGAACATTCCGCCGCCGCCGCACAAGCCAACCGGCTGCCAAGTCGTGGTCTGACCACACGCAACAGAGACGAAACACACAACAACCAGCAGGACAGCCAACAGCCGGATTTTGAACATGAGTACCTCCATGTGAATATCCTTGGGTCAGACTATCAGAAAAGAGTTAAACTCGAAATTCGAATTTTCTTCATGCTGTTTATTTTCACACGGATACGCTACAATTTCTTTGTTCGGCCGGATGCCAGAGTGGACCAATGGGGCGGATTGCAAATCCGTTTGTCGCGGGTTCGAATCCCGCTCCGGCCTGTATCGCTTATTCCCGCACCAACTCGCAACAACTCGCCAGACCCCGTAAATTCAGGGGTTTCGTCGATGCTTGGAGCAAGTCTCAACATGGCTCCATAATTGCACTCATTCGCACCAGTTCGCACGTTCTCGCGTCCAATTTGGTGCGCCCGTGGTGCGCTTGTTTCGGTGTTCGTTTGGTGGGGTGAAACGTCGTCTGTTCCCGTCGCACGCAGAATGTTCTTCTCTGTCGTCGGTTTGGGCGTTCCGAACACCGGCAACGCCGCCAGCGCCCGGCTTTCGTCGGCGAGGGTTACGTGTGAGTAGACGCCGAAGGTCAGTGTTGGCGTGGAGTGACGGGCCATCGCCTGCACCACGCTCACCGCCGCACCAGAGCTGACAATCCATGTTATGTACGTGTGCCGCAGGGCGTGGAAGTCCAGTCGTGCTCCGCTCTTGTCCTCTACTGCCAGAAAGTCGCTCTTACGCCGCTCCCGCCGTTCTTTCCGGTCAGCCACGGCACGTATCCACTTCGCTCTGGCCAATCGAACATCTGCCCGGAACATTTCCGCCGTGTGTTCTGAAGACGGCAGGTTGAACACCGGCGACTTCGCTGGCTTGCCCTTGAGCCAGACCGCCAGAGCCTCCGCTAAGTCCACCGTGATGGGTTGCCGATCGTCTCTCCGCCGTTTGGAGTATGCCGCCACCACCCTCACTGCCGGCCCACCTTCCGCTTCAAGGTCGAAACGCTCCGGTGTCAAACTCGCCAGTTCTTTGACACGCAGTCCCGTCCCCACCGCAGCCTTGTAGAGCATTGCCCGTTCCGACCCGCTCATGCAAAACGAAACCTCTGCCTTCTCAATCGTCGCCAGCAGTACCGCAAATTCTTCCCGACTCAAAGCTCGCCGCCTCCGCACGCGCTCTGATTTCTGCACGGTGCCCACCTTGACGCTGGCCAAGGCGTCATCGCGCATCTTCCCATTGCGCCACAGCCAGCGCGAGAACATCTTCACCGCCCGGAGATTGTGGCATAATCCGGCCTTCGCCATGCCCCCGTCCCGCAGCACTTTCACCGCGTTATTGATCGCCGCCGGCGTAATGGCACTCAATTTCGAAAGCTCCGCGATCTCCATCACCCTCCGCACACGCTGAATCGTGTTGCGGCAATGCTTCGCGGACGCCCCCCTCGCCACCATATCCGCCGCATACGCATCCACATGCTCCGCCAGCGGCGTCGCTTCGGCCAATGCGTAGGCTTCCGCTTTCGGATCGACGCGGCCTTCCCGAACGTCCCTCGCCTTCTTTTCCCAATCCGCAGCCCACGCCTTCGAAGTCGCCTTGTCTGCGGTTCCGCATGAGCGCGTCGCCCATCGTCCACGTTCGTCCTTGATTTTCGCGTGCCATCGCCCGTTTCGCTGAAATACCGTTGCCATACATCACCGTCCTTTGCTTCGCTGTTGGGATTGCTTGCCCTTCCGTCGTTTGGGAGGAGCAATGTCCGTCACCAATTTTCACGCCGATTCCGGGCTCACGAGTGTAACGTTTTTCTTGCGTCTGAGTGAGCCTCTGCACGGATTCGCGGCGTTTTTTGTTTAAGATTTTGATCGTTTGCCGCGAACTGAAGAGCCGTTACGCGTCTCCTCCTCCTTTCGCCTCAGGCTCTCTTCGAGCGCCGCGACTCGATAGAGTTTGACGTTGTCAAACTTCACGCACGGAATCTCGCCGCTGGCGGTGAGCGAAAAGAGCTTCCGCTCCGAAATGTCCAGCGCCTTCGCCGCGTCAGAGGGCCGCAACGACAGCCTCGGTATCGTCGAATCGGGCTTCGCTAATGGGGTCGAGGGATTATTAGGCACGACGAACCTCCTTCTTGCTCTCAGAACTTTCTTGACGACCAACACACAGATAGGGCTCACGACCGGCGTCAGCTTCGGTTCGCGACCGCACGGCGGGAACGCTAAGGCGCACCGCCGCCTGCCTCACGGGCAGAAACGATTCGGGATGGAAAAAAATGTTCTTCATGCGAACTGGTTTACCCGAAACCAGTCGAAAAAAATGAGACTATAGCATCATTACAGGTCATTTAGCTGCTCTTTCTGTGTGCAGGGCAGTCGTGGTCAGGATACGACCGGGCATTTGAGCGTCACGCAGCATGTCCAAGGCAATGCGGTTGTTGATG